>CAZVEV010000034.1:0-15965 GCA_964625865.1 uncultured Planctomycetaceae bacterium | reverse complement strand
GCCTTCAGTCAATCAGGATTCGACAACTCGCGCACGTCGATATCGAGTTCCGCAAGGCCCTCTATGGCCGGGAAACGCCGATCTGTCCGCCGATAATGCACTACTACCCACACCGAACGTTCATGGAAACCGTGCCGGGGCCAGACGACAGAAGCGAACTGGTCGTTACAATGCTCGATCCGTCACTCACGGTGCCGATGATCCGGTACAACACCAAGGACGTCGTTGAGATGCTGCCGTACAACAGGCTGGCTGACATCTTGAGGGACTTCGGCCAGGAGGCCCTCATACCCACATTCGCCCTGCCGATGGGCATCATCTGGGGCAAGTACACCCCGTTTCGCTCCGACTCCGGGACAGACGTCTATGTGGAATCCGTCAAGGAGTGCCTGTACGCCGACCACGAGTTGGCCAACATCATCACGGGGAACTTCAGGCTCGTCAATGCTCCAAACGTGGTCAGGCTGCTTGTGCAGATACGCGAGAACAAGTCCCCCGGGCCTGGCCAAGGCGATGCCCTTGCCGAGCGACTCAGAGACCGCGCGAGCGTGGAGACCCTGGTAAGCATGATCCCCTACCGTGAGTTTCCTTATGGCATGGCCCATGATTTCCAGAGGAAGAACCAGTATGTCTGAGTCCCCGCGGAACCCATGGACGGAATACTGTGGAAAATGCACAACCGAGCCCGGTGGCCCGGCAACGCGATCCGACGTCAAACACTATCCGCAAGCGTTGTGGGATAGACCCTATGCGGGAGCTTCCGATGCCGCGGGGTTTCCCACGAAGATCAGTCGTGATACCGACAGGAGAACCCATCATGTGGTCAGAACCCTACAATAGCTTGGCAAACAGGAATCTGGGCTTGCTTTCGGAAGATCAGCAGGAGACACTTCGCCGGTCGTGTGTCGCCGTCGCCGGTCTCGGTGGACTGGGTGGCCCCATCAGCGAGATGCTCTGTCGCCTGGGGATCGGTTCATTCAAGCTGCTGGACCATGGCACGTTTGAGCCCACGAACTTGAACCGCCAGAACTTCTGCTTTTCGGATACCGACGGCCTGCGGAAGATCGACGTCACCGAGGAGTACCTGCGGAAGATCAATCCGGACGTCAAGACCGACAAGTATTTCGAGGTGACCGAAGAGAACGTCGAGGCCTTTCTCGATGGCGTCAACGTCGTCTCCCTGTCCGTCGATTCGGTCATCCCCTGCCTCATCATTTCCAGAGCAGCAAGGGCGTTGGGCCTTCCGCTGGTGGAAGGCTGGGCGGCGGTATTCGGAAACGTCCGCGTCTTCACAAGCGATACGCCGACGCTCGAAGAAGCGTACGAGTACCCTACGATCGGGCGAGAGATCGCGAGCATCTCCGCTGCCGAAGCCCAACAGCTTGCCCTCTTGACCCTCCAGAACGTCATCCCGCGGATTCCTGGCGTGGACGAGTACTACAAGCCCTCGGACTGGCAGAGACTCCAGGAGAAGAACGAGGGCACGACTCTCGCACCACTGGTGTGGCTGACATGTACGCTCATGGCCATTGAGATAATGAAGATCCTCCTCGGCTGGGGCGAGTTGGCGCTGGCGCCCGATTTCGCCAGTTACGACCCCTTTGCCCACCGGATTCCCACGCGACCCGACCCGCAGAACAAGGCATAACACGCATGCCGGACAGAGCCTTCCTCACAGCCCATCGCTTCGGGCTTATCCACCCGCTGGTGCGGTTCTCTTCGCGCCTGCGACGAGAGATCCTCGCCGCGGGCAAGTACAATACGGATCTCGTGCCCAGTCGGCTAATCACCATCGACATGGTGACTGACAGCCTCAAGGAAGGCCCTCTGCCCGCGACCTTGTTTGGCAGCAGGGATTCCATCGAAGCCGCCTTCATCGCCCTGTCGGATACGCTCCAGACGCACTTCGGATACACGCACATCTTCCCCGTGGCTCAAGGCCGCCTGGCCGAGATGATCCTCGCCAAGGCAAACGACCTTCAGCCGGGCGCCGTGGTCCCATGCAATATGCTCTTCATCACCACGCGGTATCACCAGGAACTGCCCGGGGCGGAACTTCTCGAGATTCCCGTGGAAGAGGCCTATGACCGGGACAACGACGCCCCGTTCAAGGGCAATATGGACACGGAACGACTGCGCCAGGTTATCTCGGAGCATGGGCCCGATCGAATCCCCTACATCTACGTGGAGGCATGCACGAACGCCGCCGGTGGACACCCGGTGTCCATGGCCAATATCCGCGAGGTCCATCAGATCGCACGCGACAGCAGCATCCCGGTGATCATCGATGCCTGCCGCGTCCTGGAAAACGCCTGGCTGATCCGAACGCGGGAGCAAGGCTACTCTCGCAAGAGCCTCAAGGACATCGTGTTGGAGTTCTGCTCGCACAGTGACGGATGCACAATGAGCGCCACGAAGGACTTCGTCGTTGACACCGGGGGATTCGTCGCGACAAACGACGATGAACTGCGCTATCGAATTCAGGACGCACTGATGGTCATGGGCGACGGGCTCTCGGTCCGGGCCAAGGCCGCCCTCAACTCTGCTCTCATTCGCGGGTTCCGACACGACAAGTGGGTTCGCAGGCGGGTCGCGAAATCAGAGCGTCTCTGGAAAGGACTGAAACAGCGCGGCGTGCCCGTTGTCCATCCGTCGGGAGGGCATGGCGTGTTCATCGATGCCCACCAGTTGAACGAACACCTTCCCGCCGAAAGCAATCCGGTCAAGGCCTTCCTTGTCCAACTCTACCTGGAATCGGGGATCATGGGCAGCGAGAACATGATCTCTTCGTCTCAGGAACAACGAGGAACCCGGATGATACGGTTTGCCGTGCCCATGCGAAGATACCGATTCGGACAGATGGACTATGTCGCCAGGAAAGTAGGCGACTTGTGGAAAAGGCGGGATCGAATCCCAGGACTCAGGAAGATCCGCGAACTGCCCTGCCTCAGCGGAGCATTCATGGCCGAGTATGAACCCGAGGCGTGACCTGTCAATCCGCTCGCGAGCCAATTGCGGGGCCTCAGATTAAAAAAAGCCCGCAGACCTGCCCGGGCGCCTTTGCGCCCGGGCAGACTACGAACTTCTTGAACTTGCGTCAGGGAAAGGTGATACCTCTCCCATCACTTGTTCTACCTACGCCGTGCGACGCTTGCGGATGTACCCGCCGAGACCGGCGAGGCTGCCGAACAGGGCAACCATCGTCAGCGGTTCGGGGATCGCGAGCGTGGTGTTGATCGGATCCTCACTGATGAAGTACCAATCGTCCTTGTCACTGAAGTCCAGGTTGGTCGGGTTCGCTTCCACCCGGGCTCTGATCATCGCTTCGGCGATGTCCGTCGTTACAAAGGGTGTTCCCCTGGTGACCGGATCCGTGAAGGGCCCGTCCACCAACTCGCCGTTTCCGAGATTATCGTCACCCCAGACACCGGCGGTGGCATCGGCGAACATCATGCTTTGCCCGGTGCCACCGTCGAACTCCCACGAGATCTCCCAGTCTTCCTGCGGGTTGATCAGGGGCATCGACGGAACGTACATATCGATCTGTGCGTCCGGGTCATCGGGGTCGGCCCCGATCGTCTCGAGACGGACCAGCAGATTCGCGCCGGCCGCACCACCGGCCGTGCCGATGTTCGCATACGTGGTATGATTGATGCGAGCGTTGGGGCCCAGCGTGTGATCGAACTGGCCGTGATCCTGCTCGTACACGTCGATCGTCAGGCCTTTGCCATAGATGTACGTCTGCCCGGCCGGGCCCACGTACGCCGCCACATCGCGCATCCCGTAGCCGATGCCCACGAGTTCCTTGCCGCCGTTTCCGTCACTCCACAGGTTGCTGCCGCCAGCGCCGGGCTGGATGCTCGTGACCCTGAAGACGAACCAGCCGTCTTCCGACTGCTGGAAGCTGCCCGGCAGGAGAACCTGCGGTGCGCCGTCCTCGAGAAGCGCATCGCATTGGGCTTCCGTGGTGGCGACGGGTTGACCGTTATCATACAGCCGACCTACGTCCCAGTTCTCGTACTTGATCTTGATGTCGCCGGTCCCAATCGATATGGCGCCGGCCGTCCCGCTGATCGCGAGAACCAAACTCAATACTGTCAATACTTTCATTATTCTCATTGTTCTGTCTTCCTTCTTTCCTTTTCTAAAAGTTCTCGACTCATCACTTTGCCTGTCCGTCTTCCGTCTTGTTCTTTCTTCTATCGTTCCATGTCCTTTCTTGTCTGCCCCCCCATCCCCGGGGGAGTTACCAGCTCCACCATTAACGTGTATTATCCGGCGGGACCGCTCCCGCCACGTGTCTTGGTACTTCCTTTCTCGGGCCCCTTCGGGCCCGCTGTGTCTCGATCTTCGTCTCGCGTCAGGATCATCATTCTCGACACCACTTATGCCTTGCGCCGCCGTCGGGCCAACAGGGCCGCCGAGGCCAGCGCCATCACGCTCATCGTGCACGGCTCGGGGATGATCGTCGTCAGGGCCGGGCCAATAACCTTCGGCCGGCTGATCATCGCCACCTCGTCCGCAACCAACTCGAGGTCCCACTGGTACACCCAGGCCAGGTCCTCGCCGATCACCGGTCCGACGTTGTCGGTCAGCACGGTCATCGCACCGTCGTTCAGGCCGGCCAGCAGGTCCACCGCCGGGCCGATCTGCTGGTGACTGGCACCGGGGGTCGCCGCCACCTCGCCGTCGTGGGCCGAGGTCAACTCGATCAGGCTGTTGTCGTTGGCGATCTCGACCATCTCCAGCCCGGGCAGCGCGCCGAAGTCGCAGAACTGCAACAGGCGCACGCTTGCGGCGGTCGGACTGGTCACGGTAATCATCTCCGTCAGGCCGGAGACACCGCTGCCGGGTATGCCGCCGGTCAGGACGCCCGTGAGGTCCACCCTCAGGCTGACCGGGCCGCTGGCATACGCGTAGCTGGCCAGGAACCTGTTCGGGCCCAATGGCGTGACCGAGGCGACAGCCAACTGGCTTTCCGCCTGGCCGGGCAGGCCGATCCAGAGGCCCTCGAAACCGAGGTTCTGGACACCGTCCACAGTCCACTGCGTCAGACCGCCACTGACCGAATCGTAAACAGCCTCGCTGTTTCCGTTGGTCACCGTCACGAGGGCCGCCTGCGTCCGCCCGGCAAACAGCGCCAGCAACGCACATATGGCCACAGCAACGGTCCGTCTTGCGTTCGTGCCGTATTCAGTTTTCATCCTTCTCTCCTCGCTCTGCCTCTTCAGGCAGCCATGGCTCCGCGGAATCAGGCCCTGCTACTGCCGAGTCCACATCTACCATCTACTACAAAGCTTGAGCACATCTGACCGGTCTCTCACACCGGCCCGTCCATGAGTCCGCAGGCCGAGCACTGACCTGAAGACCTCAGAAACGTCTCACATAAGTATACGATTGTAAAAGCGGTTATGCGGCCTTCCGCCGTCGGCGGACATACTGCCCGATCCCACCGAGGCACAGGGCCACGCTGACCATCGTCAGCGGCTCAGGGATCACAGTTCCCTGCATCTGCAAGGCCGACATTCGCATGTCACCACTAATGATGACCGTGCTGCCGGCCCCGATTGTCTCGTTCCACTCAAGTGTCCACGCCACGTCGCCGGTAGCTATCGTCCTGCTGTCCGGCATCGGAACCAGGCTCGTTTCCACCTGCACCGCCCCGTCGCTCTGGGCCACCGTGTTGGCGTTGAGGATGCTTGCTGAATCCCCGGCCGCATCGCCGCCGATGTCAAGGTTCACGCGCTGGATGATCCGCAAAGTGACCTCCCTGGGCCCACTGTTGCTGATGGTCAGGCCCGGCTGCAAATCCGAAACCGGCGTGCCCGGCGTGGCCCCCGTAATGAGATACGAGAGCTCGAAGTCCAGTCCGCTGTCCGCACACGACTGATCGGCCCAGGCCAGGAAGACTGGCGCAGCCGAGTACGAGCCGATATTCCAGTCGCTCGCGCCAGCGCAGATCTGCTCTTCACTTCCATCGCCGATCTGATACCAGAAGGAAATCTCCTCGAGGTGGTCCACGCCGTTGACTTCCCAGTCGGTGGCCGTACCTTCGCCAAACCGGACGGTCGTATTCCCGGCAACCGCAACGGTCGCCGAGACCGCCTGTGCCGTTCCCGACACAGCCAGCACGACTGCCGTCCCCAGCGCCGCCATCATCAACATTTTACTTCTTACAGCCACAACAAACCTCCGGGCATCACTGCCCTTTCCCGCCGGGCGTCTCTATCCACACCAGGCGTTTCTCCTCGTCCCGCAGCCCTCTTGCCGCGGGGTACAAGCTTACGTCAGTTCGCCTGCTTGTCGTAGAACTTCCCGAGCGTTGCAAGCAGGATTCGAATCTCATTGCGCCATCGACGGGTCTCGATGTACTCCAGGTCGCTGTCCAACTTGGCCCGGAAGCCCTCAACCGTCGCGTCATATCCGTTACGAATCTGGGCCAGACCCGTGATGCCCGGACGGACGGCCAGTCGCTGGCGAACGTTCGGGTACGTCTGTTCGAGTTCGGCCAGGATTTCCGGCCGCTCCGGCCTCGGACCCACCAGCGACATCTCGCCCTTGACCACGTTGAGAATCTGGGGCAGTTCGTCAAGGTGGCTGATCCGCATCCAGCGGCACCACGACAGGATTCGCGGGTCGTTATCCTCGGCCCACTTGGCACCGCTGATCGCCTCGGCGTCGCTGCGCATGGTTCGGAACTTGACCATCGTGAACTCACGCCCGCCCCTGCCCACGCGGACCTGCTTGTAGAAGACCGGCCCGATCGGGTCGGACAGCTTCACCAGCACCGCACAAAAGGCGAACAGGGGAAGCATGAGGATGAATGCGATCGTTCCGAGCACGATATCAACTACTTCCTTGGTCATATCGAAATAACGCCTGGCCAGATGAGCACTCAAGCCCATCACGCCGGTGCCTACTGCAATGACTGTCGTCGGTTCCGGCATGCTGTCCTCTCCAAGTCATTCCGCGTCTTCTGTCATGAGCACAAACTGCTCAGAATTCTCGGAATAACCAGTTGCCTTTCCTATTCGAACCAACCTACAATTAAGTAACCCCGCAACGGCGGGACGCATTGGTGCGCCCGCCGTCTTGGGCACGTCGGGCCAGCAGCACCATCCGCCAAGATCCGCTGCTGGCTCGGTTTGTCTTCTCTTGTCGTGAGTGCCCAACGGCCCCGTGTCACACCAGGCCCACTTGACCGATCTGTCGCCACTAACGTGTTGCGCCTCCAAGCAACAACTGGCACTCCTGCACTGACAATTCCGCTGTACCACAAACGGGCCTATACGCCCAGAATTACAGCGTGCATCACGAGGACATGTTCACGTCTCTTACGACCCAACCCCAAGATCACAGGTTCCGCAAAATGCGACGGGCTCCTACCCTGAACTCTACTACGCACTCCATTGTGGTCTTAGGGTCACTTCATTCCTCGTTCCACTGCTAAGATTATCGCCGACACGCCCGAATCTCGCAAGAGAAAAAACAGAGGGATTTGAGAAAAAAATTTTCGTCCGGCATTCCCCGTACCGCCCGGCAGGCCGTCTCCGGGGGGCCATGGGCCAGGCCAAACCCCACACGTCGGCCCGGATCGCTCTTGTCGGCCCGGCAGGTGGTCACGTCTCGCGGGCGATGGCTTCGAGGTCGTACTGCCCCGGATCGCACAGCCAGAACCGCTTGACGTGGGGATCGAGGCGACACAGCGACTGCGGCATGTCGTCGAACATCACGTCGAGATCGAGCATGGCGGCGATCTTGGCCTTCCACTGGCCCATGTCCTCGGCATTGCCGCACAGGTACATATCGTCGTACTCGATCCCCCAGCCGGACAGTTGGTCTCGGGTAGCCTGCACCATCATCGGCTCGCGATAGGTAATCACATACACCTTGTGGCCCATCTGCCTGAACGCCCGCGTCAGCCCGGCGAAGAACTCCGGCGCGGCAGTGACCGTCCCGTCGAAGTCGATTCCGATATTCACGCCTGTCTCCCTTCGCAGATCGTTTCCGATACCGTCGATCGAGTTCTTTTACATCATTGCCCGCCCTCGGTCAAACGCTCAAGCGGCCAACGACAGTTGGCCAGTTGACTGTTACGCACGGGCGCGTGATACTGGTTGTCCGCCCCGTGGGCGGGCCGGACAGGCAAGACGAGACACTTGCCAAGGAACTCAACACCGAACAGGAGCTATCGACCATGACCGCACTGGATCGCAGGCAGTTCATGAAGGGCGCCGCCGCCGGCGCCTTGGCCCTTGCGTTGCCCGGCCGCACCAACGCCCAAGCCACCCCCGCCCGAAAGCCCAACATCATCTTCATCATGGTCGACGACATGGGCTATCACGACCTGGGCTGTTTCGGCAGCAAGACGATTCTGACCCCGCGAATCGACGCCATGCGCGCCCAGGGCGTCAAGTTCACCGACTGCTACTCCGGCGATACGGTCTGCGCCCCGGCCCGCAGCACGCTGATGACCGGCTACCACAAGGGCCACACGCCCGTCAGGGGCAACAGCGGGGGGATCCCGCTTCGCCCCGAGGACGTCACGGTGGCCGAGGTGCTCAAGAAGGCCGGCTATGCCACGGGCGGGTTCGGCAAGTGGGGGTTGGGCAACCAGGGCAAAGACGGGGCCGCCGAACGCCAGGGCTTCGACGTGTTCTTCGGGTACTACAACCAGTGGCATGCCCACACGTACTACACGCACCTGTTCAGGAACAGCGTGAAGGTTGAGTTGAACGGGCGATACACCCACCACGCGATCTACGACGAGACGATCAAGTTCATCAAGGCCAACAAGGACCGCCCGTTCTTCTGCTACTGTCCGTGGACGCCCCCGCACGCGGCCTACCAGATTCCCGAAGACGAGCCGGCCTGGGCGCTGTACAAGGACAAGCCATGGAACCAGCCTGCCAGGGTCGCCGCGGCCATGGATTCCATGATGGACAGGCAGGTCGGCGAGATTCTCGACCTGCTGAAGGAACTGGGCATCGACGACAACACGATCGTCTTTTTTACCTCCGACAACGGGGCGGCCAAGCGCTTCGACGGTATCCACAACTCGTGCGGCAAAATGACGGGCCACAAGCGGTCCATGAACGAGGGGGGCATTCGCGTGCCGATGGTCGTCCGCTGGCCCGGGAAGATCAAGGCCGGCACCACCAGCGACCTGCCGTGGTACTTCCCCGACGTGATGCCCACGCTGGCCGAGCTGGCCGGCGTGTCAGACCAGGTCCCCAAGGACATCGACGGGGTGTCCATCGTCCCGACGTTGCTGGGCAAGGGGACCCAGAAGATCCACGAGTATCTCTTCTGGTCGTCCGGGTCGCATGCGGTACGGATGGGCAAGTGGAAAGGCATCGGCAAGCCCGGGAAGATCAGGCTGTACGACTTGAGCAGCGACATCAGCGAGAAGAACGACCTGGCGGCCGAGCATCCCGAGATCGTCAAGAAGATCAGCAAGATCATGACCGACGCGTGGGTCGCCCCGCGCAGCCAGAAGGACGACGGCAAGTACACAGGCAAAGGCCCGAGCAAGCCGCGAGAGCCGAAAAAGCGGAAGAAGCCGAAGGACAAGACCAAGCGGTAGTGCAACGGCAGCCGGAGACGGACGTCGGCATGGTTCCCGAGAGGGTACCGGGCACGAATGAATGAGTTGGCCCGGAACGACGGGCGAACTTCTCAAGTTTCGTCCTGCATTATGGTTGAACGTGTGGTATACTCGAATCGTACAGGCAGAGATGCCTGCCGCTTTCGCTGACGGTACGGGCGGTCGGGCCTGAGACGGGCCTGCTCACGAAACGCGGTTATGAAGTAGCAGTTAATGTACTTGGATTTCTTCAAACTGAGCGAATACCCGTTCTCCACCGAGTGCGATTACCGGTATTATTACGAAAGCCCCTCCCACGCCGAAGCGATGGCCAACATGACCTACTGCATCGAGCAGCGCAAGGGCATGGTGATGATCACCGGCGAGGTCGGCGCGGGCAAGACGCTGCTGGCGCGGGTGCTGGCTCACCGGATGGAGAACTCGGTCAAGCTGGCCATGCTGGCCCATCCCTGCCATACCGCGACCGAACTGCTCCGGGCGACCGCCGATGAACTCGGCCTGGCCACTGACCGCCACGACGACCGGCGCGACCTGGTGGTCAAACTCGAACGCCGCCTGCGCAGCCTCAACGACCGCGGCCGAACCATCCTGCTGATCCTCGACGAAGTCCAGTCCATGCGGGACGAGGCGCTCGAGGAAGTCCGCATGATGTGGAACTTCACGTCCGAGGGCAAGCGGCTGATGCAGTTCGTTCTGATCGGCCAGCCCGAACTGCGCCGCCGGCTCCGCAAGACGCAGTGGGAGTCGCTCCAGCAGAGAATCGCCCTGGCCTTTCACCTCGACGTGCTTGATCCCGTCCAGGCCGGCCAGTACATCCTCCACCGCTGCCGCATCGCCGCCAACGAAGGCTGCCCGCTCCAGTTCACCCGGAAGGCCTTCGACGCGATCCAGGGCGCCACCGGCGGGGCGCCCAGGCGAATCAACATCCTTTGCGACAACACGTTGCTTCTGGCCTATGCCGCCGGGGAAACCAAGATCACCAGCAAGTTGGTGGACAAGGCCGCCCACGAGATGACGTGCTGGATGGGTCCCGACGAGGACGGCGAGGAGCCCGACGACGTCGACGAGCCGGATACGACGTCGCACAGCCAACTGCGGATCCACCGCGAGGCCGCCGGGGAGTAGCGCCCCGCCGGGCTCCGGCGACGCGGTCCGGACCAGCAAATCAGGACACGAACCATCGTGCGGAAACCGACGTTCCAGACAGCACGGCCGGCCCGGCCGGACAGCGAGACCGGCCCGCCCGTCGATCCCGGGCCCCCGCCGACGCACCACGGACGCACCTATGCCGTCCTGACCGTGGTCTACCTGGCCTTCGCCCTCTGCGGAAGCCTCGTGCCCTTCGAGTTCATCCACGTCCCGCTCGATCAGGCCATCGAGCAGTTTCCACGGATCGATCCGCTCAATGTCACGTTGCGATCGTGGTCTGACCTCGGGGCCAACATCCTCCTGTTCATTCCGCTGACCTTCCTGGCCATGGGCGCCCTGACCCGCGAGGGCCGCCGCCGCGGCCAGTGGCTTGTCGGCGCCGCAGTGATCCTGGCCGCTTCAGCGCTCGCGGCGGCAGTGGAGTTTGTGCAGATCTACTCGCTCTACCGCGTCACCTCACAGAGCGACATCCTTGCCGAAACGTCCGGCGGGACCATCGGAGTGGTCCTGTGGTTCTCGTCCGGCCGGCGCGTCACGGAACGGGCCCGGGAGGTCTGGCATGCCAAAACGGGCAATCGCGTCGCGGCCCGGGCGCTGGTGGCGTACCTCCTGTTCGTCGCCGTCTGCCTCCTGTTCCCCTTCGACATGACCCTCAGTCTCGGGCAGACCTACCGCAAGCTCAAGTCCTGGCGCGTCACGCTCGTGCCCTTTACCGACCTGCGACAGGCCTGGCTGTTCGGCGCGGCGTGGAAGGCGGCCCTGATGGTCCCGGTGGGCTACCTCCTGCTGATGCTCCGCTCGTCCGACGGCCCCCGCAGGCTCCTCGGGGCCGTCGGCTGGGGCGTGGTCTTCGCCGTCGCAATCGAGACGGCGCAGCTCTTCGCCGGCCCGCGACGGGTCAGCACGACCGACGTGATCGTCTACACCGCAGGCATCCTCGCCGGCGCATTGGCGGGCCTGTGTTTCGGCCCGGCCGCCAGGGGCCCGGAAGACAGCGACAGCGCGGGGGCCGCCGCATGATCTCCCCGGGCCGCCATCGCGTCCTCGCCGCCGCCGTCGCCACCGCGCTGGCGCCTGCCTGGCTGCCGGCGGCCCCCCCGACCTCTCAGCCCAAACTCGACCTGGCCGCCGAGGCCCGCACCCTCGCCGCCAAGTGGTCCAGTCGCCTCGGGCCAGGATACTCCACACGCATCGATGCCCGCCGGCATATCGTGTACGTCTCGGCCATCGATCCGAAGGCCCTGACCACCGTGGCGGCCCTGCTGGCCGCCGTCCATGACGCCCAGCGCGACGGACTGTTCCCCCTGCCCCTGCAGCGAAACGTTACCGTCATCCTGCCGACCGTCGACGACTACCGCACGCTCGTGCCCCGCGCGAAGGCCCAGGGCGCCTACACGCCCGCCCGCCGCACGCTGGTCAGCATCACCTACGGCTCCACGCTGGTCCACGAGTTCATCCACGCCCTGCACCACAACGACCAGGCCGCCGTCGGCCGACGCCATGCCATCTGGGTCGTCGAAGGCCTGGCCATGCTGTACCAGCAGTCGCGACTGCGGGGCAGGACGCTCGAAGTCCTCGACCGCGGCGTTCCGGCCGAGTTGCGGGCCGCCCTGGCCGACGGGTCGGCCCACACGCTGGCCGACCTGTGCGCCATGACGCCCAAGACGTTCGGCGCCGACGCCGACCTGTGCTACCGCCAGGCCCACCAGGTGATGCTCTACCTCCACCAGCGGGGCAAGCTCAAGGCGTTCTACGCCGCCCACCGCACCGGCGCCGCCAGGGATGTCGACGGGACGCGGGCCTTGTCCGCCGTCCTGGGAAAGCCGATCAAGCAGATCGACGCCGACTGGCGCAAGTGGCTGGCCGACCGCAAGACCGCATGGAAACCACGAACGCCGCGGGCAGCCCACCTGGGCATCCGTATGGCCCGGTCCGCCGGGGGCGTCCGCGTCGCCGGGTTCCTGCCCGGCTCAGCCGCACACAGCACCGCCCTGCTGTCCGCCGGCGACGTCATCACGCACCTGGCCGGCCGCCCCGTCCGATCGCCCCGCGACCTGACCGCCGCCGTCCAGTCCTGCCGCCCGGGCCAGATCATCGACATCCGCATCCTCCGCGACGGGGCCGCCATGACCATCAAGCACCGCCTCGGCGTCGCCCCCAGATAGTGCCCACGCCCCCGCAGTCCCGACCTCCCCCCGCAGGGCCGTTTTCGGCCAAACGCCCCGCTCCGCTCGATACAGGGCCTGTCGTTACCCACATCTTTCGCTCTCCCCACGAGCCCAAAGGACTCTCAGCCCGTTGGGCTGTCGGCCTGGACCGGCACCAGAATCTGCTTAACGCCCAACGCTCTTTCCAAACCCCCTGTTACGTCCACCGTCTTGCTTGGAAGATGTGGGTAACGACAAGCGAGACAGGGGCCGGAAAAACAAGTTGCACGCCCTGCCGGTTACTCAGGGCAGCGGAAGGGAGACAGGGCGGTTGGTCTGGTAGCACTGGTGGGCGGCGAAGAAGACTTCGTGGGTCTTGATCGCGTCGGCGAGGTTGCAGTGCGACTCGACGTCGTCCTGGAGACACTGAATGAAGTGATCGATCTCGCCCTGGAACGGGTGATGCGTCACGTCCGACGAGTCGGGGCAGATGCCCGGAATCTCGCGCCAGTCCGTCTCGTCGGGCGATTGCGGGGCGAACAGGCGGTTGTTCTTGACCGTCCCGCGATCGCCGAAGACGCTCAGCGGGAACGTGTAGGGCTGTATGCCCTCGAAGTTAACCGAGACCTTGCCCATCGCGCCGTTGGCAAAACGCACGAGGGCGACCTCGAGGCCGTCATACTCCATCGGCGGCTGGTCCGACCACTCATTCGCAACGGGATTGTACTGGAGGGTCTTGCCCTTGCGCTTGCCGCCGGCGTATGCGAAGACCTCAACCGGGTCGGCCGGCTCGGTCTCGCCGCGGCCGGCAAACCAGCGCAGGGCATCGACGGCGTGGCAGCCGGCGACAGCCATCGCGCTGTGCGACATGTCGATCCGCCGCCCCTGCTCCCAGCCGCCCCACCAGGCGCTGTTGTAGGACTGGTAGTCGGCCTCCACGTAGAACACCTCGCCCAGCGTCCCGTCGGCGATCAGTCGCTTGATGCTCTGGAACAGCGGATTCCATCGCAGGACGAAGCCGGCGACGGTCTTGACGCCGGCAGCGTTGACCGCGTCGCGCATCTGCCGCATCTCGGCCAGCGAGTTGGCCACCGGCTTCTCGACAATCATGTGCTTGCCCGCCCGGGCGGCGGCGACGGCGTTCTCACAATGGACGTGCTGCGGCGTGCAGATCGACACCGCGTCGATTCCGTCATGGGTCAGCGCATCGGCGACGTTGTCGTACAACGCAACGTCGGCCAGGCCCGCCTCGGCCGCCCGCTGCTGTGCAGTGTCCAGGTTGATGTCGCAGATGGCGCGCACTTCCGCGTGGGGGTTGCGGCAGTAGGCCGCGATGTGTTGGGTCGAGACCCAGCCGGCCCCGATAATCAGCACGCCGAAGGTCCTGTCGGCCATGTGTGTTCTCCCGTGTCGATCGTTCTACAGATCGTAGGGCGTGCAACTCGTTGCACGCCCTACCGGTTACAGGCTCCAGGGCTTTCGCATGGGATAGCTGAGCATCTTGTTGGCTTCGTCGTCGTTGACGAACTTCTCGGCCTTGGGATCCCATTGCAGCTTGCGCCCGAGCTTGAGGCAGATCCCGCCGAGAAGGCAGACGCTGGTGGAGCGATGGGCGACTTCGATCGGCGTGATGGTCTTGGTGCTGCCGGCGCGGACACAGTCGGCGAAGTTCTTCTCGTGCTGGTTGGATACGTACAGTTCCGTATCGCCGGGTTTGTGCTTGGCTCGGAGCATCTCCCGGTTACTGGCTTTCATCCCGCCTCGGCAGAACAGCCAGTCTTTGCCGTTTTCCGCGTGGAACGTCACACCGTGGCGGTTCTTGGACGTGTCGGTCATGATGATCTTGCGGCCGTCGGCGTAGGTGAAGGCCAGTTCGTAGTCCAGCACGGTGTTGAACAGGCCGCTGGTGGGGAACGTGCCCCGCCCCTCGATGGACACCGGGCCGGTCCGTTCGAGGCCGAGCCCCCACTGAGCCAGGTCGATGTCGTGCACACCGTACCCCGCAACCCAGCCGGCCAGCGAGAATCGGTCGACGAAGTACCACCCGCGCAGCCCGCGCTTCGGGATGCCGCCCACGATGATCGGGCGATAGTCGATCATCGGCGCGGGGCCGACCCACATGTCCCAGTCCAAAGATGACGGGACGGACTGCGGCGCGTGGTTGCCCGTCGCGTGCCCCGGGGGCGAGCCGATGGTGACCTTCGTGACCTTGCCGATATACCCGTTGCGGACGAGCCCGCAGACGCGGCGGCTGCCGATGGCGGACTTCAACTGCGTGCCGTGCTGGAAGACCACGCCGGCTTTGTCGATCGCGTTGACCAGCGATCGGCCCTCGGCAATCGTGTTGCTCAGGGGCTTTTCGCAATAGACATGCTTTCCCGCCTCGGCGGCCGCCTTGGCGCACAGCACGTGCCAGTGATCCGGCGTGGCGATCAGGACGGCCTCGACGTCCTTCAGGGCCAGCAGCTTGCGGAAGTCGCTGAAGCAGCGATTGGCCGGAACTTTGAATGCCTTGGCGTACCGTGCCATGTTGGGCGTATTCGGATCGGCCAGCGCGACGATGTCGCATTGGCCCGGGCCCTTGAGGTTATGGGCCCCGCCCCAGGCCTTGCCCCCCGTGCCGATCACGCCGACCCTGACGCGTCTGGACGGCGCGGCCTTGCCGAACATCCGCGCCGGCAGGATCGTTGGAACGGCGAGGGCGGCAGTTCCCAGTTTCAGGGCATCTCGTCGTGTCAGGGCAGGTCTCATAGGATGGGCTCCTGTCGTATCGTCTTGAGTCATCTCGCACTCTGTCCGGAACGGTATTCCTGCTGTATGGAACACCGAACAGCATTCGGTGGCGTCGCAGGGGCCGTGATATCACGTGGTGATCGGCGCTGCGTTCGTCCCTGTACTGTAATACGGAATGGAACAGAAGCAAGACCACAGGGCGCCGGGCGCTCAGCGTCCCGGCCAAGCCCCGTAAACGCCCCGTAGCCGCGTGCCGCGCCCGTACCCTGGGGTTACCCCGTCGGCCGGGAGATCGTCGCTCAGGCCGCGGCCTCGTGCGTGCCAGGGGG
>CAZVEV010000033.1:0-34390 GCA_964625865.1 uncultured Planctomycetaceae bacterium | reverse complement strand
AGAGGATCACGCGAGCGCCGAACGCTCGGCCTCTCCCCAAACCCCTCACCCCCGGGCCACAGACGCACCCTCACGCAGAATCAGGTGTCGTATCAGTGACAATAGGGAGCAAACTACGATGAGTTCCAGAATGCTCAGAGCGTTGGTTATAGGGCTGTCTGTCGTGACCTGCGCGCAGGCGGCGTCGGCCGCGATTATCGTCGCATCGCAGGACCACAGCGTTAGACGGGGACCGACCGTCGAGAACGGCATCCACATCAAGCAGTCCACGAACAACTCGACCGACCGCTACGGGATGTTCCGCTTCGACTCGTCGCTGTTCGGCCCTGGCGTGACGTCGGTTACGTTCATGCTCACCGCAAACTCGGACACGGTTGTCCAGTTTCAGGGGACGTATGACTACCGGATCTTCGGCGTGCCGGACGGCACGGCCAATGACGAAGTGTTCATCGAGGGCAGCGTCAACTACGACCCCGGCGCCGGCGTTGTTTACGACGGCAGCGCCGACCTGGTCGATGACACCAAGCTCACCCAGCTCGGCGATGCCAACAGCGTGAGCGCCGGCGATACGATCAGCCTCAGCAACGCGGCCCTTCTGTCCTTCATCCAGGCCGACACGAACGACGTGGCCACCCTGGTGGTGATCCGGCTGACGACCGGGGGCAACTCGACGTTCCTGGACCGGACAACCGGCAGCCCGCCGCGATTGGATATCATCCCCGAGCCGACCACCCTCGCCCTGGTTGCCGTCGGCCTGCTGGGACTGCGTCGGCGGAGGCGATGATACGAGGTTTTCTTGACGACCGTATTACGTAACACCCCCTGAGCAAAGGTCAGGTGAAAAAATGTCACGCATCCTTCTCAGCACTGTTGTTGCCGTTGGGCTTGTCACCCCGCTGGTCGCGTCGGCCGCTCCCCTCACCGGCGGCACAGGACCGGGCGGCATTGGTCTGACCGACGGTTCGTCGAATCTGGAGTATTGGTTTCTGGCCGACACGATCGGCCTGGCGGACGGCACTGTGGTTTCCTCGTGGACCGACAGCAGCGGAAATACGGGCCGCACGGCAACCGGGGCGGGAGCCACGCGACCGACGTTCAAGACGAACATCTTCAATTCCCAGCCGGTCGTCCGCTACACGACGGCCACCAATCAGGTGCTCTCCACGTCGGACAGCGCGTCGCTGCAGACTGCGTTTTCGGGCGACACAGCCTTCACTGCCGTGGGCGCGTTTTCGGTGAGCACCTTCGGCTCCGGCGACCACCATCGCTCGATCTTCGGTCTGGGCGACGCCTCCTTTGGTGGCCAGGCCAACCGGTCCAACTCGCATCTTTCGTTCGAGAATGCCACGAAAACAGTCAACCGTCTCAACGGCGGCGCGCCGACCTATACCACGGCCATCGGCCTCAATACGCTGAGAACCCTCACGAACGTCTATCCCGGCAGCGGAATCAACAACTACCGCTTGTATATCGACGGCACGTCGCACGGTTCCGGATCGGGCGGGAACACGCACAACTTCAGCACCGGCGTGCTGAATATCGGCGACCAATCGCAGGGCTCAGGCAACATCGGGGCCCCTAACTTCGCCGGCGACATCGGCGAGTTGGCCATCTTCAACCGCGCCCTGAACGCCGCGGAGCGAATCGTCATCGACAACTACCTGGCGGCCAAATACGACAAGTCGACCACCAGCGGCGCCGGTCGGCCGGTGATCTCCAGCGACGTCTACGCCGGGGATGAAACCGCCAACGGCGACTACGACCTGGATCTCTTCGGCGTGGCGAACCTGGCGGGCGGTTCGGTGACCAGCAGCGGAGCCGCCGGCTTCGGTTTCGAGGCCACCGCCGGGCTGGACGCGGACGATTCGATGCTTGCCGGACATGCCACGGTCACCAATGCCGAACTGGCGAACCGGTGGGACCGTGTCTGGTACCTCGATGTGACCAACTTCGACGGCGACGAAACCCTCGACCTGGCGTTCGATTGGACCGACGGCGGACTGGGATCACCCAACGCCGGCTTCACCGAACTGCTATTCAGTTCGACGGACGGCGGCCCGTTTTCGTCGTTGGCCACCGGCACGTTGACCGGCACGACCGTGGACTTCACCGGGCTTTCCGGAAGCATGTTCACCGACGGCTATTACACGCTGGGCGTTCCGGAACCGGCGACCCTCGCGCTGGCCGCGGTCGGCTTGCTGGGGCTGCGTCGGCGTCGTAGACGCGCATAGACGCCATCAGAACACAGACACCCCACGGGGCGGCCCATCGCCGGGTCGCCCCGTTTCTTTCAGACGGAGGTAATGACATGGCAAGGCAACTTCTCTGCGGGCTGACGATTGCCGCTCTGGCTCTCTGCACCACGACAACACTCCAGGCCGCGGTCAAGACCTGGGATGGCCTCGGCAGCGGTGACGATTGGGATACTCTCGCAAACTGGAACCCGGACGGTGTCCCGGGCACGAATGACCAGATCACCATTGGGACAGGGTTCGACGTCGTCAAGGCCACCGGCAACGTGATCCTGGATGAAGCATCGCCCGCGGGCACTCTGCACATCGCAAGCGGAGCGAGCTTGACGATGACAGCCGGTAGCGTGAAGCTCAACGCCAATCCCGCATCGGCGCAGATTGACGGTACGCTCACGCTGCAAGCCACCGGTGCCCAGATCGTGGGCCGCAATCAGGCCGTGAACGTGATGGGCAGCTATGGCCTGACCGGAACGATTCAGTTCGACGACTACGAGAACGGGGTCGCGTCCAACAAGACGGCCAACGGCTCACTACCGATGGTTGATTTCCAGGCGATCGGGGCGGAAGTCCGGATGCTTACCATGGACGCGGGCGACTTTACGAACCTGAATAATAAGGTTTCGGGCAACTGGGCGTTCGGCATTGACGGTACGCGCGTCAACGCAACAGGCACGCCGACGGTTTCGCCCGGCGGCAACGACGAGATCAACGGCAAGTGGATTGCCCGCGTCGACACCGCCAACACCTCGACGCTAACCCTCGTGCCCGAACCGGCGACCATGGTTCTTCTCGCCTTGGGCGGCCTGGGCGTGCTGACCCGTCGTCGCAGGCGCGCATAACCAAACCCCTCGCCCCCGGGCCACCGACGCACCGTCACGCGGAATCAAGTTCCCTATCAGTAATTCTAGTAAGGTGTCCCCCGAATTACGCGACGGTGGCCGTCTGCTCGTGGTCGCGATAGGCCCACTCGACGGTGACCAGGCGGTTCCATGCGTCGTAGGCATACGCATACTCGCCGTCAAACGTCATGTTGTCAGCCGCGTCCATACGGGCGTGCTAGCCGCCTTTCTCACGTCAGACGCCCACAACCCCGCTGCCCCCCCCGTTCGTCCCGCAGGCCGCCTCTCTCGTGCATGCCAGACCCCCCGGCTGAGGTCCCACCTCGCGCCGGCCCGAGCCCCTCACACCAAGGCCCGGGTAGCGTCCCCAGGTTTCCAGAGGAAACTGCGGACCACAATCGCATTAAGTCACCCCCCGTCAATGCCGATGCGCTTCTATGTGCGATAACGCGCCCACCGTGTGCGCCGCAGGCGGACCCTCCGGCGGACCGTGTGGGGCGGGAAAGGCAAGACGATGCGTGCCATGCTGCAAACCGTGATCCTCCTGGGCCTGCTGGCCGCGATGACTCCCGCGACGGCCGACGCGCCGACGCCCCCCGAGCCGGCCCCCGTGGTCTACTTCCAGGTCTCCTACGCCAACGGGACCGTGCGCGATCTGTCGCGCGTGCCGGCCGACAACGAGGGCATCGGCCGCGTGACGCGCATCACGCGAATCGCGAGCACGGGACACGGCGCGGAGATCCTGTCGACGCACGGGCGGCCCATTCGATCGATCGGAACCGGGCGCACAGTGCGGGTGGAGTTGAAGTGGAACGGCAAGGCGTGGGTGGGCCCCAAGCCGGCGCCCGGCGGAGAAAAAGGGGTCAGGAACCTTTTTTCTCCACCACGCCCTACTGCAACGGACGCGTCAAGGAGCACAAAAAAGGTTCCTGACCCCTTTTTCTCCGCCAGACGACAGGAGATCGTCAACACCGAGCGACTGCTGATTACGCTGCGCCGGCTGGCCAAGCGTTACGCCGCCCGCCAGGCCGAGGCGACCGAGGCGCTGAAGACCGCAGCCGACCAGAAGGCCAAGGCAGCGGCCGTCGAAGCCCTGACGAAGGCCAAGATCGCCTCCGATAACTGCGCCCGGACTATCGCCCAGGCGGAGAAGTACCTCGCCGACCTGCTGGCGGGCAAGACTCCCGGACCTCCGGGCGCCGCGGCGGGCAGGCTGGACCAGACCGGACAGATCCCGCGCGGGGCCGGCGTGATTCGCCCCGTGGAAGACACCGGCGTGCTGCCCCACCGCGTGCAGGTCTGGCCCCTGGCCCCGGGAAAAGGCAGGCGGACGTACCGTATCTCGATGGCCCATACCGAAGCGGGGATCTGCGGGGCATTCTACTACGTCGCCTACGCCGACACCAACGCCGACTCCGTGCCGGACACGCTGATCGCCCGGTCCCCGCTGGCCCAGGCGGATCGGCCCGGCGGATGGACGGTCTGGACGTTCGAGACCGACGCGGAGCGCGTGTTCGTGGGCAACACCTGGCCGCGCGACGACACGACGCACTTCCGCCGCAGGCGGCCCCGTCGCGGAGCCCAGCGCAACTGGTCGGGCCTGCCGGAGGAGATCTACGTCTCGGGCTTCTTCGGCCAGGTGCCCACGAAGAAGCACGCGTTCTGGCCGTACGTGCACAACATCCGCGTGCAGCTGCACGACCGGAATCGTCCCGAGCGCCGCACCGAGTCCCGAATCATCATTCGCGAGCGGTAGCGGAATGTATCATGGGCGTCTCGCCCATGACTGGTCACGGGCGCAGGCGGAGTGACGTCGTATTGAGACGCAGATGCTCTACTCGTGCGGAGCCCTGCGGGCCTCCGCTGCTGGCCACTGAAGTGGCCAGCCCCTTCTGTGCGCTCTGATTGGACTGGTCACTTCAACGGGTCGGTTGTCCGACTCGTGCCGCCATGCGCTTGTTTGCGGCGACGATCAGGTCCAGTTGATATGACCGCGTGTTGGTATCCGTCACGTTCCAGGTCTTCTGGGGTGTGTGGTCGAAGACCCACAGGGCGGCTAGCGGCACGTTGCTGCGTTCGAGGGCTTGGACAAGTTCGGCGAAGCGCTTTCGCGTCGCGTCGGTAGTGGGGCCTTCAACGCCGAACTCGCCGATGAACAGCGGCTTCCGCGTCGCAGCGGCGGTCCGGGCGGCGGCGGTAAGGCGCTTGTTCGCATCGGTGTAGACGTGGATCGAGATCACGTCGCACGGATCGGGATTATCGCTGCGGAGCACCTCGGCCTGCTGGGCGGGAGTGTCGGTGCGCCAGGACTTCCCCGTCTGCTGGTGCCACGCCGAGGACCTGGGAATCGAGTTGCCCGACGAGATGATCCGGTGCGGGTCGTAGCGGCGGACCTCAGTGGCGAACGCGGCGATTGCGGTTCGCATCATCGCGTGGGTCAGGTCGTCCCGGGCCGACCGCGTCGCAGGCGTGCCCAGCGTCGGCCAGCACACAGGGCGGTGTTTGGCGGCGTTGGGCAGGTCGGCGGGCAGGTTGTATTCATTGCCGAACTCCCAACCCCAGATCGCGGGCGACGTGCGGTAGCGCGTGACGACCTCGCGGACATACGTCCGCATGAATGCGTGCACCTTGCTCTTGGGGTTGCCCCACTGGTCGCACGGCTCGCCGACTTGGTCGGGCACGGTCGACATGTGCCAGAAGAGGCTGGGAACAAGCCCAACGCCATGCCGCTCGGCCGACTTGACGACCAGGTCCAGCCGCCGGAAATACTCGGCCTTGTCGGTCGTGTACAGCGCGTTGTCCCGCGGCCAGAAGCCGCCGCACATGAACCGCACGAACGGAATGCCCCGCCGTCCGAGCGTCTTGAGGCCCGCCTCGTAGCGGATGTCCTTTGCGTCGTTCAGCAGGCGGCCAAACAAGGGGAAGCAGTTGACGCCGATCCCCCGAAACGGCTTGCCGCCCCGCATCAGCGTGCCGTCGGCCGAAACGGTCAGGCCCGGTTTCTCGCCGCCCCGGCACGGCGCGGTCGCGGTGGAAATGACCGCGACCGCCATCAGTGAAACCACCCGAACCTTGTTCACCTTCACGCTCCTTTTGGCACCATCAGGTGGTCTGATCTTACCTGTCGGCCCAGCCCCACGCCATCGCGTGGTGTTGACGCGTCTGGCCGGCAGGGGTATGTATGGTCGCCATGGGCATCACAATTGATGAGATCCTGAACTCGCCTCGCACCGGGCGGGCGGTGATTATGGGCGTGCTGAACGTTACGCCCGACAGCTTCTCCGACGGCGGGGAGTTCGTGGACCCGGCCGCGGCGCGGGCCCGCGCGAAGCAGATGGTAGACGACGGGGCGGACGTGATCGACATCGGCGCCGAGTCGACGCGACCGGGGTCCGACCGCGTCAGCGCAGACGACCAGATCGCCCGCCTGCGGGAGATCGTTCCCGCAGTGGCCGGCGAGGCGATGGTGAGCATCGACACCACCAGCAGCGCGGTGGCCGAGTTCGCCCTGGATGCGGGGGCGGCGATCGTCAATGACGTCTCAGCCGGGCGGGAGGACCCGGAGATCCTCTCGCTGGCCGCTGACCGCGGCGCCCCGGTGGTGCTGATGCACATGCTGGGCCAGCCCAAAACGATGCAGTCGGCGCCACACTACGATGACGTGGTGGCCGAGGTCCGCGGTTTCCTGGCCGAGCGGGCGGAGGCGGCAATCGCGGCGGGGGTGGCATGGGAGCGGTGCATCGTGGACCCGGGGATCGGGTTCGGCAAGTTGCTGGAGCACAACCTGGCGTTGCTGGCCGGCGTGGGCGAGCTGACCACGCTGGAATGTCCCGTGCTGATAGGCCCGTCGCGCAAGCGGTTCATCGGCGAGTTGACGGGCGAGTCCGATCCGCAGCAGCGCGGTGCGGGCACGGTGGCGGCGTGCCTGGCGACGTACCGGCGCGGCGCGAGCATCTTCCGCGTCCATGACGTGCGGGCCCTGGCCCAGGCACTGAGTGTCGCCACCGCTATCGACCGCGCGGGCCGCTAACATCCGTTGCGGACCGGACGCGAAGCGGCAACCACGCCGGGGCAGTCCGGCGATACGTGGTTGCCGCTTCGCGTCAAACTACGGCACCCGCGCCATGTCGAACCCAACCAAGGCGGCGTCTTCCACACGGCCCTCTGTTGCGCATAGGACCGTGGCACCGCCTTTTTCGCCTGAAAACCGGCTTTCCCTTGCGTTTCGAGCCCCTTCGGTGTCAAGTAGGAACAGGCCATCGGCCGATGAGTACTGATACGATGGAGTGGCGGGCGGGTTTCCTGTGCGCCGACGAGAACGATGAGCGAACTGATCAAGGCCATCACAATCTGGTTCGAGCGGGTCAGGACGTACGAGCCGATCGTCGTCGCGGTCGAGCTGATCCTTATCGGGCTGGTGGTGTGGCTGATCATGCGGTTCCTGCGGGGCACGCGCGGGGCGAGGTTGATCAAGGGCGTGGCGCTGGTGCTTGCGGCGGTCTACGTCGTCATCCTCATGCTGCCGCGATCCCTGGAATGGCAGCGAATGCAGTTCCTGTACGGCAAGTTCCTGCTGCTGGTGTCGGTGGCCACCGTGGTCGCGTTCCAGCCCGAGCTTCGCCGCGCGCTGATCCAGATCGGCCAGGCCAGGTT
Organism: uncultured Planctomycetaceae bacterium; assembly: GCA_964625865.1. Taxonomy (GTDB): domain Bacteria; phylum Planctomycetota; class Phycisphaerae; order SM23-33; family SM23-33; genus CAZVEV01. Next base: position 26,646 of record CAZVEV010000033.1, on the reverse strand, counting down.
CTTCCGCTCGGTGCGATGGCAGGCCCAGGACGTGACGCGCGCCCTGGTGGATTCGGCGGCCTACTTGTCGCGGAACAAAATCGGCGCCGTGATTGCCGTCGAGCGGTCCGTCGGCCTCGGGGCCCTGCTGCGTGCGGGAACGGCGCTGGACGCCAAATTGACGCCGAGCCTGTTGAACACGATCTTCTACCCGGGCAGCTCGCTGCACGACATGGGCGTAATCGTTCGCAACGGGCGCATCGCCGCCGCCGGCTGCCAGTTCCCGCTGGCCGAGAGCGAAGAGGTCGACGCCTCGCTGGGCAGCCGCCATCGCGCGGCGCTGGGTCTGGCGCAGGAAACCGACGCCGCCGTCCTGGTCGTCAGCGAAGAGACCGGGCGCGTATCGCTGGCGTGCGAGGGGCAGCTCTACCTGGGGCTGGGGCTCGACACGTTGGGCGACGTGCTGATGTCCCTTCTGGCACCCAAGGGCCTGTGGAAGCGGAAGGAGAGGCATGATTCGGGAGGGACCTCTACATGAGCGGACCGTTTGACACCCGAAGCAAACGACGGTTCAGCAGGCGGTGGTGGCTCAACAGCCTGTACACGTTCTCGTGGGTCGCCATCATCACCATCCTTGTCTGGACGTATGCCGACCAGGAGTTCACCACCGACCGGGAGCTGGTGGTCACCGTGCGCCTGACGACCGGCCAGAGCGATTCGCGAGTGCTCAAGAGCGCCGACTCACACGAGATCACCCTTCGGGTCCAGGGCAACCGTAACGCGGTCGACAAGCTCGTCCCCGGCGACGGCCAGTCCCCGACGGTTGTCGTCTATGACGTATCCAAGGTGGGCGAACTGGACAGCACGAACTACCTCCGAACCGCCAGCGTCATTGATGAGGGCCTGAACCTGAGCAAGTCCCGCCTGAGCATCCTGTCGGCCTTTCCGGAGGTCATAGAATACCGCGTGGTGCGGCCCGAACTGGTCTCCAGGGCCACGCTGTCGCTGGCGGCTGATGAATCGTCGGAGTTGTTCCTCGCCTCGGCGCCGACGGTACAAGTGGACTTCACGCTCGAGGGCGATCGCCCCGCCCTGAAGCGGTTCGCCACCGAACTCAACGGCAACCAGGACATCTTGACATTCGACGTCTCCGCCGGGCGGAAGGCCGGCAAGCATGAACTCCGCACCGCGGACCTGCTGGCCACCCACAAGAGCATCGCAGCCAATGGCCTGACCGTGCGGTCCTGCACGCCGGCGACCCTCCCCATCGAGCTGGACAAGCTCATGGTCAAGACCGTCAACGTCAAGTTCGAGCACACCGGAGCAACGCTGGCCGAGCCGCCGGAAATCATCCCCGCGCAGGTCGCCATTCGCGTGGGCGAGGCCTCATGGCAGGCCATCCTCGCCAAGCAGAGCGATCCCGCGGTGGCCACCGTGGCGACGGACCTGGCCGGCGTGGACACGGTGGCAGGCGTGGGCGAGTTGAAGGTCGCACTCAGTCGCGAGATCGAAGGCGTCAACATCCAGCCGCTGGCCAAGACCGTCACCGTCAAGTTTCGGATCTCCGGGCTGACCACCGACAAGCAGCTCCGCGTCCAGGTCCGCGTGCTGTCCCCGCCCAAGTGGGGCGAGCCGGGCGGCATCTGGTCGCGATTCACCCTGACCCGCCCCAAGGACGCCGAAACCGAGTGGTGGCCCACCATCACCGTGCGGGGGTCGCAGAAGGACCTCGAGCGGCTCAGCACGCCCAAGATAGACGCCTATGTCACCATGAACGACGGCGACACCGAAGCTGTCGAGAGCTGGCTGACCAAGGACGTGCTGATCCAGTTCCCTCCCGACCTGGACGTCGAACTGGTGGGCGCCGCCCCGAAGGTCCGCTGCAAACTCGAGAAGCGAACCGCCACCGGGGGCGGGCCCTGAGGCGCGGTGAGCACCATGCATCGTCGGGTGGCCCTCGCGGGGCGTTGCCCCGCCGCTAAACGGAACGCACTATCCGCACGCGTGTGAAGTGTGTGCACGCGTCCTGTCCTGCGCGACGCCCTGATCGTCCGTCTCGCTCTCCCCGGAGCGGCTTGCCTCGTGGCGTGACGCCCCGGATCCGCCTGTCCTCCGTTCCCGGCGACTCCGTCCCGGCGCGCCGGGACAACCGGTGGTCCGCACTGGAACGATCTCCATTCACGGTTGCCCGGCGTCCGGCAGGGGACTATCATGCGCCCATGGCGCACGTGATCGTGCGGCATCTCTGTCCGAGCATCCGAGGAGAACTGTGATGGTTTCTCAGAGTGACCGAAGCGTTCTGCGAGAGTTGGCGGCCCGGTGGATGGAGCTTGCGGCCCTGCCCGTGATGGACGAGCGCAAGCGGCTGTGGAAAGCGGTTCACGACCTGAAAGCCGAGCGCCCCGTGATCCTGTTCGAATCCGACTGGATCGACGGCTTCGTTGCCGAACGCGAACTGCTCTGCGAGGACCCGTTCCTGCGGGTGGTCGAGCAGTCCATGCGAATCAAACTGCGCCACGCGGAAGAACTCGGCGACGACATCGTCGTCGAGCCGTGGTACCGGATCGGGTGGCGGATGCGATTCTCCGACTACGGCGTGCCGGTGGAGGTCCACTCTCCACACAAACCCGACGCCTCCTCCATCGCCTACAGCTTCAGCTTCCCCATTGCCACCCCCGACGACATCAAGAAACTCCGCAAGCGCACCCTCGCCGTCGATCGCGAGCGGACGCTGCGGTTCAAGGGGATGCTCGAAGACGCCATGGGCGACATCCTGCCGATCAAGGTGGGCAATATCGACCCGTTCATCTACGAGTTCGGCATCGACGAGTACGGCGATACGGGGTTCAACGGGAACTTCTTCTTCGGGTTAACGTGGCAACTTTACCGGTTTCTCGGCAATGACCGGTTGCTCTACTGGGTCTATGACGAGCCCGAGGCCCTGCACGAACTGATGGCCTACATGCTGGAAGACCGGATCGCCCTGTTCGAGTATCTCCAGGCCGAGGGCCTGCTGGTGGCCAACACCGACAACCAGATGGCCGGGCCGCGAATGTACGGGTACGTCTCGGACCTGCCCGAACCCAACGACACCCCCGCGACGTTGAAGGATATCTGGGGCTGGGCCGAGTCCCAGGAGGCCGAGAGCATCTCCCCCGCGATGTACCAGGACTTCGTCCTGCCCTACCTGGCAAAGCTCGCCGAACGGTTCGGCCTGCTCTACTACGGTTGCTGCGAACGCGTCGACGACCGGCTGGCGCCGATTCTGGAGGCGATGCCGAACCTGCGCTCGGTCTCCGTCTCCGGCTGGTCGAAGCTCGCCGAGACCGCCGAGATGCTCGGCAAGAACTACGTGTTCTCCCGCAAGCCGGTCCCCGCCTACATCAGCGGCGCCCATCCGGACTGGGACCTGATGGAAAAGGACATGAAGGACACCTACGCCGCCGCCGGCGACCTGAACGTCGAGATCCTCTACCGCGACGTCTACACCATCAACGGCGACCGCACGCGCCTGCGGAAGTGGGTCGACATGACCAAGTCGATCTTCCAGATGTGACACCGACCTCACTCCGCACGACAGACGTGTGCGTACGAAACAACTGCATGCGTTCCCCTTCCGCGCGACGCCCTGATCGGCCGTCTCGCTCTCCCCGTAGCGGCTTGCCTCTTGGCGGAACGCCCCGGACCGCCGCCCCCCATTCCCGAAAACCGGCCCGACAGGGCGACGTTTCTTCCGGAGAAACACGGAGACCGAGCAACAGCCGCACTCGACGGGGGCCTTGCTGGAAGCTACCATTGATCCATGATGTGACTGACGAGGAGATGATTCGCGATGACGAAAATGGATCGACGGACTTTTCTGGCTGGAGCAGGCGGCTTGCTCGCGTGCGGGGCCGGTGCCTCGTTGTCGCCGGGGGCCTCTGCGAAACGGGCGCCCAATATCATCATCGTCTTTGCCGATGATCTCGGGTATGGGGACCTGGGGTGTTACGGGTCGAAGCGTATCAGGACGCCGCGGCTTGACGCGATGGCGAGCGAGGGAGTGCGGTTTACGCAGTTCTACGCGATGGCGAGTATCTGCACGCCTTCCCGGGCGGCGCTGCTGACCGGGTGCTATCCCCAGCGCTGCGGGCTGTACATGGGGATCAGCCCGAAACGCAAACAGCACAGGCATCTCGGGCTGCACCCCGACGAGATAACGATAGCCGAAGTCCTCAAGGCGAAGGGCTATTCGACGCTCTGCGTAGGCAAGTGGCATCTCGGCGGGGACCCGGTCTTCCACCCGATGAACCACGGGTTCGACGAGTACTACGGCATGCCATTCAACTTCCACCACTCCCCCGTCTTCATGGACGGGCGCACGGTCATCAGGAAGAAGACAGACCTGAGCAAACTCACCGGACTCTACACAGCAAAGGTCGTCGAGTTCATCAAACGGAAGAAGGACACCCCATTCTTCATCTATCTCCCGCACACCTACCCCCACCTGCCTCTCGTGCCCAACCCGCGATTCAAGGGCAAGAGCAAGGCCGGCGCGTACGGGGACGTTATCGAGGAGATCGACTGGTCCACGGGCGAGATACTGGACACGCTCAAGACGCTCGGCCTGGACAAGAATACGATTGTCGTCTTCACGTCCGACAACGGACCCGCGCCGCAGTTTGCCAAGCAACACCAATCCGCCGGCAAGCTGACCGGAAGCAAGTACACCTCATGGGAAGGCGGCCATCGGGAGCCCTGCATCGTCCGCTGGCCGGGTACGATTCCGCCCGGGCGCACGTGCGACGAACTGGCGTGCACGATGGACCTGCTGCCGACGCTGGCGAAGTTGGCAGGCGCCCAACTGCCCAAACGGGAGATCGACGGCAAGGACATCGGACCGCTGCTGACGGGGCAGCCCGGTGCGAAGTCCCCGCACGAGGCGCTCTTCTACTACAATTGCGACAACCTGCAGGCGGTCCTCTGGAAGCACTGGAAGCTCCACCTGCCTCGCACGAAGGAGATGGTCCCCTGGTGGCAGAAGAACAAGGGGATAACCGACCTGAAGGCCCCGCGCCTGTTCGATCTGTCAGCCGATATCGCCGAGTCGCGGGACGTGGCAGCGAAGAACCCGGACGTCGTGGCCCGGATGCTCAAGCTGGCTTCCGGCGCCCGCCAGACCTTCGGCGACTACGGCAAGCGCGGAAGCAAACAACGCCCAACGGGTGATTCCCGACGACTGAAGTAGAGCGGTCAACGCGGGGCGATGCCCCGTCGCTGAGTCTACTAACCGGCGCGGTCGGGGCCGGCGGGAGCGAATCTCTCCCACATGTCGCGAGCCCATTGGTCCTCGTGGACCTTGGCGTTGATGAAGTCGACATAGGAGTCGAACTCGCCGGTTCGCGCTTCATACTCCTCCCGCAGGCGCTTCTGAGCCTGTCGCTTGAACGCGATGCAGTCAAACGTCTTCGTCTTGGTCCCCATAGTCCATCTCCAGGGGGCTGCGGATGTCCAGCATGGGATATCCGCTTGCCAGATTCACGCCGTTGAAACGGCGAATGCGTTGGAAGTTCACAATGTGCCGGAAGTTCCAACTGACAATCACGTCGGCTCGGGCCACGGTCGCCGCCGCAACGTGCAGTGCGTCGTCGATGTTCGCTTGCCCGATGGCGCCGGCGGCAACATACGCATCGGCCAATACCTTGATCTCATCCGTGACCCCTATGCGATGGATCTGCTGCCCAGGCAGGTTCTCCAGGATCCCCCTGACAGCCTCCGGTGCCAGGGACAACTCGTCCAGGGACACCTGAGAGATCAGTACGGAGAACTCGCCGTCATGAACATGCTGGAAGAAACGTCGACTCGGTTCGGCGAACTCCTCATCCTGAGTCCCGCCGAAGACGGATGTATCAACATACACACGGACGATAGGCATAGGCAAGTTCCTGTCTGCACATATCGTATGGAACGCGTTCGATCATACCAAACGAAATCTGAGCAGATCACAAGGTGGCCCTTGATCGATGAGGCCCGAGAACTTCAACTGGTCAAGTAGAGCAATGACGAGTGCTGAGAATCCCACCCAGGAAACGAACACTTCGGGCGTTCAACTGCCTGAACCCGCAGTCGAATTGAGGGGGAACTACACGCAATGCCCCCACTGCGGCAGCAACGACACCGCTCGGGTCGAGAAGCTGTGGATATCCTTCTCGGGCGAGCCCAAATGCAGAGACTGCGGATGCATCTGGACACCCGGGTGGTCGCGGCGATGGGCGATTGTTGCGCTGGCGATCGGGGCCCTGTTCGGCCTGGGGTGTATTGGCGGTATCGTCATGTCAGCACGTGAAATACTCGCCGGGCGGCGCATGCTGATTCGTAGCTGGTGGAACTTCTGGGTACCGGACGAGTATCGACACCATGCATGCGTCATCGCTTACGTAGCCTGCATATGCCTCTACGGTGGATTCGCCCGTGTAGGCTTGCGAGCGTTACGGGGAACGGCGGGGAAGCCCAGAATACTCGAACCCGGTGTGAAACAGCCAATGGCGCCCGACGATACGGACGAACGGGGCAAGACTGACAAATCGTAGGAAGCGAATGCGGCAAGACGTGCCCGCACATCATCCCAGTGTCTGCCAACCTATCGTCGCACGCGGGCGTTGCCTTGCCAGATGCTCCAGATCTGCTCTTCGTCGGCGGGCTGGGCGTAGTCCATCAACTGCGTGGTGACCAGCGCGCCGCTGGCCCAGCCGAACTGGACCCACTTGTCGGCTTCCCAGCCTCTCAGGATCGCGTAGAGCATCCCGCCGACGAACCCGTCGCCCCCGCCGATGCGGTCCATCACGGTGATCGGGCGCGGCTCGACGACGTGCCACTGGCCGCCGGCCCACAGGATGGCGCCCCAGTTGTGGCAGTTGGTATTGACGACCTCCCGCAGCGTCGTGGCGAAGACCGAGGCTTCCGGGTACGCTTCCCGCGTCCGGTCGATCATGCCCTTGAACCCGTCGATCTTGGCCGCCAAGTCCTTGCCCCCCGCCTCGGGCCCTTCCAGGCCCAAGCACAGTTGGAAGTCCTCCTCGTTGCCGATCAGGATGTCCGAGACGCTGGCGATTTCCTGGAAGATCGCGCTCAGTTCGGCCTCCCGCCCGGCCCAGAACGACGCGCGGTGGTTCAGGTCGAACGAGATCCGCGTGCCGTGGGCCTTCGCCGCCCGGGCCAGTTCCAGGCAAAAGGTGCCCGTCTCCGGCGACATCGCGGCGATCAGCCCCGACAGGTGCACCACCTGGACGCCCTGGTCGCCGAAGATCCGCTCGAGATCGAAGTCGTTGACGTTCAGCGTCCGCCCGACCTCGCCGGCGCGATCGTTGTGCACGCGGGGCCCGCGCGAGCCGAAGCCGCTGTCGGCAAGGTTGAACTGGTGGCGATAGCCCCACGGGCCGCCCTGGTCCACGTCCTTGCCCTCGACGTCCATGTGCCGGCTGGCCAGGTTGTCCTTGATGAAGCGAGCAATCGGGCTGCCCTTGACGAACGTGGTGAGGATCTTGACCGGCAGGCCGAGATACGACGCCACCGACGCGACGTTCGACTCGGCGCTGGTGGCCTGCATGACAAACGTGTCGCTGCAGTGCATCGCCTGACGGTTGACGGGCGTCAGGCGAACGCCTATGGAGGTCGGGACGATCAGGGCGTAGTCACAATCACTGCGAAGTTCAATGCTCACGGGGAGGTCCTTTCTGTGCTGTCCGCGCGTCGGCCGCGACGGACCGATTAGTCGGAGCATAGATACCAGATATGACGAATTCCTGCAACCGACGCGCGGAGAGAGGTCTTGCGCCCGGTTGGACGACGCCCCCCCGACTGCATCGGACGGATCCCCATGACGCCGTCATGGGGCTTTGGAGTGCATCTCAGGCGCTTCTCTTGCGGAAGACCGCCCCCGCGGCGCCCGCGAGGAGCAGGACAAGCGTCGCCGGTTCGGGAATCACCGAGACGGTGACGCGGTCGATGGCGGTGGTGATGTTCGACCCGCCGCCACCCCGCTGCGTCCAGACGCTGGCGTGGTCGGCGTTGTCGAACTGGTCGGTGTAGAACGAGGCGTCCTCGCCCGAGCCGACCCACGTGCCGGCGCCGCTGAACGTCGTCGGCGTGCCGCCGGTGTCGTTGACGCCGGTGATCTCGTACGACCAGCCGGTCGGGGTGGCCGTGATCGTCGCGGTGAATCCGTCGCGCAGTGAAGCCAACTCCAGGTCGTCATCGTCGAAGATGGTCGCGGCGCCCCCGCCGCCGATATCATCCCGAATCATCCCGAATCCGGCGCTGCTGCTGGTTCTGCCCTCATTGCCGGAGAACACCAGGCCGTAGTTCTTGAGACCCGAATCCCGGAAGAAGCCCGACTTCTGGGTCTGAATCCCAACGAACATGCCGTTGTTGTTGGGATCTGCAGAAATGCTCGTGATGACAAACGTCGCGCTGAACCCCGCAGACTGGGCGGCCAGGTCGAGCGAGTTGTCGCTGACGATTCCCGTGTTGTCATTGCCTCCGTTGGTCGTCATGCTCGCATCGGTACCTGCCTCAACCACGGTCGGCGTGCCGCCGGCGGTGTTCGTGCGAACCACAAAGCCGCCATTGGTGCCGCCCGTGGCCAGGTCGCCGTTGTCGAAGTGGTCGTCGAGCAGAATCGTCGCGCCCTGGGAAGTTCCAACAGTAAGCAATACCGCAACCGTCGTCGCCGTAAGGGCGAGTGTCCACTTGCTCCGGTTCATGAGCTGCTCCTCTATGTGTTGTCGTCCGTCCGAATCAATATGGTGAGCATCGGACTGTGAGCACCGACTTCTCCCTTAGTATAGTGCATCAGCACAGATCTGTCAAGCACTATTCTCACAAGAACTGTGTGGGTCCGGTTGGCTGGGGGCGGCATGGCCCCGTCGCTCGCCACGGAGAAGCGGCCGTCCGCACCGCGGCCAAGCCCCGTAGCCGCCTCGTAGCCGCGTGCCGCGACCGCAGACGCCTCGTACCCCCTCGGCCGGGAGATCGTCGCTTAGGCCGCGGCCTCGTGCGTGCTGGAGGGTCTGGCTGAGCACGGGGCGAGACAGGGCGTGGGGACAGCCTTCAGCCGGGCGATGGCGCCCGCGCGGGCTATGTTGCGGTAAGTTCCGCTGCGGGCGACGGATAGGGCTTGTCGCTGTGGCGGCGGGAGCTTACCGAGACCACCAGGGCCACCGCGCAGGCCATCAGCACCAGGCGCGTCCCGCCGGCGGAGACCAGGGGCATGCCGATGCCGGTCGGGGGCATCCAACCGACGTTGACCGCCACGTGCATCGCCGCCTGCAGGGCGATCAGGAAGCCCAGCGACCCGGCCAGCACGGCCCCGAACCGGTCGCCGGCGCGTCGGGCGGCATGGCTGGCCAGCACCAGCCAGACCCCCACGAGCCCCAGCAACACCGCCCCGCCGATAAAGCCCCACTCCTCGCAGATCGTCGCGAAGAGGAAGTCCGTGCTGTCTTCGGGCAGGAAGCCGCGTTTCATCATCCCCTGGCCGAGCCCCTTGCCCCACCAGCCCCCCGTGCCGATCGTCGTCAGCGACTGGCGCAACTGGTACGCGCACGGGTTGGCCTCGTTCCACGGGTCGAGCATCGCCTCGATGCGCTGCCATCGACTCGGGCTCGAGGCCAGCATGGCCCAGAACCCCACGCCGCCCCACACGCCGATCCCCGCGACGTAGTACCACCGCACGCCGGCCAGAAGCATCGTGACGCAGGCGGCGACGGCAATCACCGTGCCGGTGCCGAGGTCCTGCGTGATGACGGACCCCACGCACAGGCCCATGACAACCGCCGCGGGCAGGACCGTCCGCCAGAAGCTGTCCATCTCGCGATCCGGGCGGGTCAGCCAGGCGGCGAGGAAGACGACCATCGTCAGCTTGACCAGTTCGGACGGCTGAAAGCCGATCCCGTAAGCCTCCGGACCGATGCGGACCCATCGATAGTATCCGCCGACGCTCCTTCCGAGGCCGGGCACGAAGACCAGCGGCGTGGTCGCCAGCGCCACGCCCAGCAGGATCGCCGCAATCCACGGGAAGTTCTCCCCCGCGTTGAGCCAGCGGTATCCCACGCGCCAGAGCACCAGGACGACGGTAGCGGCGAGGGCGGCAAAGACGATGTGCCTGAAGTCCGCCCGCGCGTACCAGGCGCTGGAGGTCCCCACGGATACCAGCGAACTGGAGACCATGACCACGCCGACGGCCAGCAGGGCCAGGGCGGTCAGCACGAGGCCCTGCCCCGTGGTGTTGTCTCGCAGACTCAATCGCACGGTTGTCTCGCTCACACCTCAACTCCTGCCTGTCAGGTCGCTCACCTGAGTTTCAACGTCGCCAGGGCCAACGCTCCGAAAACGACGGCCAATATCCAGAACCGCGTGACCACCTTCGTTTCGGCCCAGCCGGCCAGGTGGAAGTGATGGTGGACCGGCGCGGTGCGGAACAGGTACTTGCCCCGCAGTTCGCCCGGCTTCTTCGTCATCTTGGAGTAGCCCACCTGGAGCAGGACGCTGACGGCCTCCATCACGAAGACCCCGCCGGCCAGCGCGAGCAGCAGTTCCATTCGCGTCACGACGGCAATGTAGCCGAGCAGTCCGCCCAGCGGCAGCGAGCCGGTATCGCCCATGAACACCTCGGCCGGGTGGGCGTTATACCACAGGAAACCGAGGCACGAACCGAATATCGCGGCGCACAGGACGGTCATCTCGGCCGACCCGGCGACCGGAATGTAGTGAAACAGCAGGGCCCAGTCCGTCACGCCCACGACCTCGGAGAGGATCAGGAACACGCCCGAGCAGATCATCACGCACCCCGGCGCCAGCCCGTCCATGCCGTCGGTCAGGTTCACCGCGTTTGACGAGCCCACCATCGTCACCGCGGTGATCACGATGTAGGCCCCCAGCGACAGCGGGATCGACTCGGCCCGGAACGGAAAGCAGAAGCTGTGTGCGGGGTTCTTCAGTTGTCCGGTCTGGTCGATGACCACGCTCTTTGAGCCGTACAGGTACATGAAGATCGCCAGCAGGACCGCCAGGCCGATCTGGAACAGCAGCTTCTGGTACATCTTCAGCCCGTCGCGCGAGCCGTCGCCCAGGCCCGGCGAGAGCTTGATCCAGTCGTCAATCCCCCCCAGCAGGCCCAGCCACACCAGCGCCACCAGCCCCATCCGGATGTACATGTTGCCCAGGTCGGCAAAGAGGATCACGGCGAAGAAGATCGCCAGCACGATCAAGATGCCCCCCATCGTCGGCGTCTTGGTCTTGTGGCGTGCAAGGCGGTTCAGGTCGGCGTGGTCGAATTCCGGGCGGTCGCCGAGTTTGCGGCGGATCAGGAAGCGGATCATGCTCGGCCCCATCGCGATGACGATCAGGAAACTCACGACCGCCGCCCCGACGATCCGGATGATCAAGCCTTGATAGAACAGATGTACCACGTTCAGCGTCCTTGCCGAAAACCGACCGTCCTTCTCATGTCCCGCCGCCCGCGAAAGCCGAGCGGATCGGCTCGATCACCGCGTCCATGCCCATCGCGCGGGAGCCCTTTATCAGTACAACGTCACCATCGTCCAGCAGGGCGCAGACAGATTCAGCGGCCGGGCCGATCGCGTCAAACGCCTCGGCAGCCAGACCCGCGTCGGCCGCACCCTTTGCGATGTATCGACCGAGCGAACCGACGCCGATGAGCAAATCGACGCCGCACCGGGCCAGGTCGGCGCCCACCTGCTGGTGCAACTGCTCGGCGCGCGGGCCCAGTTCCCGCATGTCGCCGGCGATCATCACGCGCCGCGACCCGTCGGCGGAGGCCAGCACGTCCCCCGCCGCTCGCATGCTCGCCGGGTTCGCGTTGTACGCATCGTTGATGATCGTGACCGTCCCGGCCTCTATCCACTCGGTTCGCATGGATACCGGTCTCATGGCCGCCAGGGCGTCGGCGGCTTCGGTCTCGTCCATGCCCATCTCCCGTGCAACGGCCAGGGCGGACAGGGCATTGAGCGCGTTGTGCTTTCCGGGCAGGGGCAGGTCCACCCACAAGCGCCCGTTGACCTCGAATCGCGAGCGGCGCCCGTCGGACTGATACGCTGTCAGCCGAAGGTCGGCCCCCTCGGCCAGGCCGAAAGAGAGGCACCGGACAGCGTATCGGACCGTGGCGCGGGCAAGCAGGTCGCTGTCGGCCCAGACAATCCCCACACCGTCGCGCCCAAGCGGCGAGAGGATCGACGCCTTCTCAACGGCGACGGCTTCGATGCTGCCGAGTCCTTCGAGGTGGGCCTCGGCGATCGAGGTGATCACCGCAATGTCGGGTCCGGCGATATCGGCCAGTGCGGCAATCTCGCCCGGGGCATTGGTGCCGATCTCGCAGACGACGTAGTCGTCCTCGCCCCCCACGCCGAGCAGCGTCAGGGGCAGGCCGATGTTGTTGTTGAAGCTCTTGATGTTCCGCGTGCCCCGCCAGCGGCGCGACAGGACGGCGTGGATCATCTCCTTGACCGTCGTCTTGCCGTTCGACCCGGTCACCGCGATGACACGAGCGGTCACCTCTCGCCGGTGCCATGCCGCCAACTCCCCCAACGCCGCCGTCGTGTCCGACACGCCGATCAGCCCGCCGGGAAAGGCCGCGTCAATGTCGGCGGGCAGGTCGATGTGTCGGCTCACGATGGCCCCAACGCACCCGCCCGCGGCGGCGACGGCCAGGAACGCGTGCCCGTCGAATCGGGGGCCCTTCAGGGCGACAAACAGGTCGCCCGGGCGCACGTCGCGTGAATCGGTGGTCACCCGCAGGGCCGTCGCCTCGTCACTCGGCGCCAGCCATCGCCCGCCCACGGCGCGGCGGACCTGCTCGACGGTCAACGGCTTCATGCGACGCCCTCCCGCGCTGCAACGGCGTCAGAGGCGGCTTCCACGTCGTCGAAGTGCAGCCGCCTGTCGCCGATGATCTGGTAGTCCTCGTGGCCTTTGCCCGCGATGAGCACCACGTCGCCGGGCTCGGCCTGCTGTACGGCGGCGACGATGGCGGCGCCCCGGTCCGGGTCGACCTGGACCGCGGCCCGCCGTGCATCGGAGAAGCCGGCCAGAATGTCGTCTATGATCGCGCCGGGCTCTTCGCTTCGCGGGTTGTCGCTGGTGACGATGATGCGGTCGGCGCCGGCCTCGGCGGCGTGGGCCATCCGCGGACGCTTGGTCCGGTCGCGGTCGCCGCCACAACCGAAGACGAGAATCACGCGCCCGTCAGCCAGCGGCGCCACCGCGGCCAGGACGTTAGCCAGTGCGTCGTCGGTATGCGCGTAGTCGACGAACACCTGGTACGGCGCCCGCCCCGGAACGCGTTCCAGCCGCCCTCGCACGCGGTCGACGCGCGCCAGCGAGGCCGCTGCGGCATCCGGCGAGACGCCCAGGGCCATTGCCGCCCCCGCGGCGGCAAGACAGTTCTGCACGTTGTGCTCGCCGATCAGCGGAGTTGCGACAGGCGTCCGGCCGTCCGGGCCGACCATGGTGAAATGCGTGCCATCGGCGTCGATCCGCTCGATGCGTCCCCGCAGGTCCGCCCCTTCGCCCAGCCCGTACCAGCGCACGGGCGCGGCGCAGCCGGCGGCGATGGCCTGCCCTGCCGGGTCGTCGCGGTTGACCACGGCGGCTGCCGACGGGGCCAACTGCTCGAAGAGCTTCCGCTTGGCCGCCAGATACGACTCCATCGTCTTGTGATAGTCCAGGTGATCGCCGCTGAGGTTCGTAAAGACCCCCACGTCGAAACTCACCCCTGACGTCCGCTGCTGGTCCAGCGCGTGCGACGAGACCTCCATCACCAGGTGCGTCCGACCTGCGCGGACCATCTCGTCGGTCAGGCGTGCCAGTTCAACCGGGCCCGGCGTGGTCGTTCCCGCCGCGGCGGTGCTCAGGCCCGTCTCGTACGTAATCGTCCCGAGCAGGCCGCAATGATGGCCCGTGTCGTCGAGTATCCGCATCAGCAAGGCCGCAACCGTGGTCTTGCCGTTCGTCCCCGTGATGCCGATGGTGGTCATCTTCCGTGCCGGCCAGCCCAGCATCGCCTGGGCCAGCGGCCCAGAGGCGGTTCGCCCATCGGCGACTATGGCGCAAGGCACGTGGTCAGGCACGGTCGAAGGGTCCTCGCAGACGACCGCGGCGGCGCCACGCTCCAGTGCGGCGCCAATGTAGGCGTGCCCATCCGCATCACAGCCGCGAACAGCAAGGAAGCACGTGCCGTCGACGCACCGGCGTGAATCGTCGGCCACGTCCGTAATCTCCACGTCGCCGCCGCGACGCCGGTGCGGCACGCCGGCCGCGTCCAAGAGCTGTTCAAACCGCATTGTCAGATCGTCACGCCTTTAGCCTTTACACGCAAGACAGACTGCCCACGGCCGCGTCCAGAAGCTGTTCAAACCGCATTGTCAGATCGTCACGCCTCTTGCCTCCGCATGTGAGGCCTGCAGCCCGATGGCCGGGATCGCCGCACCCCGAGTGCGGCGAGAGCCCGACCAACGCTGGGAATCCATTGACCGCCACTGTCCACTGGCCCAGCCGATTCACGAGGCGGACGTCCGGGATCTCAGATCTGAAGTCTGAAATCTCAAACCTCGAATCTCAGATCTCAAATCTCAAATCTGAGATCTCAGATGTCGGCCCCGCATCGGCCAGTCCTCAGTGTGCACTGGCGATCGTGTCTTTGTCCGGGGTCACGTCGAGGTAGACCAGCGTCTTGTGGAGTACCTGCTTGACGAACGGGGCGGCGACCTTCGAACCGTAGTAGCCCTTGGACCGCTCGGGCCAGTACGTCATGATCACGCAGACCACGCGCGGGTCCGACGCCGGGGCCCCGCCGACGAACGACCCGGCGTACGCGCCCTCAACGTATCCGCCGCGCCCGGGGATCTGCGCCGTGCCCGTCTTGCCGAAACTCGTCCAATAGTCCAGCTTGCACGCCTTGCCCGTGCCCCGCTCAACCACCTGCCGCATCACCGCCACGGTCGCCGCCGACGTCGCCGCCGAGATCGTTCGCCGCACCACCTGGCGCTGCGACCGCCACAGCACGTCGCCCGACGGGGCGCGCACGTGGTCGACCAGCCGCGGACGCAGCAAGAGCCCGCCGTTGGCCAGCGAGCAGAAGGCCATCGTCAACTGCAGCGCGGTGACCGATATTTCATGCCCGAACGGCACGCGGCGCTTGGAGTACCCGTCCCACACCGCCAGCGGGCGGACCTGGCCCTTGCTCTCGCCGGCCAGCTCGACCCCGCTGAGGGCGTTGAAACCGAACCGCAGCGCGATCTCGTGCAGCCGACGGTTACCCAGGTTCTCTCCGATCTTGGCCATGCCCACGTTGCTCGAGTGGACGACCACGTCGGCCAGGTTCAGCCTGCCGTAACTGTGATGGTCGCTAATCGTCCCGCCCCCGCGGGTCCGGTACGAGCCGTTTTCGCAGTGGATCATGGTCCGGTAGGTCGCGCGGCCGCAGTCGACGGCCGCCGCGGCATAGATCGGCTTCATCACGCTGCCCGGCTCGTAGGGCATGGCGATGGCGCGGTCGGCGCCGCGTTCGGAGACGGCCTGGCCGGCGGCTCCACGGGCCGAGTAGATCGCCAGGATCTCGCCCGTGCGGGGATCGGCCACCACGCCCGTGCCCCACTTGGCGCTGAACTGCGTGACGGCCTGCCTGACCGCCTCCTGGAGATAGCCCTGCACCACCGCGTCGAGACAGAGCACCACGTTGTTGCCGTCTCGCGGAGCGACACTCCGGGCGGGGTCCAGCCAGATGGCCCGACGTCGCGCATCAGTGAGCACGGCCCGCCTGCCGCCGAAGGCCCGGATGTGGCTGCGCTGCGACTGTTCGAGCCCCCCGCCGGGCGCGCCGTCAGCAAAGCGAAAGCCCACCACCGTCTGCGCCAGGTCCCCGCAGGGATAGTACCGCTTCCATTCGTGAGTGATCCCGACCGAGCGGTATCTCAGTTCCCGCACGGCCTGGACCTCCTCGGGCGTGATGTCGCGCTTGACCATCGCAAAGCGGCTCGCGCGACGTCGCACGATGGTTTCCTGGACGGCCAGCGGACTCTCGCCCAGGGCTGACCCCAGGTCAATCGCCACGTCGGCCAGCGCCTTGTCGGCCACGATCTTCGGATCGACAAAGCAACTGGGCGTTTGCTTGCTTCCGGCCAGCAGGACGTAGCCGTTGTGCGCGCGGGCGAGGATGTTGCCCGGGCGCCCGGGCTGGGTTATCAGTCGGCGCTGCTGGCGGGCGGCATACTCATGGACCTTGTGGGAATCATCGCGGATGACCCAGACCAGCCGCCCGCACAGGGCCAACACCGCCGCGGCCAATACGCCGTACAGTATCGCAATCCGACCTGTCAACTCCACACCACCTGCTGTCCGGGCCTCCGGGGTCTCCGGGGCCCTCTGGTTCCTACTCGCGGCGTCCGCCGCTCGGCCTGTCGCCGCTGTCGGCCACCCGCGATCGCGACTCGTCCTCACCCGTCAGATCGAGCGCCATCTCTACCGTCCTGCGCCTGACTTCATTCGGCGCAAGCATCTTGCCGATCCGGACCCGCTGGTCCCACAGGTGGCGGCGGAGCATGACCTGACGGGTCAGGTCCTTGTGCACCTGGTGCCTCGTGCGATCGGCCCGGCGACCCAACTCAACACGCGCCACGCCGATGGCCGCCAGTGCTGTCAATATGATCGCCAGTCTCGTCACGTTTCAGGTCCCGTTACCTGGTTCCGCCGTTCCGCAGGGCAACCGAGCCTCGCCGGCCCCCGCCGTCAAGTCGCGCCGACCGCACGGGCGCGCCGTCCGGCGCGGGGGGGATGACCAGCACCTGTCCCGCGCGCACGGTGGCCATGTCGGGCAGCGTGTCCCTGTTGGCCTGGTAGATGAGTTTGTAGTACTTCGGATCGCTCGAACCGTAGACCCGCCGCGCAATCCGCGACAGCGAGTCTTTCGGCTGGACCGTGTAGCGTCGCGACGGGCGACGCGGGGCGGCTGACCGGGGCAGTTCGGCGGTCCGGTCGTCACGGCGGCGCGTCATGGGTTGCTCGGCAATCTCAACGCGGGGTGCGCCGCGGCGGTAGTCTTCGGGGGCCACGTCGTCAACCAGGGGTACCAGGGCGTGGGACGTGAACTCGCCGCCGGTGGCCTCGGCGGGCCTCAGCGCGCTGTCTTCGGGCGGGCCCTTGACCTGGCTCAGTACGAAGGCAAAACCCACAATAATCAGCAACCCGATCGCCAGGGCCGCCTTGGTCTCGTTTTCCATGGCCCGAAACTCCGTTTCCACACGCCTGTCAGATCCGTCTGATGCCCCGCAGCTTCGCCGATCGGCTGCGCGGGTTGGCCGCTTTTTCCGTCTCGCCCGCCGTAATGGGCTTCTTCGTAAGAACATCGACCAGATGGGCCGATTTCAGTGACGAAAAAGCCCGTTTGACCCGCCCGTCCTCAAGCGAGTGAAAGCTGATCACGCCGGCCCGTCCGCCGGGGGCGAGCAGGGAGGGCAACTTGTCCAGCAAGGTCTCCAGGCTGCGCAGCTCGTCGTTGACGGCGATGCGCAAGGCCTGGAAGGTCCGGGTCGCCGGGTGCACGCCACGGCGTCTCCGCCGGGCGGGCGCGGGCACGGCGCCGGCAACTATCCGCGCCAAATCGTCGGTCCGCTCGACAGGCCCTTCCCTGCGCCGGGCGACTATCGCCCGGGCGATGCGGCGGCTGAACCTCTCCTGGCCAAAGCCGTAGATCAGGTCGGCCAACGCCCTTTCACTCAAGCTGTTGACCAGGTCCGCCGCGGTCCGGTCTCCCTGCGGATCCATCCGCATATCGAGCGGCCCGTCAGCCTGAAAGCTGAAACCCCGGGCCGGATCGTCAATCTGCGTCGACGCCACGCCCAGGTCCGCCAGAATCACGTCGGCGGTCTCGGCGCCCGCTTCGGCGAGCACGGCGTCGATGTCAGCAAAGTTCGCCTCGAACAACCGCACGCGGTCGCCGGCGCCCAGGCGCTGGCGGGCACGCGCGAGGTTGCTCGCGTCCAGGTCGATACCGATCAGGCGGGCATCCTTGCCCGCCCGCGAGAGCAACTCGGCCGCGTGACCACCCAGGCCGACCGTGCAGTCTACGATTACATCCTGCCCGGTCGGCTTGAGCAACTCGGCCACCTCGGCCAGCAGTACCGGACGATGGGCGGCGTTACGATCCATCGCAACGACCACCCGGGTCAGACTGTCAGGACGGCGCGATCCATCGCGGCCGTCACATAATCTGACAGCTCGACCTGAGTGTACTGGTCCTCAAGGCCCCGGATGCGGTGCAGGCGTTTCGCCAGATCAACCAGGCGCTGTCGGCAGTGTTCGGATAAATCCGATGGGCTCGCCAAAGCGCACCGCAGTTCGGCCAGACTGACTTGCCGGCGTCCTTGCCGTCCGTCGCGTCCGCCTTGGGCACTGTGAGAATCAAGCATGGGGAGTCCTTTCTCTCACTCGGTCACTGACACGTTCGTCCGGTCCTGCTTACGTCTCGCTCGGTATCCACTGCGAGCCGGAGACAATCCCTGGCTCCGCTCGCTCACAGTCCACGTTAGATGATCCGGACCGGGCCGCTGCTGTCGTCGGCCAGCAACTGGGCGGCCTCGTGAATCATCTGGTCAATATCAGGCGCCGTCGCGGCGGCCCGTGCGGCCTGGTACTCCTCCGGCCGCCACAACTCGATGTGGTCGTCAATGCCCCGCAAGACGACCTCGTCGGGCAGGTTGGCCTGGGCAATCACGTCGGCGGGCAAGACAACGCGCCCCTGGGCGTCCGGCTTGACGGTGCGCCCGTCGGAGAGGAACTCCACCGTCTCGCGGAAGGCGGCCGCCGAAGGGGTCCGCCGCTTGAGGGCGGCAATCAGGTCGCCGTAGTACCTGTTGGGGTACAGCCGCAGTCGTCCGTCCCCCCACAGGATCAGCACGAAGTTCTCGCCTTCGCTCTCGGTATCGATCAACTCGCGGAATGCCGCGGTAACAGGCAACCTCCGCTTGCTGTCGATCGTCTGAACGTGATTGCCGTAGAACGTCGCCATGCTGGTCCTGACTGATGCGTCCCAGGTACTCCCTGGTCTGAACAGGGATATTATGGGACGGGCAGGGACACCAAGGCAACAAGAAACCGGGAACTTTTTTTCGCACCTCAGCTTGCGTGATCCTAACAGAAATCGAACACTACCCAATTCTTGTATGTCCGAGCCCCGGGCACCCCACATCTAGAGTCTGCACCGGAGAAAAATATTTTCACTCGAGCCCGTTTTTGTCTCATGTCCGCGTCCGGAGGTGTCCTGTCGCCGTCAATCAGGTAACCGCTTGCGGTGTCGCGCGTCGTGCGACCGAGCACTCACCGGGGTGCCGCACAGTGTCTCCGGCGGTGTTTGCGTGACGCAGGACATCGCCTCTCGATTCTCGTCAAAGCTCGACGCGGGTTGGAGCCTGATGGTATGATGACGAGGGGGCGAACGAGGAAGGTCTGGTGATATGACGTCAAGCAAACGCCTGTGTGGACGTGTTCATCACATACTGGTCGCCGTCATTGTACCGAGCGGTCTGCTCCTCGCGGTCCCCGCCCATGCCGCAAGCCCCAAGCGCCGGACCGCGCCCTTCGCCGGCGACAGCACGTACGCCCAGCGGGTGGCCGCCAGCCCGCGGAACCAGGCCCTCAAGGTCGACTCGCTGGTCCTGCCCCACCCCCACGCGATGAACGTCATGCCGGCCCCGGCACTCTGGAAGGCGGGGCAGAAGCTGCGACGCTATCGGGATGCGGACGTGATCCTCTGGCAGAGCGTCCCGATCAAGAAAGGCCACGCCGAGTATCTCAAGAAGCGAGCCGAACTGATCGCCGCCAAGCAGGAGATGACGCTGGTGTCCTGGTGCGAGCGAAACGCCCTGCCCGCGTGCGCCGAGTTCGAGCTGCGACGGATGCTGTTCAACCGAGGGGACATCCGCAGTTCATCGTACAAGGCGGCGCTGTGGCGATGGCTGAAGTACGGCGACCGGCGACAGATCGCCGCCAGCTTCCCCCTGCCCGTCGAGGGCGAGTGGTACGTCGCGGTCGACCGGACCAAGCACCACCGCGCCAAGCACGGGGCGGCCTACGCGTGGGACCTGCTGATCAAGCGGAACGGGACGTTCTTCAAGGGCAACGTCCGCCGGATGGAAGACCACTACGCGTGGGGTCAGCGCATCATCGCCCAGGCTGACGGCGTGGTGGTCCACGCAGAGGGCAAGCACCCGGACGTGCCGATCGGCAAGTTGGGCGCGTTCGCCAACGCCAACGACGTCGTCATCGACTACGGCGGGGCGATCCGCGTGCTGTACGGGCACCTCCAGCAGAACTCCGTCCGCGTCAAGGTCGGCCAGCGGGTCAAGGCGGGGCAGTGGATCGGCAACGTGGGCAACTCCGGGGCCTCCGGCATGCCGCACCTGCACGTATCGTTCCTCGACGGGGCCCACTTCTCCATCAAGGGCCGCTACCGCTGCCAGGTCCTCTCCGGGCGCCGCTGGATACCCCACGACGGCCGAGACCTCCGCGGCGGAACGTACGTTCGGAACATCCCCGCCGCGAACGCACCGTGACATCATCGCCGGTTCAGCGGCTTGTCCTTCATGGTGCGACGGCGGAAGTTCCGGATGCGGTGAAACGTCAGGTAGTTCGCGTCGTGGCTGTTGCGGGCCCCGCCGAGCCCGTCAGGGTGGGCCGTCCGCGTCGCGACGATCAGGTCCTCCCCGTCAAAACGCCAGTCGCTGTACTGGAAGCCGACGTTGCGGGTGTCCGGATGCTCCAGGATGATCGACCGAACGGTCCAGGCCCGCAGGTCGGGCGAACCGGCCAGCGCCATCACGTTTCGCGTCCGTTCGACCTTGTTCTTGCCGCGGTAGCGATCGAGCACGGCGTTGCTCAGTGAGTAGTAGAGCTTCGTCCTGGGATCGTAGAGGATGTTGAACTTCTTGCATCCGCCGGGAAACGCGATGAAGCCGCGGGCGGGGTTGAATGTCTGCGTCTTGCCGTCAGCCGAAACGTCGACCAGCGCGGCGATCCCTCCGGCGCTGGTATGGGCGCGGAGGATGTTGACGACTCGGCCGTCGGGCGTCACAACCGCATTGCCCTCGAGCCAGCCGCCGAACTTGCCGTCCATCCATTTCGCATCGCGCGCCAGGCGATTCGACGAGGTCCAGTTCGAGGCGACCAGCAGGTCGGCGTCGACGGGCGCCGACATCATGAACGAGCGAAAGCCCGTGCCCCATCGCCCGGGATTGTCCTCCATGGTCCGCCACAACCGCCCCTTGTGGACGATGACCGGCATGGACGATGTGTGATACTTCGAGCCGGTCAGCAGCAGGCCCGTCTTGCCGTCCCGGGGCACGGTCCATGTCTTGCCCCCGTCCCGCGAGCGGCGGATCACGACGTTCCCGTACCGGCTGGACGTGCCCATCACGTACAGGTCGCCCTTGTGGACGAACAGGCCGGACCACCACTGGCCGTCGAGTTCCCCCTGCCGGCGCCACGTCTTGCCCCTGTCGTCGCTGCGGAACACCCGGGTGATGCGATACCGACTTCCCGGGCCAAAGATGTCGTGCGAGGCGATGTACGTCCCGCCGGGCAGGACGGCAATGCTCGGGCTGCCGATGTACTTCCGCCCGGCCGCGGGCATGTAGTCGATGACCACCCCGGGCGTCCGGGAGTGGTCCGGCCCAGCGGCGGGCTTGGGCGCGGCGGCCCTGGCGCCGGCGGCGCACGCGCCCGCCGCCACGAAAAGAAACGCTCGAATCAACCGGCCGTTCGCCACGGGCATCTCTCCGTTCGGTCAGGCGGCGGGCTTCGCCGTTGCGGCGGGCTTTTCCGACCCGTCCGTGCCCACGGGCGCCGCGGGGGCGGGCACCTTGCGCTTGCGGGCATTGAAGAACTCGAAGATCGCCGGCTGGTTGTCGAACGCGATCTTCACGTGCCCCCCACCGCGGACCTCGATGTAGCGGTGGTCCATCTTCAGTTCCTTCATCTTCGCCGCCCAGACACGGGCGATCCTTACGGGCACCAGCAAGTCCTTGTCGCCCTGGACGAGAATCACGGGCATGGATTTGATCTTCGCCAAGGCGCTCGGGGCCCGGAAGATCGCCGGCGCGATCGGCGCCAGAGCAGCCCACAGCTGTGGATACTTCAGCCCCAGGTGCCACGTCCCCCCGCCGCCCATCGAATGGCCCATAAGGTAGATCCGCTTCGGGTCGATGTTGACATCCCGGCGTGTGATGGCCAGCACGTTCATCACGTCGGTCTCGCTGAGCTGGCCCAGGTTCTTCGGCACGGACCACCGCGCAGTCCATCCGCGCGACCCGTACCAGCCCTTGCGGTTGTACCCCATCGGCGCCACCACGACGTACCCGTGCTTCTCGGCCTGCTTGAGCAGGCCCGGATACCGCATGATCTGCGCGGGGTAGCTGTGCAACCCGTGCAGGGCCACCACCAGCGGGTAGGCCTTCGCCGCATTGTACGACTTGGGCAGGTAGAGGCAGTATTCCATCTTCTTCTTGGCGAGTTTGAAATGGTACGTCCGCGTCAGGATCGTGCCCGCCTTGAGCTTCGCCGTCTCGGCGGCTGCAGGCGAGGGCGCTGCCGCCGGGACGATGAGAGCCGCCGCGGCGAGCATCGCGGCCCATCGGATCGGAAATGTGCGTTTCATCCGTATTGCCCTTTCCGTGCAGATAACGTGCCTGGCCGGACCCGCGTCCGCCGTTGCCACAGTATCCCCCCCGCCGCGGCGGATAACAAGCGCCCGCGAAGCGGGCCTTACGGTATGATGCGGCTGGAACCCCGGGCCGCCGTGAGCGTCGAAGGGGTGTGTCGGGCGAATCAGGTTCGTATGGGAGACCGCATGGCGAGAACATGTCGTGACATTCGGGCGCGGGCGAAGCGTCTGGCGATAGCGGCGATACTGGCCGCCGCGTGGACGACCGCCCAATCGAGGACACCGCCCCCGCGCCCTCCCGCGGCCGAACCGGTTCGACCTGCCCCCGAACCGGCGGGCCTTGCCGAAGGGGTCGGCCTGCGAAAGGGCCTCGTGCTGCACCTGGCGTTTGAGGGCGAGGGGGCCAAGGTCAAGGACCTCAGCGGGAAGGGCAACGGGGGGACGATCTACGGGGGCAAGCGTGCGAAGGAGGGCAAGCGGGGCAAGGGATGCTATCTTGACGGCAACGGGGACCGCGTGCAGGTCAACAACAGCGCGACGATCGAGATCCGCCCTGCGGTGTCTGTCGCGGCGTGGGTGAAGCTGGCGTCGTTTGAGCGCCGCGGCTATGGCAACGAGCACGGGTACATCGTCAACAAGGGCAGGGACCTGTGGTGGAACCCGGCGTTCTTCCTGGGCTACAGCAAGAGCAAGACGGGGAAGAACCCCGCGATGTTCCACGTGTGCAGGCACGGGGCGGCGCAGCACGGCGGGGGCAAGACGGTGGTGGGCACGACGAACATGGTGCCGGGCAAGTGGACGCACCTGGCGGGCACGTATGACGGCAAGCAGTTGAAGATCTACGTTAACGGCGCGTTTCAGAAGGCCGCCGCCTACACCGGCCCGCTGCGAGCCGACCGCGCGCCGCTGCTGGTGGGCGGGGGCAGTCTGAACAGCACGGGGTGGGGCAACCACTTCACGGTCAACGGTACGGTCGACGACGTGATGGTCTGGAACCGCGCGTTGAGCGCAGACGAGATCCGCAGCCTCTACCACGGCACGACCGAGGGAGGGGTATACGTCGAGCGATTGGCGACGGCTGACCGGGTGAAGCTGACCGACGGGACAACGGTGACCGGGACGATACTGGCCGCTTCGTACGCCGCGACGACGGCGTTCGGCAAGATCGAGATCCCCGCACATGCGGTGGCGGGGTTCGTGCGGGCGGCCAAGACCGGCGCGGGTCTGAGGTTCGCGCTGTTCGACGGGCAGGTGGTGGCTGCAACGCCGACCGATCGCACGCTCCGCATCACGCTTGCCGACAGCCAGGTTCGGGAGATCCCGCTGGCGAAGATCGCATCCTGTGGATATCGCGTCACGCCCGGCAGGCCGGCGATTCGGGCGCCGGCCGGACCAACGGTCACCCTGAGAGGGGGCAGTCGCCTGCTGCTGAAGGCCGCCCCGGCCAGGCTGCCGATCAAGACGCCGTACGGTACGGTCGCCTTGCCGGGAACGCGCGTGGTGCGGGTCGACGCAATCGACAGGCCGGCCGGGCACCATCGCGTCAAGACCGCCGGGGGCTCAACACTCAGCGGCACGCTGACGGAAGAGACGCTCAAGCTGCAGTTGGCCCTGGGGCCGTCCCCCACCGTTCGTCGCGAAGACGTGCTCGCCCTGACCACCGCAGTCCGGCCCGCCAAGACGGCTGCGACGGTGATCGCCACCATGGGCAACGGCGATCAACTGCACGGGACGCTGGGGGGCAAGACGCTGGCGATCAAGACGGAGTTCGGGGACATCGCGCCGGACCTGTCGGCCGTGCGCTCGATCAGCCACAACGCGGCCACCGGTACAACTAAGCTGACGATGCGCGACGGTACGATCCACCATGGCAAGCTCGCGGGCAAGCTGGTCCTGTCGCTCGGCGGGGGCCTGTCGCTGCCGATTCCGACAGACCGGATGGCGTCCATCACATCCGTGGGCAAGGCCTCCGGAGACAAGACGAAGCCTGTCAAGCCCCCGACCGTCGTCCCGCCACCTCCACCGCGCATACCGCCAAGGCGGGTGGAGAGGCTCCGCCTCGAACAACCGGTCATCCGCAACTGATCACCGGGCGAAACGGCACGGTTACTTCGCGATGGTGAAGATGATTCGCTGGTAGCGTGTCAGGGGCGGGTCGCCGTCGTCGGTGACGTCCAGGATGATGTGGATCGTCTTGCCAGGCTGGTCCGGCACGACGAAGCTGGCGCCCGTTTGGGCGGTGGGGTCGGCGATCTCGATCTTCGCCGTCGCGGTGTCCACGTCGTCGTAGCGCCACCAGCGGAAGCTGAGCTTGTCGCCGTCAGGATCGCTCGACCCGGCGGCGCTGAGGGTGATCTTCCGGCCTGGCTTGACCGTCCGATCCAGCGGGCCGGCGACCTTGGCGATCGGCGGGTGGTTGGCCTCGGCGACGGGCTTGACGCACCAGTCGGCGCGGGCGGCCCAGTCGTTCTGGAACGCCTCGGAGAATCGCCATATCGGCTTGCCCAGGTCGCCGTCGTCTCGCGCGCCGCGCCACGTGCTCTTCGACCGCCCTTCGAGGACAAACCGTCCGCCCCAGCCGCCGTAGCCCGGGTGGGCCAGGCTGCGCAGGCCCACGGGAATCTGGTGCATGAATGCCGGCGAGTCGCCCTCGGAGAGGAAGCCCTTCCGGCGGTGATGCTCGTACCGCGCGCACAGCGGCCCATGGCCGTTCAGGATGTTCGCCCGCATCCAGGCAGCATCGTAGAAACGATGAAGCCCGCGCGGGATCTTGCGTTCCCACGAATAGGCGATCGTGGCGAACTGGCTGAACGAGCCGAGGACCATCAGCCCGGGCCAGTTCGGCTCGATGTACCGGCGGAACGTCTTGTCCTGGTCGAGGATGATGTAGATGATTGCCTTGCGCGTCACCTTCCTGACCTGGTCGGGGTGCTTGTCCTGGATGGTCTTCAGGGCGCGGGCGATCGTGTTCGTGCCCCCCCACGCCTGCAGGTAGACCGGGCCCGGCTTGTCGTCCAGCAGGATCTCGACGATCCGCCGCGAGCCGGGCGTGACCTTGGTCATCTCACCGACGGTGTCGATGTTGCCGATGAACGTCACGTCCTTCAGTTGCTTCGGCGTGGGGAAGCCCTTGGCGTGGGTCTTGAGCGTGTTGTAGAAGGTCGCATACATGTCGATGTCGCGCTCGATCCACGTCTCGCCGGCCCACTTGTGGCCCTTCCAGTGGAACTTCGAACTGCAGTAGATGATCCCCTCGATGTCCCACTCGTTGGCGTACAGCAGGAAGCGGACCATCGAGCAGCGGTCGTCTATCTCGCCGTCGGTTGTCGCGATAATCCGCGGGCGCGTCCCGGCCGGGGGCACGGGCGTATCGATGCCGCTGACCGCCGCGTCGGTGGGGTTCGACCCGCCGCGCGGCGCCGGTACGGGCCTGGGCGACACGGCGATCTTCGGCGGCGCGGCGGCGAAGTTCGGCGTGGTGCCGGGGGTGGCCTGCAGCTTGCGGACAGCTTCGGCGCTCAGCGCCCCGCCGGGACCGGTCTTGCTGCCCACGATCCGCACGCCGTGCAGTTGCCCGCGGAACTGCCTGTCCGTACCGTGACGGTGAATCGTCGTGTTGTAGTTGCCGATCGTCAGCGGTCCCGAGCCGGCCCCCGTGGCCCCGGCGCCGTACGACGTGGTCTTGTCCAGCGCCGCCGGCGTCCTGGGCCCGCCGAAGTACCAGCGGACGTTGCTCGACCTCTTCGTCCCGTCGTACGCCACCGCGAAGAACACCCACTTGCCCGCCTGGAGCTTCCGCGGCGACGAGTCGTTGCGAATGCGGTCCGGCCACTCGTTGATCGCCAGGCGAAGCGTCCCGTCGCTGTGGTGCACCAGGTCGAACCCGTTAGTATTGTATTTCAGGTTGAACGCAATGCGGTTGCCCCCCCTGCCCGTGTCCACACTCGTCGCCCGCGCCCAGC
>CAZVEV010000032.1:0-35223 GCA_964625865.1 uncultured Planctomycetaceae bacterium | reverse complement strand
GCTAAGGCCGTCGCGCAATTATAAACTTGTTATTTGTGATGAAATATTCGGGTTAAGGGGATTGGGGAAGCCCATTCGATGGACTATGGTGGGATGGGTCGGCATGTTAAGCAAAGAGTCCTGACCCCTTTTCTCTCTCGGGGCGAATCTGACGGTAATACTCCGAATACCCTGAGACCCCCGTAGAGGCACGGCCGATACCGCAGGCCGCGTCTGGGCGGGTTTGTGGGGGGCAAGGTCGTTTTTCTCGGCCAAGTGCGGCCACGGGGCGGCCAGACCCCTTGGCCGGGACGCTGCGAGGACACCCCAGCCCCCAACGGCGGCCGAGACTGAAAGCGCCCTGCCCACGGAGAGCGTGTCTGCCGGACGTGCCATCGTGGGCACGACCTCGTTTGCACGCCTTACGCGATTGGCCCCCTACTCTTCGATCACCACGCGGAAGCCGACGTTGTAGACCTTGTGGTAGGGGCGGTAGGACAGGCGGAAGGCCGAGCGACACCGCTTGGGACGGTCGTACCATGACCCGCCGCGGACGACGCGTCGGGCGGTGGCGTCGAGGGCGTTTCGCCCGTCGCCGGGATTGTAGGGGTACGGGCGGTAGGCCGACCGCGTCCACTCGGCGACGTTGCCGTGCATGTCGTGAAGCGACCAGGCGTTGGCCTGGTACTTGCCCACGTCTTCGGACACGAACCCGCCGTCGTTGAACCGCCCGTCCTGGGGAATCCAGTTGTCGAAGATGTTCGTCGGGTTCTTGTAGTACGCCGTGCGCCAGTTGATCTGGTACGGGTTGCCCGAGAAGTACGCCAGCGTGATGTCACCCATGTTGCCGAACTTCGAGAAGTCCGCGTTCAGGTCGCCGTAGGCCATCGGCGTGTCGGTGCCGGCGCGGCAGGCCCATTCCCACTGGGCCTCGGTCGGCAGGGCGACGCGTTTGCCCGTCTTCGTCGACAGCCACTTGCAGAACGTCACCGCCTCGGTCCACGCCAGGCGGACGGCGGGCATCTTCTCGGCGTTGACGTCGTAACCCGGGATGCCGAACTGATACCCGTGGCGGTCCTCGAAGCGGCTGTCGTGTTTTGGATCGAACGCGCGGAACTGGGCGTTGGTGACCTCGAACTGGCCCATCCAGAAGCCCTTGGCGATCGTGGCCTTGGCCATCGGGGCCTCGTCGGCGTAGCCGGTGTTGCTGCCCATGGCGAACTGGCCGGCCGGCACGTACACCAGCGTCATCGACACGTCCTTGCCCAGGTCGATCGTCATCGGCTTCTTGCCGGCCACCGCGGCGGCCGCGTCCTTCATGGGCCAATTCGCCAGGTCGATCTTCACCGGGGCGGGTTTCTTGTCCCAACCAGCCGGGATGATCGGCGTGATCTTGGGTGCGTTCAGGGCGGCCAAGAACTCGTGGTCCTCGTCGACCGAGGCGTAGAGTTTCCGCATCGCGGCGCGCTGGGCTTCCTTGGCCAGGGCGGTCTTCTGGCCCACGATCGTCGACCAGCGTCCGTGGTACGGGGCGTTGAAGTCGATCCACGTGATCAGGCGGTCCCAGGCCTCGGCGTCGAGGGTGACCTTGTTGTGGCCCTTGGCGAGCATCTGGACCAGTTCGGTGGTGTCGGCGTGGAACTCCATGGGCGTCATCAGCGGCATGGGGCTTTCGATGCCGGGCCGCCGCACGTAACGGTGCAGCGTCATGTACGACACCGAGAACTTGCCCCCCGTCCCCTTGCCCGTATTGCCCGCCATCTTCGTCGACCAGCCGGTGGCCATCACCGTCCCGCGCAGGTCCGGCAAGGTGCGCCCGTCCGTGCGCTTGGCCCCGTTGTGACAGCCGACGCAGTACTTGTCGAGCACGGGCTGGAGTTCGCGCTGGAACTCGTAGTTGCGTGCGGGGCCGCGCCACGGCGTGATCTTCGACGGGCCCTTGCGCGACGCGATGGTCACCCCCGGCGGCGGGGCGTCGTTGGGGTTCTCGTGACAGCCGGTGCAGGAGAGGACCTCGCCCGGCATGGCGGTGAACCAACTGCGCATGATCTGCATCGCCTTGCCCTCGCTGTCGAGGGGCTGGACGGCGATGGGCGTGTTGGCCGGCACGCGGAAGACGGCCGAGCCGTCGGCTTCGACCGGCACCGTGCCGAGCGTCCGCCGCATGTCCCACGGCCCGTCCATGCCGATCGATCCGTACAGCCCGCCCACCCCCGGATAGCCGAACGTGTAGGTGTACAGGCGCAGGTTCTTGACCTCCCCTCGCGGAATGCCCTTCAGCCCGGGCCCGTAGTAGACGTCGGAGATGAAGACCACCGCGTCTTTGCGGGTCAGGTCGACCTTGTCGGGCACGATCGGCGGGGTGGGCGTCTTGCGGAAGGGGACCGGCTCGAGCATCGCCACGCCGGGCTGCTCGGCGATCAGGAGCATGTTGTCGAAGACGTCCACCAGGTAGATGCCCCGGTGTCCGCCGCGCGGCTGCATCGAAACGAGGAAGTACTTGTCGCTGAGCGGGTACGGCTGGAGGAACTTGGGCCAACTGCCGTTGGTCAGCCTGTCCTGGATCAGCGGCTCGACCTTCTGGCCGTAGCCCGGTATCCGCTGGACCACGCCGTCAGCCTCCTGCGTACCGAGGGCCGTGTCGAACAGGATCATCTCGCCCACGCGCCGAGGCCCGTGGTGCCCGCTGATGACGCCCACGACCTTCGTCGGATGCCCCGGGATCGGGCGGGCGTAGAAGATCGAGTTAGGCCAGAACGAGTTGCTCCCGTAAAACGCCCGCTGATTCGTCCCGTCGGGGTTCATCGTAAAGAGCATTCGCGAATTGGCGTGGGGCAGGTCGGCGTATTCCCACCGCGCGTAGAGGATTCGCCCGTTGGCCATCACCGTCGGGTACCAGCTGTGCTCCTGGTCGAAGCAGAGCTGGCGCATGTTCGTACCGTCGGCATTCATGATGAACAGCGTGGCCACCGGCGAGCCCCCTCGCACGCACGGCACGGCCACGCAGGGCGCCGTCGACGTGTACAGGATGCGCCCGTCGGGCAGGTAGCAGGAGTCGTAGTTGTTGGTGTAGGACTCGTTGGCCCGCGTGGGCGAGACCTGTCGCAGGCCCGTGCCACTTGCCCTGAGCCCCGTCGAAGGGTCGACGGCGATCTCATGAATCTGCCACGCCCCGCGCCCGCCCCCGGACGGCATGGAGAAGAGCATCTTCTCGGCGTCGAAGTGCAGGTCCACATCGCCGACGTACTCGCCCTTGGCTGGCTTGAACAGCGTTGTGATCTTGCCCCCGGGCCTCACGGGCGACAGGACGGCGATGTCGTTGTCGTACCCGGTCTTGCTCACGCTCGAATTGCTCTGCCAGTTGGCCGGCAGGCCGAGATTCCGCCCTTTGCGCCGCACCAGCAGGAGCTTGTCGAAGTCCAGCAGCGGATTGGCCAGCAGTGCTTCGGCCTGAAGGTCCTTCAGGGCCTTGGTCCGCTCGGCGCTGTCGTCCTGTGCGGCGAGGTCTTCCAGACGCTTGAGATAGTCCGGGCCCTTCGGATAGCGGTCCTTGTACGTCGCGGTGAGGTCCTTGATCGCGCGACGAAGCGCCTCGATGTTCGCACCGAGCGGGACGGACTTGCCCTTCGGCGCCGCCGCGGCGGTCTGCACGGTCACCGCCTTGCCCTGCGGATACTTCGTCATGTCCGTCGCGTCGTAGCGGTCCAGCACGCGGAAGGCGCAACTGCCGTTTTTCCCCGCCCCGGCGCCGATGCCGACGCTGGCCTCGAACCGCACGTACTTGCCGTCCAACTTGAACCGGATTGAACTCGGCGCGTGGGCGAAAAACCCGCGCTTGAACGTCGTCGAGCCGATCCGCAGCGGCGGGCCGGAAAGCCCGCGGTTGAGCATCAGCGTGCCCCACCCGGTCTTCGACGAGACCGGCTTGAGCGTGGTCATGTCGACCCGCGTGCCCGCGGCGTCGATGAGCACCGGATCGCCCCAGGCGGCGCGGTCGTGGTGGTAATCGTCCCGCCCCACCGTCGCCAGCAGCCACAACTCCTTGAGACCCGTCACGTCGACGGAGATCTTCTGCGCCTTTTGCCCGCCGCGGATTACCGGCGTGGTCACCAGCGCCTTGACCTTGAACGCCTCGGGCGTCTTGGCTTTGGCGCCCTTCCTGGCTTTGGACTTGGGCCTGGCGGCGGCCTGGAACGCAATCCCGGCCGTCAGCAACACAACGGCAACTCGCATGATAAGGCGTCTGTTACGCATGGATCGGACCTCTCGATAGTATCTCTGCCGCGATGGGTGGTCTATACAGTATACCTTGAAACCCCGCACCGCTGCAATGTGACCATGCTTCAGGAAACTCCCTCTCCTTTCTTGCGCGGGACGATTGACCCGCCGCGTCGATTCCGTATTCTGGGTATCTGGACTCCGGGTGGGCGCGGGTGCCGTGGCTTGGCGCGAAGCGGCAACCACGTTGCGTCGAATCGTGGTTGCCGCTTCGCGTCAACCTACGGCACCCGGCAACGGTATCCGGCATCTGACTCTTCAATCGTCAATCTAAAATCGTCCCTTCGACGGGGCTCAGGGCAAGCAGTCGAAAAATGTCTCGACCTTTGTTCATCTTTGCCGGCGGCGGAACGGGCGGCCACCTGTATCCGGGCCTGGCCGTGGCAGCCGAATTGACCGCCCTGTGCGATGACGCGCAGATCGTCTTTGCCTGCTCGTCCCGCGCGATCGATCGGCGGATCCTCGATCCGCTGGACTACGCGGTCGTCCCCCAGCCGGTCCTGCCCCTGCCGGCTCGTCCCGGCGCGGTCTGGCCGTTTGTTCGCGCGTGGCTGGCGTCGAAGGGCCAGTCGCGCCGCATGGTCGCCGACCTTCAGCCGCGGGCCGTCCTGGGTCTCGGGGGGTTCGCCGCGGCGCCTCTCGTCCGGGCCGCCGCGTGCCGAAAGGTCCCCACCGCCCTGGTGAACCCCGACGCCGTGCCCGGCAAGGCCAATCGCTACCTCGCCCGCTGCGTCGATGCCATCTTCACGCAGTTCGATGCAACCGCCCAGCGGTTGGCTCCCGCCGTGCGAGCCAGAGTCACCGTCGCGGGCTGTCCCATCCGCGGGGCCTTCGCCCGGGCCGACCGCGACGAGGCCTGCGAGCATTTCGGCCTCGATACCGAACGGAGAACGCTCCTGGTCTGCGGTGGAAGCCTCGGGGCCGAGGCGATCAACGTCGCGATCGATGCGCTGGTCTCCGGCTCGCTGGCCGACCACCTGGCTGACCGGTGGCAGGTTATCCTCATCACCGGCGCCTCCCAGGCCGGCCCGCCGGGCCCC
This sequence comes from uncultured Planctomycetaceae bacterium, assembly GCA_964625865.1. Classification (GTDB taxonomy): domain Bacteria; phylum Planctomycetota; class Phycisphaerae; order SM23-33; family SM23-33; genus CAZVEV01. The sequence continues at coordinate 29,926 of CAZVEV010000032.1, read as the reverse complement.
GACATACCCCACGTCAAGCGTATGACGTACTGCAACCGTATGGAGTTGGCCCTGGCGGCCGCTGACCTTGCCGTCACGCGCGGCGGGGCCTCCACCATCGCCGAACTGACCGCCACCGGCACGCCCGCGATCATCGTGCCCTACCCCCACCACAGGGACCGCCAACAGTACCTCAACGCCGAACCGCTCACCCAGGCCGGCGCCGCGGTGGTCTGCGAGCAGACGGATGTCCCGCTCGCCGCGGTGCTGGGCAGGGCACTCGCCGACATTGTCGATGACACGGCGTTCCTGGCAGGCATGCAGGCCGCCGCGACGCAACTGGGCAAGGCCGACGCCGCGCGCACGGTCGCTCAGTGGATGGTCAGCGCCGAATAGGTCCCCTGCCGCCGCCCGGGCCCGTCATAACCACGCTCACTCGCGATCGCGCGGGGCGTACTCGGCGAACAGGCGCCCCCAGGGGGACTCGGCCAGCCACTGGTTGACGACCTTCCGGCCCTTGAAGGGATACCAGATGCGGTCGTGGTAGACGGCTGAGGCGAGGATGAACGCATAGACCACAGGCGTGTGGAACAACAGGCGCTGGAGCCAGCGCATCGGCCCGAACCAGAACAGATTCCCCACGCGGGACGCTGTGTTGTTGCCCGTGTGGAACGCCCAATTCTCTTCGGCGGCGTCCAGGTCGCCGACGATCTCGATCTCGTTGATGTTGCCCACCCCCAACCCCCGCTCGTGGGCGACGCGGATGAACTCGTGGTCCATCGGATCAAAGCCCATGATCTTGGCGGCTATCGCGTCGATGGCCACGCAGTCGGCCGACGCGAGCAGGACGTTCTTGGCCACCGGGATCATCGTCCGCGGCCCGGGCCCGTTGCCGGCCGTCGTGCCGTCGGTGACCGTGAAGATGCCCGGGTGGATTTCCTTCTGGATGGCGAGCAGGTCCACGAGGGTCTTGTGGATCTGCGAGTGGCAGTAGTGGCGCTTGTTGGCCAGCAGGCCGCCGAAGGCGTTCTTCATCGACCCGGTGATATTCGTGTAGATGTGGCACTTGGTGGTGGGCAGGTGGACCACGTTCTTGCCGTGGAAGTAGTCCGGAATGCGGATGCCCTTGGGGAAGATCTCGGCCAGCACGGACATCTCGGCGGCCGGCTCGTAGACCTGCCACCTCATGTCGGCGGGCTTGAAGTTGTACTTGATCGGCACGTCGTAGTGGTCGCAGACGACGCGCTGCTTGTTGAGCACCTCGCCGCGGGCGGCACTGGTGACGACGGTTTCGTTCTCCACGCAGACCAGGTCGCCCAGTCCCGCGTCGCGCAAGCCCAGGATCGTCCCCTCGAGTTGCCACGGGGTCGTGTTGGCCCCCGGATACATCAGGTGCCAACTCAGGTTGTTCTTCAGGATCGTCGTCGCCGACGCGTCCAGTGCGTCGGCGGCGGCGCCCAGGTCGATCACGCGACGGACGTCGTCCACGACAGTCTCGGGACGCGTGCGGACGATGGCGACTTTACTTCTCACGGGCTGACTCCTGATCATCGGTTCTTTTCATTCTATCGTAACAGAGACGGAAAGAGGACGGGGATTGCACGGATTAGAGGATTTGGGGGAGAAGAAAGACGGAGACAGGAGAGGTCCACGAATTGCACGAATTGCACGAAAGAGGACATGGAGGACCCCAGTCTTCTTCGTGCAATTCGTGGACCCTTGCCTCTTTCCGTTCTTTTTCTTTCTTTTCGTCGCCTTGACTCCTTGCCGGAAAAGCGCCCGCTCACGTCCCGAGCCATCGCCCCAACTCCTGTCCCCAGTGCACGATGGCCCCCGCCGCGGCCAGCCAGGCGGCGGCCGTCAGTTGCAGGGGCAGGTCGTGAACGAGGATGTCCATCGGGTCGCTGTAGCGCCCCCGCATCGAGAGCATCGCGAAGCGGAATACCGCGTAGACCACCAGCGGCAGGGTATAGACCAGCGAGATCGTACCGATGTGGCTTATCGTCCGTTGGCTGGAGGCATAGAGCAGGAACGAGACGACGGCGATGGCGGCCGACAGGGTGATCAGGTGGGTCAGCAGGTCGCCGGTGTAGCCGGCCAGCGTGTTGCGGTGATCGTGGGCGGCTTCCGTGTGCGCAAGGGTCGCCTGTTCGTTTCGGCGCTTGCAGAAGCCCATGAACAGGCACGCGGTAAACGTGCACACGACCAGCCAGGGGCTGATCACCGCCCCGATAGCCACCGCGCCGGCCACCGCACGAAGGACAAAGCCCAGCGCGATGCAGATCACGTCGAGGATCATGCGGTGCTTGAGCACGAACGTGTAGGCCGTCTGCAGCAGGACGTAGGCCGCGATGACGCTAAGCAGGGCCCGCCTCGTGGCCAACGCCATCGCTGCAGAACCCACCAGCAGGACAACGGACTCGATATACGCCGCGCGCACCGAGACGTCGCCGGCGGCAAGCGGGCGGTTCCGCTTGGCCGGGTGCATGCGATCACGCAGGCGGTCCGAGATGTCGTTGACGATGTAGACGCTGCTGGAGACCAGGCAAAACGCCCCGGCGGCCATCAGCGCGAGGACCCACGCTTCGGCGTCTCCCATGCGGAGGGCGAAGATCACCGGCAGGAGCACGAGGACGTTCTTGATCCAGTGCCCCGGCCTGGCCAGGCGTATTGCGATTCGCGGCGTCATCAGCGTCACAGTTCCTTACGGGCGCATACGTCGCCCGGTTGATGCTCAAAGATGGTATCGGCCATCGTGAGCAACGGGGTTAAGGGCAAAGCGCCGCGCCGGGAACGAGCTTGTAAACCGCCCGGGGCGGATCGTAGAATCGTCTGGGAGGTGTGCGATGCAACTGGTGACTCTACGACGGGGGGTCGTGATCGCTCTGACGCTGTGTCTGACGGGGCAGACCGGTTCGGTTCACGCTGAGACTCCCCCGACGCTCCGCGCCGGCGCCCACGCCATCGACATCACGCCGACGAAGTTCCCCGTCCTCGTCAACGGCGGGTTCACCGCGAGGCAGGCCACCAAGGCCCACGACCGGCTTCACGCGCGGTGTCTCGTGCTCGCCTCGGGACAGGTGCGCCTGGCCATCGCGGTGGTAGACAACTGCCTCATGCCTCGCACGCTGCTGGACAAAGCCAAGGCCCTGGCGGCCAAGACAACCGGCATCCCCGTCGAGAACATACTCATCTCCGCGACGCACACGCACTCGGCCCCGTCGGCGGTGGGTGCGCTGGGCACCGATGCCGACGCCGACTACGTGAAATACCTCCCGGGAAGGATCGCCGAAGGCATCCGCCGGGCAGCCGCGAACCTGGCGCCCGCCCAAGTCGGCCATGCCGTCATCGACATGCCGCAATACACCTACTGCCGCCGCTGGATCATGCGGTCGGACAAAGTGCGGACCGACCCGTTCGGCAAGCGGACGGTCCGGGCGATGATGCACCCGGGGTACCAGAACCCCGCGTACACCGGCCCGTCGGGCCCGTCGGACCCCGCCCTGTCGATCCTGGCCGTCCGATCGACTGCGGGCCGGCCCATCGCCCTGCTGGCCAACTACGCGATGCACTACTACGGCGCGCCGAGGCTGTCGGCGGACTACTTCGGCCTGTTCGCGAAGAAGGTCGAGCAGGCCCTCGGTCCGACCGACCCGGGCAAGCCCTTCGTGGGCATCATGTCGCACAACACCAGTGGGGACATCTGGCGGGTCGACTACGGTCAGCCCCGCAAGCGCCAGACGATGGACGCCTACGCTGAAGCGCTGGCCCGCCCGGCGTGCGAGGCGTTCAAGCGAATCACGTACCGCAGTGACGTGCCGCTGGTGATGCGAGAGGCCAAACTCGCCCTGAAGGTCCGCACGCCCGGCCCCGAGCGCGTCGCCTGGGCGAGGAAGACTATCGCACAGATTGAGGCGGGGCAGAAGGTCGGCATGCTCCAGCGCGTCTACAGCCGCGAGCAGATGTACCTGCTCAAGACGCCCACGCGCGAGCTGAAGCTCCAGGCGATGCGGATCGGCGAGGTGGGCATCACCGCGATTCCGTGTGAGGTCTACGCACTGACGGGCCTGAAGATCAAGGCCCGCAGCCCGCTGGCGACGACGATCAACATCGAGCTGGCCAACGGGGCTGACGGGTACATCCCCCCGCCGGAGCAGATGGCCCTGGGCGGGTACAACACGTGGCCGGCGCGGTCGGCGTGTCTGGAGACGCAGGCCGAGCCGAAGATCATCGAGGCCGTCCTGGGCCTGCTGGAACACGTCGCGGGCCGGCCGCGCCGCACGCCTGTGATCGCCCACGGCCCGTACGCCAAGGCCGTGCAGGCCGCCAAGCCGCTGGCCTACTGGCGCATGGAGGACTTCAACGGGCCCGCAGCGGCAGACTCCAGCGCCAACGCGCGGGCCGGGACGTACGAGGACCTGATCGCCTTCTACCTCGCCGGGCCCGACGGGAAGGGAATGGCGGCCAAGGGGACGATCAATCGCGCCGCCCACTTCGCCGGCGGGCGGCTGCGGGCGAAGATCGACGGGCTGGGCGACACGTACACAGCCGAGTGGTGGTTCTGGAACGCCCTGCCCCACGACGCGCGGCCGGTGGCGGGCTATCTGTTCTCGCGCGGCCCCGACGGGGCCAAGGGCGCTCCGGGCGACCACGTCGGCATCGGCGGGACGCACACGAAGGAGGGCAAGGGCAAGCTGATCTTCTACAACGGTGACGCCCGTGGCGAGGTGTTGACCGGCAAGACGGAGCTGAAACTGCGCACGTGGTACCACGTCGTTCTGGTCCGCAAGGGCAAGCAGGTGACGGTCTACCTCAACGGCAGGCCCGAGATTTCGGGGGACGCAGACGTTGCCGCCGGCGCGCGCGGGGCGGAGATCTTCATCGGCGGGCGGAACGACAACTTCGCGGCCTTCGAAGGCAAGATCGACGAAGTCGCGCTCTATCCGCGGGCGCTGAGCGCCAGGGAAGTCGCCGCTCGATTCGCCGCAGCGCGGCGGTGACGGCGGAACACTGCGCGGGGCCCGATGGGCCCCGTACTGGCCACTGAAGTGGCCAGTCCCATATTGCCTATTGGACAGGCAGTCTTTGTTGGGCGTGAGAACTGGAACGGTTCAGTTGTCGCGGCCGGGCGGCGGGTAGGCGAACTTCACGCATACGGGCACGGGGACGGTGATGCGGCTGCCCGTGGGCGTCAGGCGGCCGGTGGCCTTGTCGACGCGAAACACCACGACGGAGTTCGAGTTCTGGCCCGCGGCAAGGACGTAGCGGCCCGTCGGGTCGATGCCGAAGTTCCGCGGCGTCTTCCCGCCAATGGACTGCCACCCCTTCGGCGTCAGCTTCCCGGTCTTTTCGTCGATGGCGAAGATCGCCAGACTGTCGTGCCCGCGATTCGACCCGTACAGGAACTGCCCCGACGGGTGGACCTGGACCTCGGCCGTGCTGTTGGTACCCGCAAACCTGGCCGGCAGGGTCGTGACGGTCTGGAGCTTCAGCAGCACGCCCCGGGTCGGGTCGTACGCCATCGCGGTGACGGTCGACTTCAGTTCGTTGATCACGTAGGCGAATCGCCCGCCGGGATGGAAGGCGAAGTGGCGCGGGCCGGAGCCGGGGACGAGTGTCACCGCGGGCGGATCGTTCGGCGTCAGCGTGCCCTTGGACCCGTCGAAGCGATAGACGAACACCTTGTCGGCACCCAGGTCGGCGGCAAAGGCGAAGCGATTGGCGGCGTCGAGGTTGATCGAGTGGGCGTGCGGGCCTCGCTGGCGGCGGGGGTTGAGGCTCGACCCTTCATGCTGCACCACCGACGTCGCCGCACCAAGCCGCCCGTCGGGGCCGATCGGCAGACAGACGACCGAGCCGCTGGAGTAGTTGGCCGCCAGCGCGTTGCGCCCGGCAGCGTCAACAGTGACGTGACACGGCCCGCTGCCCTGCGACGACTGGCGATTGAGTTCGGTCAGCATTCCGGTAGCCCGATTCACGGCGAAGGCCGTGACCGCCCCGACGGTCTTGCCGTCAACCTTGATCCGTCCGCCGCTGGCGTAGAGGAACCGCCCGTCCGGCGACAGCGCCAGGAACGACGGATTGTCCGTCTCCGCCGCCACGCGAGGCGCGGTCAGCTTGCCCGTCGCCATGTCCAACTCGCTCAGGTAAATGCCCTTGCTCGCGCCCTTCCGCGTGTACGTGCCCAGGTAGACCCGCAGCGTCGTGGGCGCCGCGGCCACGGAGGTCTTGCCCTCAGGCGCACCGTCCGTCGACGATGCGCACCCACACAACAGCCACGCCGCCACGCCAAGGGTCAGAACGCTTCGCAGAACATGTTTCATTGCATCACCTCGTCACGTCGCTTCGGTCACGCCCCGATGGCGGACTCCGAGAGGATACCACAGCGCGCCGGCAAACGCCCACGGGTTCCACCCCGTGGGGCATCGACGACGTCGACCGTTCTCATTCCGGTCATTCCCCAAGGATGGACGGAGAACTCCACCCCGGGGAACTGACGTGACGGATGCGGATACCCCACGGGATGGGACCCGTGGGCGTCTGCGCTGATCTCACATCTTGGGATGGGTCAGTTTCTCGATGAAACGTCGCGCTTTGATCGCCTCCGCGAGCGTACTCGCCTGATCACCGCGGGCGAGGGTCTCGACGATCAGCGGCCCGGAAGTAAAGCCGCCCTTGACCAGCCGCGCCAGGACCTTCGCGAAGTCGACCTGCCCCGTGCCCGGGGTGACCATGACGTTCTGCGGGTGCTTGTAGTCCTTGACGCACATGCCGACGACCAGCCCGTCCAGCGTCGCCGCGTCGTCTACCGGCGAGAGCTTGCCCCCCGAGTAGTACAGGATGTTGCCCGGGTCATACCAGATGCGGAAGTTCTTGTGGCCGACCGTTTCGACGAGCTTGCGACACTGCGGGCCGGTGGTATTGAGGCCGCCGTGGGGCTTGACGCTGATGCCGACGCCCTTGGACGCCGCGTAGGGGCAGCATTCGGCGACGGCTTTGTAGTACAGGTCGTTCAGCGCCTTCTTGCCCACGCCGCCCATCATCAGGTTCGCCGCCCCCGCCGCGGCACAGTTGTCGATCAGCCGCTTGAGCCCGTCGATGCCCGCCTTGAGCGACTTGGCCACCGGAATCCCGCCGCCGTAGACGCTCGGGATCTTCAGCCCGCGCTTGGCGCACTCGGCGCCGACCTGCCTTGCCTCGTCCACCGTCGTCGTCACGGAGATCACCAGGCGCGTCTTGGACTTGGTCGTCATCAGCCCGACGTAGCGGAAGCCGGCCTTGGCTATCGCGTCCAGGGCCGTCCGGTACTCCCACCGGTCCCACGGGCGGGTGTAGCATCCGATGAGCCACCGCGGCTTGGCGGGCTCCTTCTCGGCGGACGAAGCGATCCTGCCCACCGCGATGCTCGCGCCGGCCAGGACCGCCGCATTGGCCAGGACGTCTCTCCGCGACGGTCGTCGATTCACGCTCATGGTCTGGGCCTCCCGGGGCTATCCGGCGCGGATTTCGCGCTTGTCCGCGTCGTAGATCTGTCGCCGACCCGTGTCGTACGACCGCACGGCCATCAGGCACGCCACGGCATGCTGGTAGCCCGCGTCGATCGAGGCGTTCGGCGTCTTGCGGGTGCGGAGGCACTGGAGCCAGTCGAGGTAGTGGTCCGGCCGCTGGACCGGCGCCACGGGCTTGGTGCCCCGAATCACGCCGCGATTCCTGAAGCCCCCCTCGGCCGTCAGGACGGGCTTGTTCCAGTTCTGGATGTCCATCACGCCCTGGTCGCCGTGGATGCGAAACGCCTTGTCGCTGCTGTTGCCGAAGTTCGTCGAGTACGACACCAGGAAGCCCTCGGGATACTCCCACACGGCCTGCACGTGATCCGGACAGGTGAACGTGTACTTGTCCTTCCAGACGTACGTGCCGCCCAGGCACACGGCGCTGGTCGGAAACGTCGCGCCGGTGATGTAGTGGACCAGGTCGATAAAGTGGCTGCCCAGGCCCGGCACGGGGCCGTCCGAGAAGTCGCGATAGCCGTACCAGCCGGTGAACTGCTCGGCGCTGAACGGGCGCTTGGGGCGGTCCATGAGGAACGTGTCCCAGTCGACGTCCTTGGCCCGGGCGTCGGCGAGGTAGTGATACCAGTACGGTCTGGTGGTGTTGCGTCGTTGCTCGATCCGGCTGACCGTGCCCAGGATGCCCGTCTTGTAGAGCGCGCGGCACCCGGTCATGGAGGCGAAGCTCCGCAGTTGCGTGCCGGCCTGGAAGACGATCTTGTTCGCCCGCACCGCGTCGCAGGCGGCCTTGAGCTTCTCGAAGTCCATCGCCAGCGGCTTTTCGCAGTACACATCCTTTCCCGCCCTGGCGGCCGCCTCGAGATGCGCGGTGTGCTGGTGGTCGCACGAGGCGATCGTCACCGCGTCGACGTCCTTCAGCGCCAGCAGGTCCGCGTACGAGACGAACTGTCTCGCCGTCCGCCCGTAGTACTCCTTCGCCCGGGCCGCCGCCCTCTCGCGACGCACGCTCCACACGTCGCAGACGGCCGTGATCTCCACGTTCTGCGCCTTGTCGTGCTTGTGGATGCCCGTCATGTGCGCGCCGTACCCCCGCCCGCCGCAACCGATCACGCCGATCGATATCCGCTCGTTGGCGCCTTTGACGCGTGCGTAGGAGGTCGCGCTGATGCCCAGGACGGCCGCTCCTGCGGCGGTGGCCCCCAGCAACCCGCGTCGTGAAATCGTCTCTGCCATGATCTGTCCTCCCGCTGATTCAGTCCGGTCTGCCCCGGACGTGCGGCGGCCGCGACCATCGCGGAACGCTCTGAGTATTGTATGTCGCGGCGGGGATGGAGCAAGAACGCTATCGCGCGACTCGCGCGTGACGGGAGGGGGTTAGAGACGCTATGATTTCAAGGGTTGTCAACACTGAGAAGGAGCACCCGATGAAGTGGATCCATGGACTTATCGTGGCGGGACTGATTGTCGCGTTGCTTGCGACCCCCGCAGCCCGGGCGGCTGGTGCGAAGGAGATTCTGGGCACGGCGGGCGTCACGGGCGGCCTGGTGGTACACCTCGGCTGCGGCGAGGCGGGGCTGACGGCAGGCCTGCGGGCCAATGCGGGCACGATCGTCCAGGGGCTGGACACCGATGCGGCGAACGTCGCGAAGGTGCGAGCCCGGGCCAAGGCGCTCGGCGTGGGGGGCAAGGTCTCGGCGGCTGTCTTCGACGGAAAGCTCCTGCCCTACACCGACAACCTGGTCAGCCTGCTGGTCGTCAGTGATGCGTTCAGCGTCTCACAGGCCGAGATGCGGCGCGTCGTAGCGCCGGGCGGGACGATCTACACCGTCACCGGCGCCAAGGCGACGGTCAAGCCGCGCCCGAAGACCATCGATGAGTGGACGCATTACCTCCACGGGCCGGGCAACAACGCCGTCGCGCGCGACACCGTGGTGGGCCCGCCGCGCCACGTGCAGTGGCTGGCCGGTCCGCGATGGACGCGAAACCATCACAAGCTCAACAGCATCTCGTCGGTCGTCACCGCCAACGGGCGACTGTTCACGATTGTCGACCGCGCGACGGCGGCCAATATGTCCATACCGGGCAAGTGGGCTATCGTCGCCCGCGATGCCTTCAACGGCGTGACGCTGTGGACCAAGCCCCTGCCCTCATGGACGGTGCATACCGTCCGCTTCCGGTCGGGCCCGCCGCAGGTTACGCGGCTTCTGGTGGTCGACGGCGATCGCCTCTACGCCCCGCTGGGCTTGAGCAAGCCGGTGTCCCAACTCGACGCGGTGACCGGCAAGACGCTCAGAACATTCGCCGAGACCGCCGGCGCCGAGGAGATCGTCCTGGCAGGCAATAAGACGCTGCTGGCACTTACCGGATCGCCGGTGGCCGCCCACGCGGCGGGGCATCCGGAGTTCAAGGGCAAGCCCTCGGCGCCGATCACCAAGACAATCGTCGCCGCCGACGTCGAGACGGGGCGAACGCTGTGGAAATGGAAGGCCGACGGCCCCGTGATGCCCGAAACGCTTGGCGCCGACGACAAGCACGCATATGTCCAGATCGCCCAGGGCGTGGCGTGCCTGAACCTGAAGTCGGGCAAGGTCGCGTGGAGGCATGGGGCCAAGCCCGCGCCCGCCGGTGGCGCGACAGGCAAGAAGAAGGCCCCCGCCCGCCGGAGGCGCTCGTCGGGGTACGGCAAGTCGACGCTGGTGGTCGCTGACGGCGTCGTGCTGTGCAACCTGTCGGGCAAGCTGACGGCGATCGACGGCGCCAACGGCAAGAAGCTGTGGGACGCCCCCGGCGGACAGGGCTTCCACGCCCCGATGGACGTGTTCGTGATTGACCAGGTGGTCTGGACCGGCTCGCATCCGAGCGACTCGGTGTCTCCCCCGCCGGTGAAGGACTTCAGCGCGGGGCGCGACCTGCGCACCGGCAAGATCGTCAAGACCAACACCATCGCCGTGGACCTTCAGACCTCCGGCCATCACCACCGCTGCTATCGCGAGAAGGCCACCGTCCGCTACATCATCACCGGCAAGCGCGGCCTGGAACTGATGGACATGACCGGCGAGGCCCACGCGCGGGCCAACTGGGTTCGCGGCACGTGTCAGTACGGCATGCTGCCGGCCAACGGCCTGACGTACGCCCCGCCGCACTCGTGCGGCTGTTATATGGAATCGAAGCTCTGGGGCTTCTACGCCATGGCGTCGGACAGGCCCGTGATCAGCGCGGCCCAGCGCGAGGTCCCCCCCGCCAAGCGCCTGGTCAAGGGACCGGCGTACGGCAAGACGGGCAACGGGGGCACGGGCGCCGAGTCCTGGCCGCAGTACCGGCGTGACGTGCGCCGCAGCGGCGTGGCGGCCACCAGGCTGCCCGGTGCGCTCGCGCCATCGTGGACGGCCGACCTCGGCGGGAAACTGACCCAGCCGGTGGCGGCGGGAGGCAAGGTGGTGGTCGCCTCGACCGACGCCCATACCGTGATCGCGCTGGATGAGAAGACCGGCAAGGTGGCGTGGCAGTACGTTGCGGGCGGGCGCATCGATTCGCCTCCGGCGCTGCACAAGGGGCTGGTCCTGTTCGGCAGCGCCGACGGGTGGGTGACCTGCCTTCGCCTGAGCGACGGCGCGGAGGTGTGGCGTTTCCTGGCCGCCCCGGCCGACATTCGCATCGTCGCGATGGACCGTGTGGAATCGGTCTGGCCGGTCCACGGCAGCGTGCTGGTCCTGGATGACGTGGCATACTGCTCTGCGGGTCGCTCGACCTGGCTGGACGGCGGGATCGCCCTGTACGGCCTGGATCCGGCGACGGGGCGCGTCGTCTGTTCGTCGCGCTTCGCCAGCCGTCACCCCAAGCTCAAGGAGGGCAAGACCGGCGCCAAGCCGGCCCACAAGACCAGGGTCTCGCAGAACACCACGGACTACAAGACGTTCCTCCAGCCTGACAAGGCCGACTCGTTCTCGATGGCAGGCGGCTCGGTCAACGACGTGCTGACCAGCAACGGGCGCGACGTCTTCATGCACCACGCGCGGTTCGACGCGAAGCTCGCCCCGCAGGACGTGATGGCCCGCCACCTGTTTTCGACGTCGGGCCTGCTCGACGATGCCGAGAACCACCGGTCGCACTGGGTGCTCGGCACGGGCGATTTCAGCAGGGTCCCGGTGGCCTACTCGTGGATCGCCAACAGCGGCGGACGATGGGGCACGGCGCTGGCTGTTCCGTACGGCGTGATGCTGGTCTTCGACGAGACCGCCGCCTGGACCGTCCGGAGAAAGGGCACGGGAGGCAGTTACTCGCTGCTGCAGCGCCCCAACACGCCGTTCTCCGCCGGCGAGAAGTTCCTGCCCGACTTCCGCAAGCCGTCCAAGGACGACGCGCCCAAGTGGACCGTCGCCCTGCCGGTGCGCCCGCGCGCGATGCTGAAGGCCGGCGACAAACTCGTCCTCGGCTGCATGCCCACCGCGCCGATCTCGGGCGATCCCCACGCGCCGTACGAAGGGCGCGGCAAGGGGGTTATCCGGATCGTCTCAGCCGCCGACGGCAAGCTCGTCGGCGAGGTCAAGACCGACGCCCCGGTCGTCTGGGACGGCATGGCGGCAGCCAACGGAAAGCTGCTGATCAGCACGGTGGGCGGCAAGGTGCACTGCTTCGGCGCCAGGTAGGACATGCGCGGCGCCACGGTCCTCCCCGCGCGGTGGATCGTGGCACCGGCATTCGTCACAAGCCAGACGCCCGTGGTGCCGCGGAAAACCCGCGACGGGGTCTTGCAGCGGGCGCGGACGGGCGTACAATCATCGTGGGCCTCCGGCAGCGGTCGCCGGGGCGGGCCTATACTGTTGATAAAGGTAAGGCATCGAGAAAACGTAGCACAGGAGCACGACATGATGATGACCACCGCGAACCGACGCATCTTCACCCTCGCCGCCGTTGTTCTTGCCGGCGGGATGATCTTCACCACAGCCGGCTGCGGCCTGCTGGGCGGGGACCAGTCTTCCCCCTGCGGGTGTTGCCCGGCCAAGGACGTCGCCCAGCCTGACAACGCGACGTTCTACAACGCCGACGGGTCCTTCAACGTCGCAGCCGCCAAGCAGGCGTACTTCGACATGATGGCCGCGTTCGGGTATCCGATCCCCGCGCGCCTGAAGGGCGACGATTTCTGGACGGCCGACTTCGTCCAGCGCGACTTCGCAAAGCTGGGCATGGGCGGGATCTTCTGGATCAACGAGAACAGCACGTACGGCGGGAGCGGCCGGAAGCTCTACACCGGCGAGTTCAAGGACCAGAAGTTCGGATACCTCGGACACGAGATCTACCTCCTGCCCGGCCAGATGCTGCCCGAGCACCGCCACGTCGGCGGGGACAAGGGATACGGGCCCAAGATGGAGGCGTGGCACGTCCGCTACGGGACGGTCGAGTACTTCGGCGAGCACAAGAGCAGCGACGGCGATGAGACGCTCATCAAGGACATGCCCGCCGACCAGCAGCCCTGGGGATTCGGCCAGCCATGGTTCAAGTCCGTCTACGTCGCCAAGCGGAAGGCCGGCGAGATGTACAAGCTTGAAGACCCCGAGACGTGGCACTTCCAGCGGGCCGGTCCCAACGGCGCGATCGTTGCGGAGTACGCGACCTTCCACAACCAGGTCGAGTTCTCCAAGCCGGGCATGGAGTTCGGCAGTTCCAAGGCCAAGGAATAGCCCCTCCTGACCGAAACGCTTGTCGGCGAACGTCCCGGTAGACGTTGGCACGGCGCGCGACGGCGGCTTTGCCTTCTGGCGGGACGCCGTGAGCTGCACGACCGCAGCCCACGGCGTCCCGTCTCTTTTCCCGCCCGGGCCGACCGGAAAAACCGCCCGCGACGGTGGTCCGCCCAACCCCGTCACGCTATAATAAATATGCAAAGGATTACGTGTACCCTCATCACAAGGCCGCACGGATGCGTATCGCCATTCGGATCATCCAAGCCGGGCCCGCGAGTTTTGTCGCAGATTGTCCCGCCCTTCCCGGGTGTCGCGCCCGGGCCCGGACGCCCGACCACGCCCGGCGCAAACTCGCCGACGCCGTTCGCGGATACGTCGCCGCCGTCAGCAACTTCGTCCCCGACCGCCTCGACTACGAACTGGCTGAAGCCTGAGGACGCCGCGGGGAGGCGCAACCGGATACCCACATTCCGTTTATCGCCATTTCAGCCTTCCGGTGCACCCCCGGGCGTGCTCGGTGACGCCGAGTCGTGCTCAGCCGGACGCCCCAGCACGCACGAGGCCGCGGCCTAAGCGACGATCGGACCTGCCGAGGGGGCAAGGTCGCCTTGGAGCACCAAAGGCGGCCAAACACGCCTGGCCGCCCCTGGCCGGGGTGCCGCCGGCAACACGGGCGGCGTGACCGCACCGGGATGCGGCCACATCCACGCTGGCGGGATTTCTCTTGACGCGATCGGGTGGATGCTGTATTATTCCTGTCAGTGTCGGCGGATGTCGCCGGCGCAGAGCCTTGAGGTGGCCTGTACATCTGAGGGTCGTAACCTCCGCCTGAACGGTTGCACGTGATCCGTCGGGTCTTCATGCCCGCGCAACGGCCCGTCGGACGGACCGATGAGAGAGGTCGAGCTATCATGACATCGAAGCATGTATACCGTTGTCTGTCAGTCGCGGTTCTTGGGGTGATCCTGATCCTCGCCGGGCCGCTTAACGCCGCCTCGATTATGGTTGCCGACACGGTCACCAACGTCAACCACACCTTCCAGTCCGCGACCTTTGCCCAGGCGTTCGACGAGGTCCCGGTCGTGCTGATGCTCAACCGTAACGCAAACAGTTCCCCGTCGCTTGTCCGGATCAAGAACGTGACGACGACCGGCTTCGATATCGCACAGATAGAAGCCGACAATGCCGCAGAGGGCGGAACGGCCAACGACGGCCTGACCACGGCTGACACGATCACGTATGTTGCGATCAAGCCGGGCGTGCACACGATCGGCGGAAGAACATTCGAGGCGGGCCTCCACGCGACGACGACGCAGCAGCACGGCGCGGGGACGTTTGATCCTTCAGGCACAGCATACGACACCGTTTCGCTGACGGCCGGGTTCTCGGCGGCTCCTACACTTGTCGCCGCCGTTCAGACGGTCAACGGCACGGTCCAGACGTTGTCGACGACGACAGATGGAACCATTACCACGTCGAACTTCAAGGTCGCCCTCGAGCGTGCCGAGGTTGATTCGGGCGGCACGCTGGTGCAGCAGACGATTGGCTACCTGGCCGTCGAAAAGGGAACGGGCAGCTTCACCGCCGACGGTGGGGGTACGGTCCTGTTCGAGGCGCTCCGAACCGGCAACGACATCCAGGCCCTCGCGCAGGAGGGAGGCACGGGCCAGGCGCAGGCGTGGTCAGCCGGTTTCGGTTCCGCCCCGCTGGCGGTGGCGAGTTTCACGCTTCGCGGCGGTGGCGACGGCGGATGGCTGCGGCAGGCCTCGATCTCGGCGACCGACATCAAGTTGTTCTCGCAGGAGGACCAGCACAGAGACACGGAACTGACTCATGCCGCCGAGTCGGCGGGCGTGATCGCGTTCTCCACGTCGTTCACGCTCGTCCCCGAGCCGTCCACCCTCGCGTTGGCCGCCATCGGCCTGCTGGGCCTGCGACGGCGTCGCAGACGCGCGTAACCACAGTCCCAACAGAGACGCCGCGGACCGCGGACCGAACGCCTGGGTTTATCTCTGGACACGGTCAGTGAAATGAGGTATAATTTGTGGATTAGTGTCGGCGGAGGTTGTCGACAGAGCTTGGAGTGGCGAGGTTGCGTTGCTGACGGAGGTCTCGCCTGGACGGTCACTTGGGATTCAGGATGTGCGTGATGACGACTTGGATCAATGGCGGCCAGGATCACTATGAGGAGTAGCATGATGAACACGCGAAAAACACTCTTGACATGCATTCTATGTCTGACCGCTTTCGGCGCTGGCGAGGTGGGCGCGGCGGTCGTTCCCACGGACATCAGCGGGGCGGTGCTCTGGCTCGATGCCAGCGACGTCGACGGCGACGGGACGGCAGGCGGAACGTTCGTCTCCGGCGGGACCGCCACCTGGGCGGACAAATCCGGACACGGACACGACGTGACGCAATCGACGGCCGCCAAGCATCCGACGCTCGGGACGAACACGCTTAACGGCCTGCCGCTGATGAGCTTTGACGGGACCGACGACTACCTGTATCGCACCGATGCGCTGGGGTTCACGGGCAACCCGGAAGCCACCGTCTTCGTGATCACGACGAACATGACTGACGTGGGCGGCAACGACATTCGGTGCCTCCAGTTCGGCGGCGAGGCCAATGATAACAACGCCGACGCGACGTATGCGTTCGGTGTCGAGTCCAGTTGGCGTTTCAACGGCGGGAACCGCGTGTTCGCCACCGACCCGCTGGACCAGACCGACCCGAACATCGGGATCTTCCGTTCGCCGGTCGGCTCGACCTACGGCGCCAAGGAGTTCTACTACAACAACGCATCAACCCAGGCGACGCAGACCGGCGCTGGAAGCCCCACCAAGGTCTCCGCACTGATTGATAACGGGCTGGCCGTCGCGGCCAAGTGGACGCCCGGCGGAGGTGGCGGATCGATCACCAATCCCAGTGACGTCATGCAGGGCGACCTGGCGGAGATCATCGTCTACGACCGCGCGCTGAGCCGCCCCGAAAGGGAAGCCGTCGGGTACTACCTCCAGAACAAGTGGAACGTGACCAACGGCCAGTTCACCACGCCGACCCTGATCGACTGGTGGAAGATGGAGCAAGGCTCGGGTACGACGATCGCCGACTCCGGCGTGGGAAGCCACACGGGCACGTTCTCACCGGCCGACGCGACCGGCCCGCAGTGGAGCACGGATGCGGCCCCCGTACCGTCGGGCTCTACGCGTTCGATCGAGTTCGACGGCACGGGCGATCAGATCGACGCTGTCGGCTACAAGGCCCCCGAGGTGGGGGGCACCAACTCGCGGACCGTGGCGGCGTGGATCAAGACGAGAAGCACGGCCACAAACCAGAACATCGCCATCGCCGCCTGGGGCGAGGATGCCGCCGGCGAGAAGTGGATCTTCCGCGTGCAGGCGAACAACGGCACGGCGGGCGCCATCCGCGTTGAAGTCAACGGCGGGTTCATCGTCGGCAATACGGTGGTCACCGACGGCGAGTGGCATCACGTGGCGGCGACCTGGGAAGACGATGGCACGCCCGACGTCCGGGACGTGCTGCTCTACGTCGACGGCGTGCTGGACGCCGAGTTCGGTAGCGGCACGATCGAACCCAGCGACTCGTTGGACGAGACCATCAACACCGACACGGCCAATGGGATCGCCGTCCGCATCGGGAGCGATCACAGCAATCGCCACTGGAACGGCTGGCTAGACGATGTGCGGATCTACGACGACGCCCTGGCGGCGGCGGAGATCCAGGCGCTGGTTCCCGAGCCCTCGACGTTCGCGCTGGCCGCCGTCGGCCTGCTGGGGCTGCGACGGCGTCGCAGATGCGCGTAGACGACCGTGCAACATGGACGACACATGGGGCGGCCCCGCCGGGTCGCCCCGTTTCATTGAGCGAGAAGAGGTCAAAGGTCGAAGGTTCACGCCTCCGATCCCCCTCGTGCCGGTCCACCAGTTAACCAATCCACCACTCAACCAGTCAACCACACCGGGAGCGCTAAAGTCTTCGTCGCGAGGCGGGCGATAACAATACCATGGGCGCGAGGGACCTGCGGACCTGTTTTGCGCCCGGACCGACGACAGTTTGACACCGCAGCGGCGCCTCGATAGGATGCATGAAGGTATGGAGACCGAACGGGAAATCATGGAAGATCGCCCTCCGACGGCCGGGAAGTTTGTCGGGCGGCGGATTCACCTTATCGGCGTCGGCGGGTCCGGCATGCGGGCGTTGGCGCAGATGCTCATCGACCGCGGCGCCGTCGTCAGCGGGTCTGACATGCATCCCAGCGCGGCGTTGGATCGGCTGGCCGACAGCGGAGCGGTCGTCCACGTGGGCCAGCAGGCCGAGAACATCGCCCCCGATCGCGAACTGGTGGTCTACTCGGCCGCCATCCACGAGCAGAACCCCGAGTTGGTCGCCGCCCGCGAGCGCGGGATCGAGGTGCTCAAGTACAGCCAGATGCTCGGGCGTTTGATGGCCGATGGCGTGGGCATCGCGGTGGCCGGGACGCACGGCAAGAGCACGACGACGGGGATGGTGGCCTACGCGCTGTCCCGCGCGGGGGTAGATCCCAGTTACATCGTCGGCGCGACGGTCGAGCAGTTGGGCGGCCCCAGCGCCGCCGGGGCGGGGCGCCACTTCGTCGCCGAAGCGTGCGAGTTCGACCGCAGTTTCCTGAACCTCCGTCCGCAGTACGCGACGATCCTGAACGTCGAGGAGGATCACCTGGACTGCTACGAAGACCTCGACGCGATTGTCGAGGCCTTCAAGTCATTTTCATCGCTGGTGGCCCCCAGCGGCGTGCTGGTGGTCAACGGCGAGGACGCCGAGGCCCTCCGCGCCGCCCGGGGCGCCTCGGGAACCGTCGAGACGTTCGGCTTTGCCGACGGCTGCACCTGGCGCGGTGCGAACGAGCAGCCGGTGCGGGGGTGCTTCGAGATGGACGTCCTGCTGGACGAGCAGCCTTTCGCTCACCTGCGAATGTCGCTTCCGGGGAGGCACAATGCGTATAATGCATTGGCGGCCGTCGCGTTACTGCATCACGCGGGGCTGGAGCCCGAGGCGATTGTCTCGGCGTTGGGAGAGTTTATGGGCGCACGACGACGCCTGACGCTGAAGGGACAGGTCGCCGGCGTGACGGTGGTGGACGACTTTGCCCATCACCCCACGGAGATTGCCGCCACCCTGCGGGCGATTCGCGAACACTATCAGCCCGCACGGTTGCTGTGCGTCTTTCAGCCGCACCAGCACAGCAGGACGCGGTTTCTGCTGAAGGACTTCGCCCGGAGCTTCGGGCAGGCTGATGAAGTGATCGTGCCGGAGATTTACTTCGTTCGTGACAGTGTTCGGGAAAAGGACCACATCTCCTCGGAAGATCTGGTCTCGCAGATTCGTCTGAACAGCGGCACGGCGATCTACAAGCAGACATTTGACGAGATAGAGGCCCACCTGACCGAAACACTTCGGGACGGTGATCTGGTAGTGACCATGGGGGCAGGAAACGTATGGGAAGTGGCCGATGGGATTGTTCGCTGGCTTAGAGAGCATTGTCAGGACGGATGAGCCGCTGGCCGATCGCACGTGGATGCGTATCGGCGGGCCTGCAACGTATTTCGTCCAACCGGAGAACGTCGAGCAACTCGCGGACGTCGTGAAGCGATGCCGCGAGCACGAGGTGCCCATCCACGTTCTCGGCAGCGGGGCGAACCTGCTGATCGACGACGCGGGTGTCAAGGGCGCCGTGGTCTCCCTGCGCCAGGGCGAGTTTACGGCCACGCGGTTCAACGAGATCGGCGTGCGCGCCGAGGCCGGGGCGGACATGGGCAAGCTCGTCTTGCGGTGCGTCCGAGAGGGCCAGACCGGCCTGGAGGGGCTGACCGGCATCCCGGGCACGGTGGGCGGATGCGTCAAGATGAATGCGGGCGGGGCGTTCGGCGACATCGGCAGCGCCATCGAATCGGTCGAGGTCATGAACGACAGCGGCGATATCTTCACCCGCTATCGGGACGACCTGGCCTTCGCGTACCGCTCGACGAACATTTCGGCCAAGTTCATCCTCGGCGCCCAGTTCCGCCTGAGCGAGGACGATCCGCAGCGCATCCTGCGCCAGGTCAAGCAGATCTGGATCTACAAGAAGAATTCCCAGCCGCTGGCCCACCGCAACGCCGGGTGCGTCTTCAAGAACCCGCGCGGCATGTCGGCCGGGGCGCTGATCGACAAGGCCGGACTCAAGGGCAAGCGCGTGGGCGGTGCGAATGTCTCGGAGAAACACGCGAACTTCATCCTGGCCGATGCGGGCACGCGGGCCAGCGACGTGCTCAAGCTCATCAACACCATCCGCGAGACCGTCTACAAACGTTCAGAGGTCTACCTGGAACTGGAACTCGAGGTCTGGTGATCATGGACGCATCGCAAGAGGCCACGGACGGCCCGGTCTTCGAGTTTCCCTCGACCGATCGGCCACTGAATGTCACGGTGCTCATGGGCGGACCCTCCACCGAGCGCGACGTATCCCTGCTCAGCGGAGAGGCCGTCGCCGCCGCGCTTGAACGCGTCGGACACACCGTCAGCCGAGAGGACATCACGCCTCAGTACACCGGCGCGCTGGACCTGCCCGATATCGACGTGGTGTTCATCGCGCTGCACGGGGAGTTCGGCGAGTCGGGGCAGGTCCAGGAGTTGTGCGAGGCCCGCGGCCTGCCGTACATCGGGTCGGCCCCGCGGGCCAGCGAGATGGCGATGGACAAGGCCGCCGCCAAGCAGATCTTCCGTCGAGCGGGCCTGAATACCCCCGACTGGATGGTCATCGAGGAGTCCCATGCCCCGGCGAAGGTGGCCAAGTGGCTGGCGGAGCTGCCTCCCCCCGTCGTAGTCAAGCCCGTCAACGGCGGATCCAGTGTGGACATCACCATCGCCCGGGACGACGCCCAGCGTGACGCGGCCCTCGACGAGGTGATCGACCGCTACGCCCGCGCCATGGTCGAACGATTCGTCGGCGGGCGCGAACTGACCGTCGGCCTGCTCGACGGCCACGTCCTGCCCGTCCTCGAGATCATCCCCCCGGAAACGTTCTACGACAAGGACGCCAAGTACACCGACTGCGGCACGCGATACGTGTTCGATCACGGGCTGGACGAGGCCACCGTCGCCGCCGTGCAGGACGCCGCCGCCCGGGCCCACCAGGCCCTGAACTGTCGCGATCTGTCGCGGGTCGACCTGATCCTCGACCCCGACAACGTGCCCCACGTGCTCGAGGTCAATACGATCCCGGGGTTCACCAGCCATTCGCTGCTGCCGATGGCTGCGGCGAAAGTGGGCATCTCTTTCGAGCAGTTGGTCGATGGAATCGTCGCGATGGCCGCCGCCAGAGGCGCCGCTGAATGATGGAATGAGTTGCCGGCACCCCCCGCCGGTGTGGGAAGGGATTGATGTTCGGAAAGAAGAAAACGAAGACCGCAAGGACCCGGACGAAGACTCGGACGAAGACCAGGACCAAGCCGCCCGCCCCGGCCGCCAACAAGCTCGGGGGGATGAAGCTGTGGTGGTGGGGCTGGACCGACCGCCATGGACCCGCCGCCCGACGATGGGGCCTGATCGCCACCGTCGTCCTGGTCGCGTGCGCGACCGGAGCAATCGCCCTGCGAACGATGGAGCGTCACGTCCTTGCCCGCAAGGCCGCCGGGCCCACCGAGTTTCGCCTTCAGATGGCTGACCGCCCCTCGTGGATGCCCCTGTCGCTCGCGCGGCGCCTCGTGCGGGAACTGACCCCTGCCCGCAGCGGAATCTACGACCCGGACCTGCCCGCCAAGGTCCACCGCCTGGGGACCGCCAATCCGTGGATCCGCGAGGTCACCCGGGTCCGCCGTCGCCGGTCGGACAACCCGAACGTGGCGATCATCGAGCTTCACGCCGAATACCGAAAGCCCATCGCCTTCGTCCAGACCGTCTACGGAACCCAGGAGTTCCTCAGCGAAGACGGCACGCACCTGCCGCGCCACCAGGTGCCCCGATGGGTCACCCGCGTCACGCGCGAAGACGGCTCGAAGCGACAGGTCTGCTTCATCGATCCCGAGGCCGTCCCCCCCGGCGTGCGGGCCTGGCCCATCCACTACGTCAAGATCAGCGGAGCGGCCCATACCGATCCGCCCGGCTATGGGCGTACGTGGCCGGGCGCGGACATGGCCGCGGGGCTGAAGATGGTTTCCCTGGTGGCCGACCGGTCCTACGTCAACCAGATCGCCGTCGCCGACATCCGTAACTATGCCGGACGCATGCGCCAGGAAGGCGAGCCGCACCTGCGGTTCTATGCTCGGGTGGACAGCGGCAATGCGACGGACATCCGGTTTGGCAGGTTCCCGCGGGACGGCGGCGACCACAACGTCGCGCCGGACCGCAAGCTGTCGTACATGGATGCCTACGTGGCGCGGCACAACGGGCAACTGGCGGGCCTGCATTCGTACATCGACCTGCGCTTCGACGAACTGCATGTCAGCGTCTACTGAGCCATCCCGGCCGCTCGCGACCGGCGCGAGCGTGTGGCGCCCCGCGGGGGTGCTGTACCTCGCGGTCCTGCTGGCAGGTCTGGGCGCGGGGCTCTGGCCCCGGACGCTCTGGCCCGAACTGACCCACAGCCCCGCCGCCCCCCTGCCGACCCTCCAGACCCTCGCGGTGGCCCAACTGATGTTCATCCTCGTGGTCTACCCGATGGTCCTGCTCAGGCGATACGGCGGCGAGGGCACGCCCATTGCCCCCGCGACCTATTGGCGCACCGTGACCGCCGAGTCGGGCCTGGGGATGCTGCTGGCCCTGCCGTTTATCATCCCCGCGGCCTTCCTGGCCAACGCCACCGTCACCGACGTGGTCCGCCACGTGGTCTGCCTCGCCGCCTTCTGGCCGCTGGCGTGGCTGGCCGGGGCACACTTCGCCCGCCGGCGCCGCGGAGCGTGGCTGGTGACGGGCGGACTGGGGCTGATCGCCCTGGGCGCCCCGGCCGCCTGCTACATCGCCACCGAGTTCCTGACCGCCGCCGCAGCCGATCTGGCCGGGATGCTCACCCCCGTCCTGCTGATCTGGCGAAACGCGGCGGCCCGTATCGACCACCTGCTGCCGACGCCGCTATGGGCTTGGCTGATCTGGCCCGCCATCGCCGTGCTTGCTGCCCTTCTCGGCACGCTCATTTCCCCCGCCGTTCGCAACCGATAATGAGGATGTCTGGGTGCCGTGGGCTGCAGAGCGGCTGTCGACGTGGCGCCGAACCGTCACGCCCAGCACGCGGCCTGAGGTCCGTAGAGGGGGTCTGGCCGCATGCCAGCGGCGAAAGGACCCTCCCCCCGCCTGTGGCGTCCAGACGCGGCCTGCGCAATGCCAGGGGGCTTCTCGCGGGTGCTGCGCGATGAATGGTGTCGAGATTTTCCCACCCAGACGGTATGATGGGAGCCCATGAGGTACACGTGTGTGGTCATAGTTGCTGCCGTTCTGGCCGCGGGCCCGGCGATGGGCAAGGACACCGCCGCCCCGGTGTTCAATCTCTTCTTCATGGACGGGACCGTGATGACCGCGCGACTGGCCACCAGGCAGGTGGGCATCACCGGCCCCGACGGCGCGGTGCGAAACGTGCGGACAGAGAGCATCAGGGACCTGACGCCCGGCTTCGTCAGTCGGACCGAGTTGGCCAGGCGGGCAAGGCAACTGATCACACAACTGGCCGCCCAGTCATGGCACGAGCGCAAGGCGGCCCACCGGGCGCTGATCGCGATGGGCCCGGCCGTCAGCCTGATGCTCACGGACCACGTGACCGACGGCGACCTCGAACGGCGCATGCGCATCGAGGACATCCTCGCCACGTTCCGCGGCCCGCCGCAGGCCCTTCCGTGCGCCCCGGCCCCGCCGCGATGCCCCATCCGTCCGAAGGACCGCATTACGCTCCACAAGACCACGGAGATCATCGAAGGGCGATTGGCCACGCGGCGCCTCGACGTGGTGGGGGTTTATGGCACGTTCTCTGTGGACCTGGCCGACCTCAACGCGGTCCGCCGCGCCCCGCCGGCGCCGCCCGAGCCGACGTCCGACAAGCCTGACCGCATCGAGGTCGCCCTTGTCGGCGGGAAGACGGTCAAGGGCACGGCCGGGATCAAGGCCCTGACGCTTGAGGCGACGCTCGGAAAACTCACCGTGCCGACAGGCCTGATCTCACGGCTCGGGATCACCACCGACCGCTCGCGCGTGGGAGTGATTCTCCGCAACGGCGACCACCTGGTCGGCCGTGCGCTGACAGACAAGACCATCGGCGTCAAGACGCCTGACGGCAAGACAGTGGCCGTGCCGGCCGCTTCGGTGGCGGGGCTGTCGGTGACCCCCGGCTTCGTACCGGAGGGCCTGATCTGCTGGAACCGCCTGGACGGCACGCCGTCGATCATCGGCCCGCAGGTCGAGTTCGCCAACATCGACAAGTTCGTCGAGGGCAAGATCGCCAAGGGCGTGCAGATCTCGACGAGCAAGACCAACGTCGCGGGCCTGCACGTACCGTCCAAGATGCTCAAGGAAGCCCCGCGGGGGACGATCGCGTTCTGGATCAAGACGGTCTCGAAGCCGGGCAAGCCCGCGGCGGGCAAGAACAAGCGCGTCACGTCGACGGTCTGGTACTACGAGATCCTCGGCGGGCCGGTCTCGCTGACCTATCGCAACTACACCACGCGGAACACGCCCTACGTCTACCTCCGCAGCGGGGGGCACTACGTCCGGACGGACTCCAGGAACAAGAACAACGCCGCGTCGGCCTTCAGCGCGGTGGGCACGTGGAACCACGTGGCGGTCGTCTGGGACACCAAGGGCCTCAAGAAGTTCGGCGGGGCGGCGATCGCGATGCTGATCAACGGCAAGCCGTTCGGCAAGTACTACAGGAATCCGACGTCAGGCGACCCGTTTGCCGACTACCCCTTCCCCGCCCAGTTGCTGATTCATCGCAGCCGGAGCACGACGACCAAGGCAACGGTCGTCTACGACGAACTGAAGATCTGGAACCGCGTGGTGACCGACTTCAAGAAATGACCCGCCCGGCAGGCCAGGCGTAGGGCGTGCAACGTGTTGCACGCGGAACGACTATCGCGCCCCTTGAAGGTGCCACCCGCCGAGCCTCTCGAACGGAACTCAGTTACGGTCGGGCGCCGGCTGTGGTGCGTCTTGTGGCACGGCCTCGGGCGGCCCCTCCATCTCCTTTATGTCGTGGGAGGCCCGGGCGGTGAACATGAGCATCGGCATGACCAGCATCGCGCCCGTTGCGCTTCCCTTCAGCGTCGCGGTGACCGTTGCTGACGTGCCGTTGGACTCGGCCTTCATGCTCTTCATGAACTCCAGGATCGGCTTGAGCAGTTGGCTCTGCGGTCCGCCACGCTGGACCTGACGCTCGACCTCGCCGATGCCCTTGGCGATATGCCCGGTGAACTCCTTGACCGCAGCGCCGACGGCGTCGGCGTCCGTGCCCTTGCCCGTCACCGTGAACAGTTGTCCACCCTTTGCGGGCTTGCCCACCAGGGTGATCGTCTTGAATGCCGAGATCATCGGCCCGGCGACCTGGTACGCGTCGGTGATGGTCGCCGCCGCCCACAGCGGCTGGGAGGTGTCGACGGTCTTGATCAGCTTGCCCAGTTTGCTCGCGGGCGTGAGCCCCCCCTTGCCGCTCTTGATCGCCGACGTCACTTCGCCCAGGGGCAAGGCCTGGCGGTTGGGCCCGGTGCACATGACGAACATGTCGTCGGAAGGTATGATCAGCGCGACCTCGTTGTCAGGCATGACCACGTCGATGCCGTTGATTGTCTCGGTCTTGGTCCGCCGCCCCTGCTCGCCTATCAGGGCCGCAATGGTCTTGGAGTCGTACTTCCCGCGTCCGACGAACACGGCGAAGCCCGACCGGTTCCCCACGTCGCCTGCAACGCCCATCGTCACGCTGTCGAACCGGATATTGCCCACCACTTCCGCAGCCATCACAAGCATCTTCGTGCCCTGGGCCATGATCTGCTCGGCCGTCATCCCGTTAGGCAACTGGCCGACGTTCTTGATCAGCTTGGCGATGTCCACCGGGGCGCCCGGAGGCATGGTCATCTGGGCCACGATGCCGCAGTTGGCCGGCAGGCGCCACACGTCGCCGGCCAGCGTCTTGGCCCCCGCGCCCGGGCGCTTCCAGGCCTTGCCCTCGATCGCCGCAATCGCCGCCGCCGCGTACTCGGCCTCGAACAACGCCTTGGACTTCAGCAAACCCTTGAGCGTGCCCAAAGCCGGCCGACACTTCAACTGGCCCAGCGTGCGGATGGCCATCAGCCGTCGCACCGCGCCGGCCTGACGCGCCGTGTACAGCCTGCCGATCAACTGCTGAATCGCCCCGGCCTTCTCGGGGTCGCCCTGGGCCGCTGCGGCGGCCTTCTCCAGTTGCGGCATGATGGATATGCCTACTCCCGCCAGCCGCCCCGCCGCAGCGGTGCGCTTGGCCTCGTCGTTACCCGTCAGGTCCTTGATCAGGGCCGCGATCGCCTCCTTGGACACCGGCGTCAGTTCGTCCTGCATCGCCTGGGCCGTCACGGCAACGCCCTTGGACTGCCAGTATGCCTTGGTCGGCATGTAGTCCAGCAGATCGTTGCCCCCGCCGCCGGCCAGCACGGCCATCAGTACTTCTATCATTCCGAACATTGCCATCGCTCTCGCCTTTCGGTCAGGTGCCCACAGGCGTGCACCCCGCGCGAGGGGTCGCACAGAGGCATTATCGCAGTCCCCCGCACATTCCGCAACGCCCGAGGTCTCTCGATCAGGATAAGGGGTGGCGACACGTCAAACGCCCACGGGTTCCACCCGTGGGGTATCTGCGACCGAGCATCCGTCACGTTCACGGACACCTGTCTGCGGAACGGTCCAGGGGAGGTATTCCTCATTCGCGGACACCCCACAGGCGGAGCCTGCGGGCGTTTGCGCCTCGTGTCGAAACGACCAGTGCGCGTCAGTCGGACGCGCCCTTGGGAGCGGAAGCCTTCGACGTGGACGAGTCGGTCTTCGCCTTTGACTCAGTCTTGTTCTTGGTCGTCTTGGAATCAGTCGACGACGAGGTGGAACTGGTGGCGGCGGACTTGTCCTTTTCGGCGGCCTTGCGGTATGAGTCGCTGCGGTAGTCGGTCTGGTAGAAGCCGCTGCCCTTGAAGATGATCCCCGCCCCCGTGCCGATCAGCCGGCGCACCTTGAGCTTGCTGCACTCGGGACACTTGCGAACCGCCGAGGCCGTGATGGACTGGAACTTCTCAAACGTGTGACCGCATGCGTTGCACTCGTAGTCGTATGTCGGCATGGTCTTCTCCTGCGCAAATCCGCTTGGCGGATCAGTCCTCGTTGTCGGCGCCGGGTGAATCGGGCATCTTTGAGATGACCACCGCCGACGGCCTGAGGATCCGCCCGCGCAGCTCGTAGCCGCGCTGGACTTCCTGTAACACCGTGTTGGGCTCGTGGTCTTGGTCGGCCTGCTGCATCATGGCGGTGTGGCGGTCGGGGTCGAACGGCTCACCTGCGGCCTCGATGACCGTCACGCCAAAGCGCCCCAGTGTCTCGAGCGCCTTGTCGTGGACCAGTTGCATGCCCTGGAACAGCGGATCGTCCTCGCCGTGGTTGTCCCGAGCGGCCGCCAGGGCCCTCTCCATGTCGTCGATTACCGGCAGGAGGGCCTTGATGAGGTCATCGTTGGCAAACTGTCGCGTCTGGTCGATGTCGCGTCGGGCGCGTTTCTGATAGTTGACGTAGTCTGCCGACAGACGCTGCAGCCGCGCCAGCAGATCGTCACGTTCGTCCTCGACGGTCATCGGCTCATCGGCGGGGACCACGGCGGGGCCGCCCTCGATCATGTCCTCAATCGCGTCGATCTCGGGACTCTCAGCCGGCGGGACGTCGTCGGGTTGTTTGGCTTTCTTCCTGGTCATGACGGTGACTTACGATTCCTTGCCAAAGTAGTCCTTGAGCTTCTCGAAGAAGCCCTTGCGCTGGGGGGTGACGTTGGCCTCTTCGGTTTCGGCGAACTTGGCGAGCAGTTCGCGCTGCTCGTCGGTGAGCGTCTTGGGGACTTCGACGAAGATCTGCACGTGCTGATCGCCCGAGCGCCCTGACCGGAGCGAGGGCATGCCGCGCCGCTTCATCGTGATCACGTCGAGGTTCTGCGTGCCGGCCGGCACGTCCAGTTGCTCGGGGCCGACCAGCGTGGGGACCTCGATCTTCCCACCGAGGGCGGCGACGGAAAACGCGATCGGCACGGCACAGACCAGGTCGTCGCCGCGGCGCGTGAGCATGGGGTGCTCGAGCACGCGGACGTAGCAGTGCAGGTCGCCACGACTCGTGCCCGACCGTCCGGGCTCGCCCTCGCCGCGAATCCGCACCACCTGCCCGTCGCGGATGCCCGGCGGGACCCGAACCGACAGGACGCGCTTCTTGCGGGACCGCCCCGCGCCGCGACAATCCTTGCACGGGTCGGTTATCTTCACGCCCCGCCCGCGACACTGCGGACAGGCCGTAATCCGTACACTCATGCCGAACAGCCCCGGCGCCTGCTGGCGGACCTCGCCATAGCCGCCGCATGTCTCGCACTTGGCCGGCTCGGTCCCCGGCTTGGACCCGCTGCCGCTGCACGTTTCGCACACGTCCATCCGCTCGGACTCGAGCGTCTGCTCCGTGCCGGTGGCCACCTGTTCCAGCGTGACCTCCACCTGCGTCTCAAGGTCGTAGCCCCGGTCGGCGGCGCGGTTGGCCGAACGACTGCCGAACCCGCCCCCGCCGAAGATGTCCTCGAACATCGAAAAGATGTCGCCGAACCCCATCGACGAGAAATCGTGCATGCCCGCGCCGCGCAGTCCGGCATGGCCGAACTGGTCGTACTGCTTGCGCTTAACCGGATCGGAGAGCACTTCGTAGGCCTCGGCGAGTTCCTTGAAGATCTTCTCGCCCTCGGCCTTGTCGCCCTTGTAGTTGTCCGGGTGGTTCTTCAGCGCCCCGCGCCGATAGGCGCGCTTGATCTCGTCGGCGCCCGCATCGCGGTCGACTCCGAGGACCTCATAATAATCGCGCTTCTGCTCAGACATACTCGATTGCGGATTTCGGATTGCGGACTGCGGATTTCCAATCGCGCGACGAGGGGCGCCTCCGCACATGCGTCGGCGCCCCATCGCGCAATCTCGTTAGCGAACATCGGTCTGCGGATCGCATGAATCCGCAATCCGAAAGCCGCAATCCGCAATGGAATCAGTGTACCGCGCCGGGGATCTCGTCCTCGGTCTTCTCGTCGTAGTCGGTCACCATCAGGTCGGTCGTCAGGAGCAGACCGGCCATCGAGGCCGCGTTCTGCAACGCCGTCCGGACCACCTTGGCCGGGTCGATGATGCCCGTCTTGACCATGTCAACGTACTCGCCGGTCGACGCGTTGTAGCCCATCGCGCCCTTGGCCTTGAGGATCTCGTCGACGACGACGTCGCCTTCCTCGCCGGTGTTGGCAACGATCTGACGGGCCGGGGCGCCCAACGCGCGGGCGACAATGTCCACGCCAATCTTCTCTTCGCCGCGCACCTTGGCGCGAACGGCCTGCACGGCCTCAGTCGCACGGAGCAATGCCACCCCGCCGCCGGGAACGATGCCTTCCTGGCCGGCCGCCCGGGTCGCGTGCATCGCGTCGTCGATCAGGTCCTTGCGTTCCTTCATCTCCGCTTCGCTGGGGGCGCCCGCGTTGATCACCGCCACCCCGCCGGTCAGCTTGGCCAGTCGCTCGGCCAGCTTCTCGCGATCGTAGTCGCTGGTGGTCTTCTCCATCTGGGCGCGAATCATCTCGATCCGCCCCTGGACGTCCTTCTTCTTGCCCGCGCCTTCCATGATCGTCGTGGTGTCCTTGGAGATGACGACCCGCTTGGCCTGGCCGAGCATGGCGGCCTCGATGTTCTCGAGCTTCAGGCCCAGGTCTTCGCTGATGACCTGTCCGCCGGTAAGGACCGCGATATCGCCCAGGATCGCCTTGCGACGGTCGCCGAACGCCGGGGCCTTGACCGCACAGACCTTCAGCACGCCGCGCAAGCGGTTGATCACCAGGCCCGCCAACGCCTCGCCGTCAACGTCTTCGGCGAGCACCAACAGCGGCTTGCCCGTCGTGGAGATCTTCTCCAGAACGGGAATCAGGTCGCGAAGCGAGGAGATCTTCTTCTCGTGGATCAGGATCTGCGCGTCTTCGAGGACGGCCTCAAGGGTCGCCGGGTCGGTCGCGAAGTACGGGGAGATGTAGCCCTTGTCGAACTGCATGCCCTCGACCAGCTCCAGATCGCTGGCAATGCCCTTGCCTTCCTCGACGGTGACCACGCCGTTGACGCCGACGGCCTCGAAGGCCTCGGCAATCAACTGGCCGATCTGCGGGTCCCAGTTGGACGATACCGTTGCGACGTTCCGCAGGTCATCGGTGGTCTTGCAGGGCTTGGCCTGGTCGGCGACCGCGTCGATGGCGGCGGCGACCGCCGCGTCGATGCCGCGCTTCAGCGCCATCGGGTTCGCCCCGGCGGTGACGTTCTTCAGCCCTTCGGTCATGATCGCCTCGGCAAGCACGACCGCGGAGGTCGTCCCGTCGCCGGCGACGTCGGCGGTCTTCGAAGCGACCTGGTTGGCCATCTTCGCGCCCATGTTCTCGAACGGTCCGGCAAGCTCGACTTCCTTCGCAACCGTCACGCCGTCCTTGGTGACCTTCGGCGAGCCGAAGGACTTCTGCAACAGGACGTTCCG
>CAZVEV010000031.1:35163-35414 GCA_964625865.1 uncultured Planctomycetaceae bacterium | reverse complement strand
CAGCATGAACTACCGCTTGAACATGATCAGCCCTCCAACACATCGCACCAGGCCGCACGTGGCGGCACGAAACCAACGTCCATAGGGACCGTACGATTTGGGGATGTGAGGGGCAACTCGCAAGGGCAAAAACTGGTTGACTGGTTAATTGGTTAACTGGGAACGACGCGACGCGGGACTCCGTAGGGGGGGGGGGGGGGGGTAAGAAGAAAGACGCGGAGGAACAAAAAAGAAAAAAAAAAAAAAAAAAA
>CAZVEV010000031.1:21894-35153 GCA_964625865.1 uncultured Planctomycetaceae bacterium | reverse complement strand
TTTTTTTTTGGTCGTGGGGGTTTTTTTTTTTTTTGTTTTGGTTTTATTTTTTTGGCCCACGCCCTACCAGTTAACCGGCCGCGCGTTGGACGAGCCGGTGGACGTAGATGGGGCCGACGCGGACGTGATGGGTCAGGTCGTGGGGCAGGGCCTGGCTGAAGGACACGGCGGCCAGCGCCATCGAGATCGCCAAGGCGTAGACATTCGGGCGGGTCAGGTAGACCCACGTCCAGACCGCCGCGGCGGCGCCGCAGGCAGCCATCACCAGCGGGTTGGGCCAGTGCATCAGCGCGAACATCGCGGCGGCGGCGGCGATGACGGCAGCGGTGGATTCGCAGAGGCGCGCGAGGCGCGGGACGAGGAAGACCTGGAAGATCAGCAGTTGCACCAAGGCGTAGAACGGGTATCCCATAAGACCTAGCGCGACTCGACCGACGCCCCTGCCCTCGGCGCCGAGATCCGTGCCCACGAATGCGGCGGCAACGATGGGGGCGGCGGCCATGATCACCGTCGGGATCGCCAGCCTCCGCGCCGCGCCCCGGAAGTTCCGCCCCGTCAGGCCCAGGTCGCCCGCGCCGCACGGATCGCGCCAGATGCACCCGGCGATCGCGCCGGCCAGCACGGCGATGCAGGACCAGTGGACGAGGCTGTAGTCGAGGATCTTCGGGGGCAGACCCCCCCACAGCAGGATGCCCGCGGCGGGCAGGAGCATCAGTTCAGCCAGCGCGCGCCGGGGCTCGGCGCTGCGGACCAGGCGTTTTCGGCCGGCCAGGGCGGCCCCCGCGCACAGCGCCCCTGCCGCTGCGACTGTCCAGCGCCACACCGCCGGCGCCATCGCAATCGGGGCAGCGAATCGCAGCGCCGCCGCGTCATAGCGGACGTACGCCGCCGCCATGATCACACAAACGTTCAGCGCCAGATACGCCCAGATCATATCGATCAGAGTTTCGTTTGCAGGTCCGCGTCCTTGGCGGCTACCTTCGCGGCCTGGTCGGCCTTGAACTGCACCAGGCGAGCGGCCATCGCCTCGTCGGACCCGGCCAGGATCTGCGCCGCGTAGATCGCCGCATTGGTCGCGCCCGCCTTGCCGATGCTCATGCACGCCACCGGCACGCCGGGGGGCATCTGCATCGTGCTCAGCGCCGCGTCGACGCCCACCAACGGGCCCGAAGCCATCGGCACGCCGATCACGGGCAAGGTGGTGTTGGCCGCCAGCACGCCGCCCAGGGCCGCACTCATGCCCGCCGCCGCGATGATCACCTTCAACCCCCGCTCGATCGCGGTGGCTGCATACTCGTGGGCCGTCTCGGGCGTACGGTGGGCCGAGATGACCCGCACCTCGTAGCCGATGCCCAGCGCGTCCAACTGCTTCAGGCAGCGCTGCATCGCGTCGAAATCACTATCGCTGCCCATCACGACTCCAACCGTCACGTCTGTCGCCGTCATACCAACTCCTCGAAAAAGGTCTCTCGTTGACACCCCCCGCCGAATCACGATAACTGGACCTGAAATGACCGCCATTGTCAACAGGACATCCGCAGCTCCGCTGACCGCCCTGCTCGCATGCCTCGCCCTGGCCGGATGCGGCGGGGGCGTGAGCTTCCCCTACCCGGTCGACACCGCCGCCGCGTGGGATACCGGCGCCTGGGGCGCCTACGACACCGACGGGGACGGGACAGCCGACTTCTTCACGTTCGTCGATTCGGCCGGCGTGGCGTCCATGCTGGGCTACGACACCACCGGCGACGGCGCTGTCGACACGCACGTGGAGACCGCCGCGATCCCGTTCGACCGCTGCCGACATCTCGTGCTCATCCTCGACGGGTTCTCGTACGATCTGCTCAAGCGCTGGTACGACCGGGGTGGCCTGCGCGTGTTCCATCCGCCGTCGCGCGTGGTCTCGCCGTACCCGTCGATGACGGACCTCGGCGTTGTGGACGCCCTGGGCACCGTGCCCACCGCCGGCTTCGAGGCCCGCTACTTCGATCGCAAGGCCAACACCATGGTGGGCGGCAACACCGCGTACCTCTCCGGGCGCAACGCCCCGTACAATCGCCTGCTGCAGTTCCGCGCCCCGTCGGCCTGGGACGCGGCGGCCTACATCGCGTCCTGGCCCGTCTTTGCCGCCGAGATCAACGGCGCCAAGGACCGCTTCGACGCCAACGAAACACGGGAGGTCATCGTCTACTCGGTCGGCTCGGCGGGGGTGGGCACGCGCGAAGGGGCCGACGGACAGCACCGCTGCCTCCGGCGCGTCGAGCAACTGGTCCACCAGGTGCTCTGGGAGACCCGCGGACGGACCAAGGTCACCCTGCTGTCCGACCACGGCCACAGCTACACGCCCGCGACGCAGATCGATCTGGGCAGCCACCTGGAATCCCGCGGGTGGCGGCTGGCCGGCTGCCTGGACGAGGCCAAGACGGCCGTCTGGATCCGCTTCGGCCTGGTGACGTACGCAAGTTTCGCCACCAACCGTCCGGCGGATCTGGCGGCGGACCTGGTCGCCGCCGAAGGCGTTGAACTCGCCAGCTACGCCCAAGGCCGCACGGTAATCGTGCTCGGCCCGAACGGCGCCAAGGCCGTCATCAGCCGCAAGCACTCATCGTACAAGTACGCCCCGGTCTCGGGCGATCCGCTGAAGCTCTCGCGGCTGCTGACGACCATACCCGCCGACGCCGAGGGCTTCCGCACCGCCGATGCCCTGCTGGCCACGACGGCGAGGCATGAGTATCCCGCGCCGCTCCAGCGTCTGTGGCGGGCGCACCAGGCGACGGCGACCCACAGGCCGGACGTCATCGCGTCGCTGGCCGACCGATTCTTCAGCGGCGATGCGAGCATGACGTACTTCGTCGACATCGCCTCGACCCACGGCGGACTGAACTACAGCAACTCGGTGACCTTCATCATGTCCACGGCCGGCCCGCTGCCGCCGGTCATGCGCTCCGCCGATATCCCCAGGCACATGCAGGCCCTGACCGGAAGCCCGTTCCCGCTGCGAAAGTGACTCATCTACTGATGACGAAGATCGCCAGGTCGGCGGTGAGGTTCGGGTCGTCGGTCACTTCGGTCTGTTTCTCGGTGTCCAGTGCGATCGCCTGGTGGACGGTGATGCCTCGCTCGCGGCAGAGGTCCTCGAAGTCGGCGATCGACAGGACGCGGATATTGGGCGTGTTGTACCATTTGTGGCTGAGCACGCCGGGGGCCTCGGGGGCCCGGCCCTCGGTGTAGAGCATCTCGCGCAGCTTGTAGTAGCCGAAGTTCGGGAAGCTCACGATGCACTGCTTGCCCACGCGCAGGATGTCGTCGATCAGGCGTTCGACGTCCATGACCGCCTGCAGTGTTCGCGAGACGACCACGCAGTCGAACTGCTTGTCGCCAAAGGCGTCGAGCCCTTCGTTCAGGTCGCCCTGGACAACGTTGACGCCGCGCCCGACGCAGGCGATGACGGCCTGCTGGTCGAGTTCGACGCCCATGATGCGCCGGTGCCCGCGCGCGGCCAGCTCGGCAAGCAGTTCCCCGTTGCCGCACCCCAGGTCCAGCACGGTCGCCTCGGGCGGAATCAGCCCGACGATCCGCTCAGTGTCGAGCCGCTGCGGATGCGACGGATGGAAGATGCTCGCCGGGTGATGGTCCCCGTCTTCCGGCGCGAGCGCCGTGTCACCGCCGTTGCCGCTCAGGTTCGCCAGGAACGCCTGGATCAGCCCGCCGTACCCGTCCAGGTCGTACGGCAGGAGAAACGCATCGTGGCCCCACTCGCTGCGGACGTTGCAGTAGTTGACCGGCCGGTTCGTCCGGATCAGCGCGTCGACGATCTGGCGCGACTCGGCCGGAAGGAACAGCCAATCGCTGGTGAAGCTCATGATCAGCCAACGGCAGGAGGTCTCGCCCAGGGCGGACTCCAGCGCCTCGGCGCTGCGCCCGAGGTTGAACAGGTCCACCGCCATCGTCAGCGCGACGTAGCTGTTTGCGTCGAACCGCTCAACGAACTCGGCGCCCTTGAAACCGAGATACGACCCGACGGTGAACGCCTTCTCGAAGTCGACCGGCACGTCGCGCGGCGCCCCGTCGTCGCCGAACTTCTTCTGCATCGCCTCGACCGACAGGTACGTGATGTGCCCGATCATCCGCGCGATCGCCAGGCCCACCTCGGGCCCGGTGTCCTTGTCGTAGTACTGCCCGCCGTGGAAGCTCGGATCCCGGCGGATAGCGTTGCGGCCGACGATGTCGAACGCCCGCGACCGGCTGGACAGGAACGGCGAGGTCGCAACCGGAATCACGCCGCGCGTGCGGTCGCTGTGGGCGGCGGCCCAGTGCAGCGCCTGGTGGCCGCCCATGGACCCGCCGATGACCGCGAGCAGTTTGTCGATGCCCATATGGTCCAGCAGCCACGTCTGGACGGTCACCATGTCGCCGACCGTAATCGTCGGAAACTCGGCCCCGAACGGCCTGCCCGTAGCCGGGTTCGTACTGCCCGGCCCCGTCGTGCCCCGACAACCGCCCAGGATGTTCGGGCAGATGACGAAGTACGTGTCGGTATCGATGATCTTTCCCGGCCCGATGGCCAGGTCCCACCAGCCCGGATCGTCGTCGGCGTCGTGGGCCGCCACGTGCGAGTCGCCCGAGAGGGCATGGCAGATCAGCACGACGTTGTCCCGCGCGTCGCTGAGTCGCCCGTACGTCTCGTAGGCCACCGTTACGGGCTGGAGCGCCCCGCCGCGTTCAAGCGCCAGCGGCTGGTCGAACGTCACCGTCTGAACGTGTTTCAGCGGCGCGCCGCTGCGCCCGGTATCACTGCTTGCAAAGAAGTCTTCACTCATGTTCATGGTCAAGTAAAGCATAGACCTGTGCGCGGGGAGAATTCAAGTCCCGGCGCCTGCGGTGGGTCGTTGCTCATAACGCTCTTGAGACAAACCTCCTCGTCCGTCACGGGCAGATTCCGCACGACGACTCGTTCGCTTACGCGCGACAAACGCCCACAGGCTCCGCCCTGTGGGGTACTGAGAAACACGACTGTCTTTATCTGAAACGTGATATACAGAGGCGCATTGCGGAATCCGTTTCGGGCGGACCGACGTTCCATCCGCAGATACCCCACGGGCGGAGCCCGTGGGCGTATATCTGCTCTGTCACACTGATCGCTGCACGTCAGCAAAGTGTCCCGATGTTGTCAAGGAACGAAGCGGCGCTGTTTGACTCAAGGTCGGTGCGTGGTAGGATAGGCGAGTTAGGGATACGTATGGGCTCGAAGGTGAGTCGGGACATTCCGGACGACGACGCCCGCGCGCTGCGTGAGCGATTACGCAAGCGATTGAATGGCGGGCGCGCGGGACGGGCGCGCACCAGCGGCGAGGGCGACGGGACGCCTGGCGCGGACCGCCCGGCCGGCAGCGGCGCGGGGACGATATTCTTCGCCCGTCAGCCTGCGGGGCCGGTGGCGTCCGCCCCGAAACCGACGCCCGACCCGCCGGCCGAGAAGGTCATCCTCGAACAGGCCGTCGATGGGCAGGTTGTCGAGACTGACGCCGGGAGGACCTTCCTCATCGAGAGGCCCATCACGCAAATCGATCCGAAGTGGGCCCAACTGGACGTCGCGTTCGAGCGAAGCGTCGTCGACGGCGATTCGTCGCTGTGGACTCACCTTGGCGACGTGGTCTCTCCCGGCGCGATCGGCGCCGAGGACGTGCTCTTCCTGGACCTCGAGACGACGGGGCTGGGCTCGGGGCCGCTGTTCCTGATCGGAACGATGCAGTGGCTCGAAGGGCAACTGGTCGTCAAGCAGTTCTTCGCCCGTGACTACTCCGAAGAGCGCGGGGCGGTGGCCCTGTTCCTCGCAGACGCCGCCGACAAGCGCCTGCTGGTTTCGTTCAACGGCAAGAGCTTCGACGTACCCTATCTCCGCGTCCGGGCGGCGGCCACGGGCCTGCACTGCGCCATCCGAACGTCCCACCTGGACCTGCTGCACACGGGACGGCGCATCTGGAAGGGTCGATTCGGCGACTGCAAACTCCAGACGCTCGAGCGCTTCGTCTGCGGGCGCACGCGCAGAGGCGACATTCCGGGGTGGCAGATCCCGCAGGCCTACCACGACTACGTAAGGACGGCCAACGCGTGGCAGATGGTGGACTGTCTCGAACACAACATGCTCGACCTGGTAACGCTGGCCGACCTGATGACCCGCCTGCCGGCGCGCGTGACATAGGGCGCGTCGGGTGCCGTGGGCTGTGGAGCGAAGCGGAGCAACCACGCAAGTGGTTTTCGGTTGTCGATTGCCGACTGTCGATTCGCTCTCGATAGCCAATCGAGAATCGGCATTCGGCAATCGCACGAAGACGTGGTTGCTCCGCTTCGCTCCGCAGCCCACGGCACCCGGCTTGCACGCCCTACGGGGAGTTCCCGTCGGCGGCGATGGCGGCCTCGTAGTCGCGGTTGATGCCGCGATCGCCGGTCCGCGTGAGATACGCCGCCAGCTTGGCCCGAACCGTGGGACTGTCGCGAACCACGTGATACTCCCACGACTTCAACTCCTGCCGCGCGATCCGCAGCCGTCCGGTGGGGTCCAGCACGTAGGTCTGCCCGTCGACTTCGCACTCGACCCACGCGTGGCCGTTCGTCGAGGCCACCACGTTCTGAACACCGAAGACCACCTGCGAGTCGATCCCCTTGACGCGGAGCAGATGATGGAGATACAGGGCCTTGTCCTCGCAGTCGCCGGCCCCCCGCGCGACGGTCTCGGCCGGCGTCTGCCACGCATCGCCACCGTCGTCGCGGGCGTAGGGCACGTCGCGCGCCTGACAATACGCACTGCCGACCTGCCCCCACGTGCACGAGACGCCGCCCAGCGCCAAGACCCCCAGCGCCACCCCAACCAGCGTCCGCACCGTCATTGTCACAACCTGTCGTCTCATCGCCCATCATTCTATCGCGGACAAGTCGACCCGCCAACCGCTTGCTCGCCCTGAGCATCGTCGAAGGGCGGTTTCGCGCGCCGTTCGACCGAGAGTTCCCCCTTGCGACCTCACACACTCGACATTAACATACCCCTAACTTACACCACGGAATCGCCATGGACGTCGACCGTTTCCTCGATGAGATTCGCTCCGGACCGGACTATGCCGACCAGGCCGCCTACGTCCGCCGGGTCGCCGCACGCGACGCAACGTACGGTGCCACGAGCCAGCCGCTGACCCCGCCGCAGCGCGCCATGCTG
Source organism: uncultured Planctomycetaceae bacterium (assembly GCA_964625865.1). GTDB lineage: Bacteria > Planctomycetota > Phycisphaerae > SM23-33 > SM23-33 > CAZVEV01. The sequence continues at coordinate 27,946 of CAZVEV010000031.1, read as the reverse complement.
GCCGCCGCCGGCATCGAGCGCCTCTACAGCCATCAGGCCCGGGCCCTCGATGCGGTACGACGTGGCGAGGACGTGCTTATCGTCACCGGGACAGCCAGCGGAAAAAGCCTCTGCTACCTCCTGCCCGTCCTTGAGATGCTCGGCCGGAATCCCGACGCGAGGGCGATGATGCTGTTTCCCACCAAGGCGCTGTCGCAGGACCAGTTCCGCACGCTGTCGCGGGCGCAGGCGGCCGCCGGGCTGGGCGATCGCCTGGCCGGCGTGTACGACGGCGATACCCCGTCGGCCACCCGGCGAAAGCTCCGCGACGGCGCCTCGGTGCTGATCACCAATCCCGACATGCTCCACGCGGCGCTGATGCCGCAGCACGGGCGGTGGCACGCGGTGTTGTCGAACCTCGAACTGCTCGTGCTGGACGAACTGCACGTCTACAGCGGGATCTTCGGGGCGAACATGGCCAACCTGCTGCGTCGGTTCTGGCGGCTGTGCGAACATTACGGCAGCCGTCCGCAGGTCATCTCGTGCTCGGCGACGGTGGGCAACCCCGCCGAGCTAGCTGAAGGCCTCACCGGGCGCCCCGTGACGGTGATCGACGCCGACGGGTCCCCGCGCGGGCGGCGGACGTACGTGTTCTGGAATCCGCCCCGCGTTCGCGGCGGCCACTGGCGCTCGCGCCGCAGCGCCAACGTGGAAGCCCACGACCTGATGGCGTGCCTGGTGCAGCGCGGCATGGCGACGATCACGTTCTCGAAGGCCAAGATGTCCGCCGAGATGATCCACCGCTACGTCTGCGAGAAGCTCGCGGCCGACGCGCCGCACCTGGTGGACAAGGTCACGCCCTACCGCGGCGGATACCGTCCCGCCGAGCGGCGCGAGATCGAGGCGAGGCTCTTCAGCGGCGAACTGCTCGGCGTCAGCGCGACCCGGGCGCTGGAACTGGGCATCGACGTGGGCTCGCTCGATGCGGCGATCGTGGTGGGCTATCCGGGGACGCTGGCGAGCTTCTTCCAGCAGTCCGGGCGGGCCGGGCGCCGTAGCGACGAGGCGCTGATCTTCCTGATCGCCCTCGACACGTCGGTCAACCAGTACGTCATGACGCACCCGGAGTACCTGTTCGGCCGCCCCGTGGAGCAGGCCGTCCTCGATATCGACAATCCGTACATCGTCACGGGCCACCTCCGCTGCGCCACGCACGAACTGCCCCTGTCCGCCGACGATGCCTCGCGGTTCGGCCCCCATGCCGAGACGGTCCTCGGCGTGCTGGGCGACAACTGCAAGGTCCGCCTCATCGACGACGCGTGGTATCACGCCGCCGGCGAGACGCCGCAGCACGAGGTGTCCCTGCGCGACTATGTCGATGCCAACGTGCTGATCGAGAACGTCGCCACCGGCGAGGTCCTGGGCGAGGTCAACCGGTTCGACGCCCCGCCGATACTGCACCCCGGCGCGATCTACATGCACCTGGGCGACACGTACCGCGTGACCGAACTGGACCTGGACGCCAACGTCGCCCGCGTGCTTCGCGAGGATGTGGACTACTACACCGATCCGCTGGGCGGCACGGACGTGCATCACATCGACAATCGCCTGCGGGACAAGCCGTTCGGCACGGGGAGGGCCTGCTGGGGCGAGGTCACCGCCTACTTCCGCACCGGCGCGTTCGAGAAGATCCACTTCTACTCGCTGGACCGCGTCTCGATTCACGACCTGGACCTGCCCACCTTTGCACTGGAGACGATGGCGCTGTGGCTGGTCCCGCCGGAAGACCTGCTCGAGTCGGTCCGCCGCGCCGGCCTGGACGCCCACGGCGGGCTGCGCGGGGTCGGCTATGCGACACGAATGCTCCTGCCCCTGCTGATGACCTGCGACACGCTGGACTTCTCGCACACCGTCGGCAGCGTCAACAGCCCGTGGCAGGCGATCTTCATCTACGAGCGCTATCCGCACGGGCTGGGCTTCACGCAGAAAGCCTACGACCGCCTCGACGTGCTCATGCCCGCCGTGGGCGACGCGATCCGCTCGTGCCCCTGCGACGACGGGTGTCCGTGCTGCGTGGGCAAGCCGCTGAGGCAGTACGCGACGTGGCACTACGAGCGCGGCGAGGCGTCGATCCCCTCGAAGGCCGCCGCCCTGATGATCCTCGAAGGCACGCTCGGCGACGGGGGAGCCCTGGCCTGCCCCGATGACCAGACCCTCGCCCAGACCGATCCGGCCTCGACGATCCGCCTCCAACGCGACCTGAGACGCCGCCTCGAACGCATGCGCGAGCCGCGCATCTTCCACCCCATCGAGCCCAACGTCACCACCGCCTACCCGGACCCCGAGGCCGACGACGCACTGAAAGCCCCGGACGTGGCCCGCCGCAAGGGACGCCGCAAGAACTTCCACAAGGACCTGCGAAATCGCCTCGCCCAGAAGATCGCCACCGACGGGCTCGAACCGCTGGTCGCCAAGCCCCCCACGCCGACCGGGATGAACGGCCACCAGAACCGAAAGCCCACGTCCTTTGCGGGCAGACCCGACGTGGCGGAAGAAACAGTCGACACCGTCCAGTCCCCGGGCGATGATGCGACAGACGTGAAGAATGCGAAGCCGCAAGCGGCCGCGCCTGCGGCGCGGGAGGCGCGAGAACTCGATGGGACGATCAAACTCGGCGACACCCTCGCCGCTCGCGCCCGACGCAAGAAGAAGACCGAAGATGATCACAGGTAACCGCACGCCTGACGCGCCAAATACGCAGTCCGCAACGACGTTGTTTAGCGGTCGAGCTTGCTCGACGCGTCCTATCCCCTACCCCCTACACCCTACCCCCTAGAACAAGCTATGGACGGACAGACATTCCTCAAGCGACTCAGCACGACGCGCTACTATCGCGAGCAGATGGTCCACGTCGAGCCCTTGCCCCTGCGCGACGCGAGTCACAAGCCCGTGTCCGACGGGTTGAATCCCGCGGTGGCCGACGTCCTGCGGGGCGACGGGATCGAGCACCTCTACGCCCACCAGGCCGACGCGATTGCCGCTGTGCGCGACGGCAGGGACGTGGTAATCGTCACCGGGACGGCCAGCGGCAAGACGCTCTGCTACACCATCCCCATCGTCGAGTCGTTGATCGACGACTCGCGGTCGACGGCTTTGTGCGTCTATCCGACCAAGGCCCTCGCCCAGGACCAGTTGCGCGGGCTCGGGCGGTTCCAGCAACCGGGCGGGGAGGCGGACTTCCTGGCCGGCACGTACGACGGTGACACGCCCACCCCGCTGCGCCGCAAGCTCCGCAACGGCGGAAACGTAATCCTGACGAACCCCGACATGCTCCACGCGGGCGTCCTGCCGAACCACGCGCGCTGGAACCGGTTCTTCACGCACCTGAAGGTCGTCGTGCTCGACGAGGTCCACGCCTACCGCGGCGTGTTCGGGTCGCACGTGGCCAACGTGATGCGCCGCCTGGCGCGGATCTGCCGCCACTACGGGTCGAACCCGACGTTCGTCTGCTGCTCGGCCACCATCGCCAATCCGCGCGCCCACGCCGAGCGCATCACGGGCCGACCGATGACGGAAGTCACCAACGACGGCGCCCCGCGCGGGCCCAAACGGTTCGTCATGTGGAACCCGCCGCCGCTGGACGGCGCCGCCCGTGGGCAGGCCGACGCGTGGCGCACCGGAGGCGACCGGCGCAGCCCCATCGGCGAGGCGGTTAATCTCATGACGTCACTGGTCAGCGAGGGCATCCAGACCATCGCGTTTGTCCGCACGCGGCTGGCCAGCGAACTGATCTTCCGCTCCTGCCGCGACCGCCTGCGCGACATCTCGCGGAAACTCGGCAAGTCCATCCACGCCTACCGCGGCGGATACCTGCCCGCCGAGCGGCGCGAGATCGAAGCCAAGCTCGCCAATCGCGAGATCCTGGGCGTCGCGAGCACCAACGCGCTGGAGTTGGGCATCGACATCGGCAGCCTCGACGCGTGCATCCTGGTGGGCTATCCGGGCTCCATCGCGAGCCTGTGGCAGCAGGCCGGGCGCGCCGGGCGCGGGCTCGAGGAGGCCGTCGTGTTCCTGATCGGGCAGAACTCGCCCGTCGACCAGTACCTGATGACCCACTCGCAGTACCTGTTCGACCAGAACCCCGAGCAGGCGGTCATCGACCCCGACAACCCGCACGTGGCGATCGGACACATCAAGTGCGCCCTGCACGAACTGCCTCTCCCGGACGGCGAGGTCGAGCGGTTCGGCCCCTACGCCGCGGTCGTGCTCGAACTGCTCGAAGAGGACGAAATCGCCCGCCACATCACCGACCACTGGTACTGGGCCTCCAGCCAGTACCCCGCCGCCGACGTGAACCTGCGGAACATCTCGGGCGTGGTCTACACCATCCAGGACGACAGAAACGGGCAGCGCGTTATCGGCACGCTTGACGAGGTCAGCGCCCTGTCGCAACTGCACGACCACGCGGTGTACATTCACGCGGCCGAGACGTACTTCGTGACCGAACTGGACCTCGACCAGAAGATCGCCCACGTCGAACGTCGCGACCTGGACTACTACACCCAGAGCGTCTCGACCTCGCAGATCCGCATCGACGAGACGGAGCACGAGGCCGCCTTTGCCGGCGGGCAGGTGGGCTTCGGCGACGTGACGGTGACCACGACGATCCCGATGTTCAAGAAGGTCCGCTTCCACTCGCGCGATTCGCTGGGCTTCGAGGAACTCGAGCTTCCGCCGCAGTCGCTGGAGACGGTGGCGATGTGGCTGGTGCCCCCGCCGCCGATTGTCGAACGCATGGTCGCCGACGGCATGCCCGTGGGCGAGGCCCTGGTGGGCGTGGCTAATGTGCTGGTCGAGGTCGCCTCGCTGTTCGTCATGTGCGACCAGCAGGACATCGGCGCGGTGGTCGACTCCAGTTGCCTCGGGACAGACGCCCTGTTCCTGCACGACCGGTACCCCGGCGGGATGGGCTACGCCCGCCGCTGCCTCGACCGGTTCGACGAGATCCTCACCGCCATCCGCGACGTCATCCACGACTGCCCCTGCGAAGACGGCTGCCCCTCCTGTGTGGGCTCAGCCATACCCGCCTTCGCCCAGACCGACCTCGACAGCGCCACCCGCGGCCGCATCCCCCACAAAGCCGCCGCCCGCTTCCTGCTCGACGAGATGCTGGGTGGCAAGCCGTAGTCCACTGCCCAAGCAGCTTGCGCCGCTGCTGTGGGAAAATGGGGATGCGTGTTTTCTCTGGGTAGTGGCGTTGAATCGGCATATAATCCACGTATGAAGCCTTCTGTGTACATTGAAACATCTGTGATCTCCTACTACACGGGTCGACCCAGCAGGGACTTGGTGGTTGCGGCCCACCAGCAGATCACGAATGACTGGTGGACAGAGATTCTGCCCCAGTGCGCACCCCACGTTTCACCGATCGTTCTGGCGGAGTTGGAGCAAGGAGACCCGGATGCCGCCCGTCGGCGTTTGGCCGCAGTAGAGGACATGCCGGTACTCGCGATTACCGATGAAGTTGTCGAACTTGCTTCGTTGTATTTCGCGGACCTCGCCCTGCCCGAGTCGGCCAGGGCGGACTCATACCATCTGGCCCTTGCCGTGTGGCACGGGATGGACTTCATGGCCACGTGGAACTGCAGGCATATCGCCGGGGCCCGAACGCGGCAGATCATACAGCGTACCAATGCGGAGCAAGGTATCGACACCCCTGTTCTCTGTACACCGGAAGAACTCATGGAGTTGTGAGCATGTACACTGATCCCATTGTTGAGGACGTTCGCGAGACTCGTCGCAAGATCATGGCCGAATGCAACAACGACCCGGCCGAGTTCCTCCGGCGAATGCTTCAGCGTCAGGAGATCGAGAAGGACCGTCTTGTCCGCGGCAAACCCAGGCCGGCGCCGGGGGTCTTGGGAGAGTCGTAGCCTGGACCGTCATCCCTTACCGTGCTTCATTGCGCGGTGGCCAGTCCCCGCCTCACGTCGGACGCATCCCCCACAAAGCCGCCGCCCGCTTCCTGCTCGACGAAATGCTGGGTGGTCAAACGTAGGGCGTGCCACCCCAT
>CAZVEV010000031.1:0-21883 GCA_964625865.1 uncultured Planctomycetaceae bacterium | reverse complement strand
GGGATCTAATACCCCGTCTTTTCCGCGGGCATCTGGTGGCACGCCCTACGGCTGCTATCCCATATTCCCCAAGATCGCCAGGAGGATGAAGAACCCATATACGTGGACAATGAGGAACATGCACTGTAGTGAGAGCCAGCCCCAACGCAGGGGACTGCGAGTCTTCCGGAACATCACCGTCGGACTCAAGAACACCAGGAAGTACATCGTCAGGGCGATGGTTCCGCCGATGAATGCCATCGTCTCAGAGCTTGCGCCGCCACCGGCGTCGGGCACAAGGGCACCGGCGAACAAGAGTCCCGGCCCCCCAAGGAGCAAGGCCAAGCCCGGAGCGCGCCCACCGACGCCTAGCCATGCCGTGAGAAGAGACAGCCCCAGCGACAGAAGGCAATGGACAATGATGGTCCACCGATGGCGCCGTAACCACTGGCACTGTCGACTGGGCGCCGAACTGCGCTGCACGTCCACTGAAGAGACGCGCCGCGGGCTATCCGGTATTTCACGGCGAGGTACTGCGGCGAGGCACGTGGCCGGAGCTTCCATCTTTGTGAGAGGGTCAGACGGCTTCAGGTCCGCACTCTCCACGCGGACCAACCGGCGACCGTGCAGGTCGACAGCGGCTCGACACTGGGCGAGGACGATGTGTCCGATCACGGGACCGCACGTTTGATCATAGGCCTCACTGTCAGCGAACACCACCTCGCCGTAGACGGGTCGAAACCCTTCGATCTGTATCCGCACGGGCCCGCAGACGACGCCCTTTACGGCGCCATACGCGGCGGTCTCGAGTTCGATGGTCTCGATGACACCCACGTCACCAAGGCGGTCTCGCCACACCAGGGGCAGGATCATGTGGGACGTGCCCGTGTCGACCAGAGCGTCGCACCGAATACTCTGCCCCGATTCGGCGATACCGTCGACCTTCACCGGTACGACGATTCCGCTTGCCTCTGCGCCCCTTTCCATGCCCACATGATACACGAGGCTGCCATGCGAGGGAACTATCGCACCCCGAAGACGCGGCCGGATGCCTCCAGAACGTACGAGGCCGCGGCCTGAGCGACGATCTGGCGGCCGAGGGGGCAAGAGTCGTTTTCGCCGGCCGAGGGCGGCCAGGGGCGTTTACGGGGCTTGGCCGGGATGCTGGCCGACGTCACCGGTGCGCTTCGGCGATGTAGGCTTCTTCGCGCCGGGCGATCTTGCACCAGAGGACGACCAGGTCGCGCGTGCCTTTGCGGGAACTGAAGCGGCGCTGGAGCTTGTCGGTGTCGAGCGCCAGGCCGCGGGGCTTGACGGTCACGCGGGCGGCTGAGAGCTTGCGCAGGGCGCGGCGGATGGTGCTCTCGCGGCCGGGGATGCGGGCGAGAATGCGATAGTTGCGGGCCAGGGGCGTCTCGGCCGGCTCGGGGCCGAACAGCCAGGCCAGCGACGCCGCGGCGCGGCGGAGGGCGTGGTCGCGGGCGAGCGTGTCGACGGCGCCGGCGGCGATAACGGCGGGGTCGGGCTCGACGAGCCAGCAGCCGGGGGCGGCGATTTCGGATGAGTCGGCGATCTCGGCGTCGACGTCGGGGTCGGCGTCGATGGACGTCGCGGTCGGGGCGGTCATCTCGCCGGCTGCGACGGTAGCACGCCTCCCAGTCCGGCCGGTGCCCCACCACACGAGCAACTGCTTGCACGTGCGTCCCTCGCTGACGTACTCGACGCAGGTCCGACCCCAATCGGCCAGCGCATGGCGGTCCAGGGCGGGCGAGAGCTTCAGGGCGCCGGCGCGCGTGCGGGCGGTCAGGTCGCGGAGGAACGCCGACGACGGGGAGTAGTCTTCAAGGGCCACGGCGCGTCGCCCGGTGGCGCGGCGGTCGGGATCGACGTGGACGACGGCGTCGGGGGGCAGGTCCATCGTGGTGACGTCTGCGAGGTCGAACGTGCAGCGGTCGGCGAGGGCAGCGAGGGCGGCGTTGTGCGTGGCACAGAAGACGGCGCGGTCGTCGTTGTCGACGCCTCGCACGGTCGCCCCGGCCAGTGCGGCGCCTATCGCGTCGGCGCCGAGTCCGCAGCACAGGTCCAGCAGATCGTCGCCGCGGGCAAGGGCGGCCAGTTGGCGTCCGACGTAGCAGGCCAGGCGAAACGAGGAGGCCTGTTGGCACAGCAGATCGGTGGCCAGCAGGCCGCGGGCGAAGTCCGTGGGGAACTTGCCGCTCGCCTCGGCGCGTCGGCGGACGCGTCGCATCTCGGCTATCGCGGCGGCCTGGGGGGCGTCGCAGCGTTTGCGCAGGGCCGTCTGGGCGGCCAGCGGATCGTCGGACAACTCCGCCGCCAGCAACTCTCGCCCCAGGGGCGTCTGGAGGAATTCGAGTTGGTCGAGGGTCAGCATTCGGGCTTCAGCGGGCGGGTCATGAGGTCGGCGATGGCGTCGGCGGGGCTGCACCGGCCGGTCAGCACGCGGCTGATCGCCTCGGTGATGGGCATCTCCACGCCGTGGCGCCGCGCCAACTCGACCACGCCGGCGGTAGTGGCGACGCCCTCGACGACCGAGTCGGTCGCCGCCAGGGCCTCGTCGACGGTCAGGCCTTTCCCGACGGCTTCGCCGAACGAGCGGTTCCGTCCCACCGGCGAGAAGCAGGTGGTCACCAGGTCGCCGGCGCCGGCGAGTCCCGCGAACGTCTCGCCCGAGGCGCCCATCGCGGCGCCGAGACGCGTGATCTCGACCAGTCCGCGTGTCAGGAGGGCGGCTTTGGCGTTGCAGCCGCCGGCCAGCCCGTCCAGCACGCCGGCGGCGATGGCGATAACGTTCTTGGTGGCCCCGGCAAGTTCGACGCCGACCAGATCGGGGTTGGTGTAGATTCGGAAGTACGGTCGGCTCATCAGTTCCTGGACGCGTCGGGCGAGGGCCTCGTCGGGCGAGGCGACGACCACGGTGGCGGGCAGACGGGCGGCGACTTCCGGCGCGATCGAGGGGCCCGACAGGGCGGCGATCGACCGCGGCGGATCGCCGGGGGCGTCCAGCACGTCGGCGAGCACCTGCGTGGGGCGGAGCAGGGTGGTGTTCTCGATGCCCTTGGCCACCGAGCACAGGGGCAGGTCGTCGGGACAGTATCCGGCGAGGCGTCCCCAGACCGATCGCATGAACTGCGTGGGCACGGCGGAGATCGCAAGCTCAACGCCCGCGAGCACTTGCGTATCATCTCCCGTAACGGTCACCCCGTCGGGCAGCGGGCATCCGGGCAGGAACCGCTCGTTGACGCGTGCGGTGTCCAGCCGCCTGACCGCCTCGGGAAACGCCGACCACAGCCTGACCGCACAGCCGTTCTCGGCCAGCATGATCGCACAGATCGTCCCCATCGCCCCATCGCCAATAACCGCAATCTCGCTGCTCATGCATGTCACGGTATCGCCCCGCGGGCGATCTGTCCATCCCGCGCGTCGTAGGAAGTCCGGCGCGAGGCCCCTTGCGTCGTTGCGGCGCGGCGCGCAGCAGCTTGCTTCTTAGCGTCTGCATCGTAGAATGCTTTGTTCGTACGCGAGACACCGCACCAGACGCACCTGTTGCAGAAAGGGACCCTTCGTGCCCGAGAAGTTTCACGTAAAGCAGTTGCCCAACGGCATGACGCTGGTGGGCCAGACGATGGAGAACGTCTCGTCGGCCGCCATGACGTTTCAGTTGTGCGCCGGATCGGCGCGCGACGCCGAGGGCCTCGGCGGGACAGCCACCGTGGCCGCCGAGTGGGTCCTCCGCGGCGCGGGCGACCGCGACACGAGACAACTCAACGATGCCCTGAACGCCCTGGGCTGTCAGCACCACGAGTCGGTCCGGTCCGCGCATGTCGTCTTCTCGGCGGCCCAACTGGGTCGGAACCTTCACGACGTGCTGGCCGTCTACGCCGACATCCTGCGGCGCCCCCGCCTGGACGCGGAGACGTTCGGGCCCTGCCAGGATCTGGCCCTCCAGGACCTGGCCGCCCTGGAGGACGAGCCGGCCCGCAAGTGCACTATCCAACTCCGCGAACGGTTCTACCCGTTTCCGCTGGGGCGCAGCCAGTTCGGCTCGCCCGAGAGCGTCCAGGCCCTGACCGCCGACGCCGTCCGCAGCCACGTGGGAAGCACGTTCAGCCCGGACGGCGCCATCGTCTCGGTGGCCGGGCACGTCGAGTGGGACGCCTTCTGCGACGACGTGGAAGCGCTGCTGGGCGACTGGTCGGCGCCCGCGGGGCCGCCGCCCGAGGTGACCCCTCCCGCCGGCGGAGTGACGCACATCGCCAAGGACTCGGCCCAGTGTCATATCGCACTGGCCCACGCGGCCTGGCCGGTCGCCAGCGACACGCACCTTGCCGCCCGGGTCTCGCAGACGGTGCTTTCGGGCGGCATGAGCAGCCGCCTGTTCACGGAGGTTCGCGAGAAGCGGGGGCTGGCCTACCACGTGGCGACAACGTACCACAGCCTCAAGGACCACGCGGGCATGTTCACGTACGCCGGCACGGTCCCGGAGAAAGCCCAGGAGACCTTCGACGTGACGGTCTCGGAGCTTCGCCGCCTGGCCGAGGGCATTACCGACGACGAACTGGCCCGGGCCAGGACGCAACTCAAGAGTTCGCTGGTCCGCATGGGCGAGTCGACCGGTGCGCGGGCCGAGGCGCTGAGCGCGAGCTGGTATCACCTCGGGCGCCTGCGCGGCCTGGACGAACTGACCCACGAGATCGACACCGTGACGGCCGACGACGTACGGGCCTACCTGCACGACCATCCGGCCGAGAACTTCACCGTGCTGGTGATAGGCCCCGAGCCGGTGGACGCCGGCGCCGCAGACAGCGAGTAATCCACGCATGCTATCGTTCGAACATACCACGCTTGATAACGGACTGAAGATCATCGCGGAGATCAACCCCGCTGCCGCGTCGATGGCGGCGGGGTTCTTCGTTCGCACGGGCAGCCGCGACGAGACGCCCGAGGTCGCCGGCGTCAGCCACTTCCTCGAACACATGATGTTCAAGGGCACTGAGCGGCGGACGGCCTTCGAGGTGAACCTCGAATTCGACCGGATGGGCGCCAACTACAACGCGTTCACGTCCGAGGAAAACACGGTGTACTACGCCGCGGTCCTGCCGGAGTTCCAGGACACGTGCCTTGACCTGCTGGGCGACATGCTGCGTCCGTCGCTTCGGGGCGAGGACTTCGACATCGAGAAGAACGTCATTCTCGACGAAATCGCCCGCTACGAGGACCTGCCCACCTTCCGCTGCTACGAGAAAGCGATGGCGGCCCATTTTGCGGGCCATCCGCTGGGCAACAGCGTGCTGGGCACGCCGGCGTCGCTCCAGGCCCTGCAGCGCGACCAGATGCAGGCGTATTTTGACCGGCGGTACTCGCCGACTAACGTGACGGTCGTCGGCGTCGGGGCGCTGGATCTCGATGCATTCGTGGCGAAGGTCGAGGCGATGTGCGGGCACTGGACGCCGTATGACGCGCCGCGCGACACCGCTCCCGCGCCGGCGCGGCAGGGCGTCAACGTCATTACCGACGCCAAGGTCAATCGCGAGCACATCGCCCTGCTGTCGCCCGCGCCGACCTGCCAAGCCGACGCCCGCTACGCCGCCCAACTGGCCGCCGCGGTGATCGGCGACTCGGCGGGAAGCCGCCTGTACTACGCCCTGGTCGAGCCCGCACTGGTCGACGAGGCGCACATGGCCTACGACCCGCTCGACCACGCGGGGGCCTTCCTGACGTTCCTCTCGACCGAGCCACAGCGGGCCTCCGACGTGCTCGGGATCTTCAACGACGTCTGCACCCGCTTCGCCGCCGAGGGCCCCACCGAGGCCGAACTGCTCGCCGCGAAGAACAAGATCGCCACGTCGGTCACCATGAAGGGCGAACTGCCGATGGGCCGGCTGACCAGCGTGGGCTTCGAGTGGGTCTACCGGGGCGAGCACGTTCCGCTGGCCGACGACATCGCCGCCATGTTCGCCGTGACGACGGACGATATCCGCCAGGTGGTAACCGACTACGACATGACCGCCGCGACCGTGCTGGCCCTGGGGCCCCTGGAGACGCTATGAGCGCCGCTACGCCGGTCGGGCCGCGAGACGTGGAGGGACTGCGCGTCACCGTGATCGGCCTGGGGCGGTTCGGCGGCGGCGTCGGCGTTACACGGTGGCTGTGCAGCCAGGGGGCGATCGTGACCGTGTCGGACGCCGCCGACGCCGACGCGCTGGCCGAGTCGGTCCGCCAACTCGACGACTTGGACGTGACGTTCCACCTCGGCGCCCATGACGATCGCGACGTGCTCGATGCGGACCTGCTGGTGGTCAATCCGGCCGTGCCGAAGGACATCCCGCTGCTGGCCCGCGCCGCCGAGGCCGGCGTGCCGCGGACCAGCGAGATCAACCTCTTTCTCCAGCGCTGCGTCGCGCCGGTGGTCGGCATCACCGGGACGGTGGGCAAGAGCACCACGACGGCCATGCTGGGCGAGATCCTCGCGAAGCAGCGGACGGCCCACGTCGGCGGGAACATCGGCGTATCGCTCTTGGGCCGCCTGGACCGGCTCGCGCCCGACGACGTGGTCGTGCTCGAACTGTCGAGCTTCCAGCTCGAGGACACGCCGCTTGTGGGCATCTCGCCGCGGATCGCCCTGGTGACGAACATCGCGCCGAACCACCTGGACAGGCACGGCACGTACGAGGCCTACGCCGCCGCGAAGAAGAACATCTACCGCTTCCAGGGCGACGGCGACGTGCTGCTGCTGAATGCCGCCTGTGCGGACCTTGCCGACTGGGCGGCGCCGGCGCCAGCGCGGACGGCGTTTTTCGACCCGGGCGCCGAACCGTTCGACCTGGCCCTGCCCGGGGCACACAACCAGGCCAACGCCCAGGCGGCCTGGGCGGCGGCCGAGGCGTTCGGCATAGATCGCGCGACGGCCGCCGAGGCCTTGCGGAACTTCGCGGGCCTGCCCCACCGCCTCCAGTTCGTCGCCCAGCGCGACGGCGTGCGGTACTACAACGACTCCAAGTGCACCACGCCCCAGGGCGCGGTTGTCGCACTGAACGCATTCGAGCCGCGGACGGCGGTCATGATCGTCGGCGGATACGACAAGGGCGTCAGCTTTGATGAACTTGGCGCCGCCCTGGCGGACCGCGCCAAGGCAGTTGTCGCCCTGGGGGCGACCAGGCAGCGGATTGTCGATGCCGTCGAGGCGTGCCGGCGCGGCGCGGCGCCGAGTGTCGAACTCGCCGAGGACCTGCCCGACGCGGTGAGTCTCGCCAAAAGGCAAGCCGGGGTGGGGGACGCGGTCTTGCTCTCCCCCGCGTGCGCAAGCTACGACATGTTCACCAACTACGAACACCGCGGCGAAGCGTTCGCGACGCTCGCGACCGCCGCTTCAGGCGAATGAGTTCGTAGCGACGGGCACGGGAAGCTTATGGTATAATCTCATGGGTTGGCTCGGATGGTCCGGGCGGCGCCCTATGTCGTGGAGATCGACAATGTTCGAGCGAATTACAATCGATCCGAAGGTCTGCCACGGGCAGGCATGCGTGGAAGGCACACGTCTACCGGTCCATCAGATCGTCGGGATGCTCGCCAACGGCGATACCATCGAAGACCTGCTGGCTGAGTATCCATCCCTGACGCACGAAGATGTCCTGGCGTGTCTGGAATACGCGGCCGCACTGGCCGAAGAGCAGGTCACTCCAATAGAGACCGCCACGGGCACGCGGTGAAGATCCTCGTGGATGAGAACATCCCGCTGATGACGGTTCGCCAACTGGTCGATCTCGGCCATGATGTCCGTGATATCCGAGGAACGGAACTTGAGGGGATTGATGACGAGACCCTCTGGCGCCTTGCCCAGGACGATCACCGCCTCATCGTAACGACCGACAAGGCATTCGGCGGGCATCGAGGCGAGCAGCACAACGGCATCCTGGTTGTCCGGCTGCGCCGCCCGAACCGACAAGCAATCCACCAGCGCATACTCGATGCGTTTGCCGACATCCCCGAAAGCAACTGGACGGGCACAACCGTCGTCGCCCGCGACCGTGTCCGCAGCATCTGGCGCGAGGCCGGACCGGCGTAGCGCAGATCAACTGATACCAGATATCAGCGGATGCGTGTCGACCACGTAGATCATGGTTCGGGCGCCGGCGGGCAGCGGTACAGAGAAGCATCAATCTCCTCACGCGTACTGTTACCCTTGAGTATCCCGCGAAGATCGCCCAGGGTATGTGTTCCCTTGGTCTTCTTGCTCTCCTCGGCTTCCAGCTTGGCCTCGATGGCCTCGAGCCGGGCCCGGATCGACCGGATCTCAGTTATCACATCGCTGACAGACATTCCGCATATCCTGTGTGCGTCCGCACCATCACCTCTGCATTCATTACTTGCCAGAAAAGGTGACGATGGAAGCCCCGACCGGATGCCCCACACGAATCCCCGCCTTCTTCAAGTCCCCCCCGATTCGTGCCGATAACGGGGTCAACGGAGTGTATGCATTCAACGGAGTGAGCGCTGGCGAAACAGTAGGAGGCACAGTCTCATGGGAAAGATCGTCATCGTCATCGTGCTGGGCGTCGTCTGCAGCGTCGTGCTGCTGCTGGTCCTCATGCCCCCGCAGGTCACGCAGGGCTCAGGCAGCAACGTGGCGGACATCGTGGCGGCCGGCCGGAGTGAGTCAGGGGCCAACGACAGTCGAAACGTGGTCCTGGCCAAGCACCTCCAGAGCGTCCGAAGCAAGATCCAACTGTGGACGTTCGAGCATCTGGACCTGCTGCCGGGCAACACCCCCGGGGTGTCCATGCCGGAGCAGTTGACGTCGAAGACCAACACCGACGGCACGCTGAACCCCAAGGGAGCGTTTGCGCCGTACCTGTTCGAGTTCCCCAAGAATCCCTTCACGGGAACCAACACGGTCAACACCGACGCCCCGGACAACGCCTGGACGTACGATTCGGTCACCGGCGAGTTCCGGGCCGACAACGCCCCGGTCGATTACTGAGTCGACGGATCGGGCGAGTGTCGCCCAGAGACAAGCGGGGCGATGCCCCGCCGCTGACTGGTAGGGCGTGCAACTCGTTGCACGCGAAAGGGACTGCATATCCGTTCCGCGTGCAAACCAGTTGCACGCCCTACGATCACACCTTCAGTTCGCCGCCTTTCCCGAGGGCGTCGGCGTAACGGGCGCGGACGGGGGCGACCTGGGTTTCGATGAAAGCATCGACCTGCTGGGGCGATCGGCCGACGAAGGTCGACGGGGCCAGCAGGGCATCGAAGTCCAGGTCGGCAAACGCGGCGTCGGCCCGCAGGCGATCGAGCAGATCGTTGGGCCTGCCCTCCTGCTTGACCTGCTGGGCGGCCGCCTGCGAGTGGACGCGGATCTTCTCGTGCAACTCCTGGCGGTCTCCGCCGCCCTGCACGCCGGCCATCAGGATGTTCTCGGTGGCCATGAAGGGCAGTTCGGCGGCGACCCGCGCGCCGATGGTGGCCGGATACACCACCAGGCCGCGCGCCACGTTCAGGACGATGCGCAACACGGCGTCGGCGGCGAGGAACGATTCGGGAATGGCCAGCCGCTTGTTGGACGAGTCGTCCAGGGTGCGTTCGAACCACTGCTCGGCGGCGGTGTGCAGGGGGCTCTGGGCGACGTCCATCAGGAACCGCGCCAGGCCGGTGGCTCGCTCGCATCGCATGGGGTTTCGCTTGTACGCCATTGCAGACGAGCCGACCTGCGTGGTGGCGAAGGGTTCTTCCATTTCCTTGAGATTGGCCAGCAGGCGAACGTCGTTGGCGAACTTGTGGACCGACGCGCCGATTCCCGCGAGGGATTGGGCAATCGCGGCGTCGACCTTGCGGCTGTAGGTCTGGCCCGTCACGCAGGCGATCCGCTCGAAGCCCATCTTCGCTGCGACGAGGCGCTCCATCTCCAGGACCTTGTCGTGATCGCCGTCAAACAGCGCCAGGTAGCTCGCCTGCGTCCCGGTGGTGCCCTTGGCCCCACGGAACTCCATGGCACCCAGGCGATATTCCACGTCGGCCAGGTCGCGGATGAAATCGGCACACCACAGCGTCGCCCGCTTGCCCACCGTGGTCATCTGGGCGGGCTGATAGTGCGTAAAGCCCAGGCACGCCAGGTCGCGGTGGGTCTGGGCGAAGGTGCCCAGCGCGTCGATCACGTTGGCCAGTTGCGCCGCGATGAGCCCCAGCGCTTCGCGCATCTGGATCAGGTCGCAGTTGCAGTTGACAAACTGGCTGGTCGCGCCGAGATGGATAATCGGCGCCGCAGCCGGCGCCACGTCGCCAAACGCATGGATGTGCGCCATCACGTCGTGGCGGAACTTGCGCTCGTAGGCGTCGGCGGCGTCAATGTCGATGTCGTCGAGATGGTCGCGCATCTGCGCGATCTGCTCGTCGGTAATATCCAGGCCGAGCTGCTTCTGCGACTCGGCCAGCGCCAGCCACAGGCGGCGCCACGTCGAGAACTTCCGCTGGGCGCCGAACAGTTCGCGCATGGCTTGTCCGGCATATCGCCCGCACAGCGGACTCGCGTACGTCAGGTGTCTGTCATCCATGCCAAAACGCCCTTGCTCTAGTATCTCACGCCAACGTACCCCGGATGGCCTGCCGAAGCAGCCGGGATGAGCCTGGTCGGCTTCGCGCTGACCTTGGTCAGCCCGTCGCCCTGGACCGGAGCCCACTTGCCCTCGACGGCCACCCGTATCGTCCTGCCGTCGTACAGCACGGAGACGACCTTGCCGGTAACCCGAACCGGCCAGTACGACTGCCTGCTCTGGGGATGCTGGACCCGCTTGTCTTCCTTGTACTTGTTGAGCTTCTTCTCCTCGCCCGCCGGCAGGGCCACCGTCACCTCGATCACGTTGGCGTAGTTGCCCTTTCGCCTCTCGCGATGGATCGCCCTCAGGACCGTACCCCCCTTGAACTCGAGCAGCCGTTTCCACTGCTTGTTCTCGGCCTCGGCCGCCGCGAGTTTGAATTCCGCGTCGACGAGGCTACGCAGGGCCTGGGCCTTGCGTTCGGGCGTGCCGGCCGTCCTGACCTGGTCCTTGAGCGACTCGATCTGCTTGCGCTGGGCGTCGAGGACCTGGCGTCCCGCGAAGTACTTCTGTCCCGCCGCCGTCTCGGTGACGGCCGTGATCGAATAGATCTGGACCGACCAGTTCAACTCACGCCCGACAAGGAACTTGTTACGGATCATCCACGGCTCGGGCGCCTCGAGCGGATGGGCCGGCCCCACCAGGTCGCGCAGGCGGATCTGCAGCGCCAACGCCGCCGGATCGCGCCACCAGGCCGGATCGTCCTCGCTCAGCGAGAAGGTCTTTCCCGATCCGGCCCGCCGCGTGGTGGGCTTGCTCGTGGCCGGGCCCAGACCGTACTTGGCCTTCAGCGCCTTGAGCTGCGCCTTGAGAAGCTTGTTCTCGGCCTGCAGAAGACGGTACGCCGCCGCACCGGCGTCGTCCTGGGCCGGGGCCGACGAGACACACAGGGCGAGAATCGCCAGAATAACCAGCATCTTCCTCATCATGGGTCACCTTTCCGAGCAGACGTCGTTGCATCACGTCGCCGCCGTCATCCTAGCGAATCGCCGGCGATTCATCCAGAGCAAATCGTTACGACAGGGTATAGGGTGTAGGGGATAGGGTATAGGACTAAACGACAAGGCGCGCTGACAAGGTCGCACTTCGCGCGCCGTTGCGCCGATCTTCGTCGTTCCCTACACCCTACCCCCTATTCCCTGTCGTATTCAGTGCAGTCGTATCTTCACGCTCTGCGGTTTCGCGCCGTCGGGGGCGGCGAAGACGGTCACGTCGATGACGAAGGGATAGAGCAGTCGCGGGGCGGTATGGCCCTTGTCGTAGGTCAGGGTGATGCGGCGCCCGGGGGCGATGGTCATCGGCTCGGGCGGGCCGAGCCACAACGCCCGCCTGTCCGTGCCGGTCAGGAAGATCTCCTGCGGGCGGAGGTACAGCGGACGCGTTTCGGACGTGTTGACGATGGCGAGGACGAACCGCTCAAGATACCTGACGCCGCCAAGGTCTGAGATTGCCGTCTCGCTGACGCGGACGGTCCAGTCGCCGGCGTCCAGCGAGACGGTCTCCACGCCGTCCAGCCGCCAGAGGCCCTCGGCGGTGCGCATCTCCAGGGCCATCTCCCGCCGGGGAAACACACTGGCACATCCCCCGGCGGCCCCGCAGACCGCCCAAAGCACTGCCGTCCGGACCACGCCTCGCACGATGAGTCTTCGCATGCCGTTTTCTCCGTACTATCGGCCCGCACGCGCCGGGCCCCTCGGGGCCGCACCTGTTGCGGCGCCGAGAGCCATGATATCATGATACCCATGCCAGAGGCGTACGTCATCCTCGCCCACAGCGGGCATGGACCGTTCCATTATGATCTGATGCTCGAGTCCGGCCCGTCGCTGGCGACGTGGCATCTGCGCGAGTTGCCGGGCGAGCTGGCAATCGGCGCCGCGGCCTCGGCGCCGCGGCTTGACGATCACCGCCGGGCCTACCTGACCTACGAGGGCCCGGTCAGCGCCGGCCGGGGGTCCGTCCGCCGCGTTGAGCAAGGCACGTACGAGCGGATCGTCTCGGAAACGGGGCGATGGGTCGTCCGCCTGGCGGGCCCGGACGGGACGGTTCTTCTGGACCTTCGCCACACCGGGCCGGACGATGGCGACTGGACAGTCCGGCGCCTCAGCGAGATTCCGGAATAAACCCCGGCGGGAAGTCGGTCGAGACGGTCGGCCCGCCCCCGCTGCCCCGATTGGTCGGGGTGATCTCAACGGTAATGCCCTCGTCGGTGATCCTGACCCCCGTGATCCGGATATCCTTCTTGTCGTACGTCCAGTCGGTCGGAATCGGCTCCTCGTTGATGCCCAGGATCAGTTCAGCCAGCACGCCCTCGCCGTCGCCACCGGCGATCTGGTCCTTGAGTTTGTCCAGCGCCGCCTGTCCGACCTTGTCCGGCAGGGCCAGCTTGCCCACCCGCGTGCCCTCGGTACGAATGCTCAGCGACTTGTCAACCGACAGGTCCACCGACAGGACCTTGCCGTACTCCGTCGATCGGACCATCAGCGTCATCGTGCCGTCGGCAAACGCGACGGCCGGCTCGGACAGGCCCGCGCGATTCATCATGCTGTCGATCTCGCCGGGCCTGGCCGATCCGGCGGGATTGGCCGACGCGATGGCGTCTATCGAGGCCAGGTACTCGTTCAGGCGATCGGCCGAGATCGACCACGCGAACGGCGTGATGTTCTGCGCACCGTTGTTGAAGTCGGCCATCGACGTCTTCCAGAAATGGTCCGCCTGGCGACCCCGCTCGACCGAGTCCAGTTGGGCCGGACGGTACTCATCCGGAATGCTGCTGGCCTGCACATACGCCCACCCGCCGACCAGGACGATCAGGACGACCAGCAGGATCAGCAGACGCTTGAGGGCCTTCCCTGGACGATTCACCGTGACTGCTCCGTGTCGAAGAACGCGCGGATGATGGGGCGATAGTCAATCGGCACGTGGCCGGCAGCCAGGGCGGCGGCGGCGTCATCGCGGGCGCGGCGCCATACGAGGCCCATCGCCACGTGCCTGCCCCCCCCCCCACCAGCCGGGGCGGCGGCGCCGTCCCTGCGCATCCGGCGCAGCGCGTCGGCGTATTCCGGATGATACACGCGAACGGGCTTTCCCCCGGACCGTGCAACGCTCGTCAGTTGCGGATCAGTCCCGCCGTTGCCGTTCGGCGTGCCGCCAGCGACGGGCGCTCGCCCGCCCGCCCCGCCACCGGCGGCGGCCAGTATCGCCGATTCGATCCGGCGCCGCGTGGCCTCGTCGGCGGTCTCGAGGGCTTTGACAAGATCCGCAAGGGCTTTGCGCACGCGCTCGGCGTCTTTGCTCTGGACGGCGCGGGCCGAACGGCGCAGCGCCTCGGCGGCGGCGTCGCTCACGCCATTCTGCCCCGCGCGGATCTGCATCGTGGCCACGATCAGTTGCACCGTTCGGGGAGACATCTCGCCCAACGCGTCGGGCAGTTCAGCCAGGTCGGTCAGCGGCGCCGCGCCGCGGGCGCCCATCGACGGCAGGGCCCACATGGCCAGGCACAGCAACACCGCAAGCCCCAGCGCACCGAGCGTTGCCCGCGTGCGCCGCCAGGCCGGCACGCTGCGCGGCGGGGTGGCTTCCAGGGCCGCCACCGCCTGCGAGTAGAGTTGCTCGGCCAGCGGTCCGTCATCCCGGCCGCCCGCCGCCTCGACCGCCGTGGCCAGTCGCTCGTCAAGCTCGCCGTGGATGTCCAGAAAGACCGCCGCCTGCAACGCCGAAACCCCGCGCGCGACCGCCAACGCCGCCCCCACCGCCGCGCCTGCCCCGAGCAAGACGACGCCCACCGCCCACCGGGGCGTCACGTCAGCCCAGCCGAGCAGCGCCCCCAGGGCTCCAACCGCTCCGCCGACAACGCAGAGCACACCGGCCAACGACCCGTGGGCCAGGTCCAGACGCATCGCGTCGCGCACCGCCGGACGCGTCCACAACCACACGCCCAACACCACCAGGACAACGCAGGGGACCGCGCCGGCCGGACGACTGGCCGACGCCAACCACCAGCCGAACTCCACCCCCGCCGCGGCCAGCCCGCCCGCAGCAGCCAATACCGCGGCAGACTCCAACAGCCGACGTATCAGCACCCTGCGTGCGGCCCGGCCCAGGATAACAAGCAGTTTCTCTCGCATCGTTCTCTCGCCTTCCCCCTAATTCTAACCCCCCGGCCGGAGCGTTTGGATAGCCTACACCAGAATAATCCCGCCGCGCCGGGCCTCAGGATTCACATCGACAAGGTGTCCACCGCGTCTCCAGTTCCGTTCGGGGCGAGCCGCGGCGTCCGGCACGCCCCGTCGACAGAAGCATAGGGCCCTTGTCCCTGCATCGTCCGGCCTGGCGCCCCGGCAGGGAACAGCACTCGCATCCGCGAGAAAAACAATCTTCCGGGGGTATTGACACGGTAGGGTATGGGCCGTACTATGTGCCCGTTCGGTGGTTCCCCCCCGACCTCCGAACGTATCGTGACAGGCCGGTCCCCCCCCGCCGGCCTGTTGCTTTTTTTTCAGATCACTCGACTGTTCCCCCAACCGCCGCCCGGATCGAACACGGTTTTTTTTCAACATCCTGGAACACCCAGGCCGTCGGCGGTGTCTATTGATATGAGGTCCATGTGCGCTGTACAGTGGATCCGGACGCAGACCAGGACCAGGACAGGAGACTACCGATGCAGCATCCTTTCGACATACCGGACCAACAGGCCAATCAACAGGAGACCGTCGCCCCGCAGGACACTGACAGGCGGAGCGTGCTGGGCAAGGGCCTGGCGATCGCCGGCGGAGTGATGGGGCTGGCCGCCGCGTCCGAGGCGCTGGGCCAGCAGATGACGACGATGGCCATCGGCGAAGAGGGCGGCAAGAAGAAGCTCCCGCCCAGGGCCACCACCAAGGCCATCGGCGAAGAAGGCGGCCGCAAGCCGCCGATCAAGACGACCAAGGCGCGCGGCGAGGAAGGCGGCGGGCCGATTGCGACGACCCTGGCGATTGGCGAGGAAGGCGGCAAGCGCCCGCCCAGCCGGGGCAGGCTGTCTACCGCGCGGTGCGAAGAGGGCGGACGGTTCGCCGGCAAGCCCAGGCGCGTGACCGATGCGCTGGCCCACCTGCGCCGGGCCGAGGCCCTCAAGGACGAGGGCGACTACATCCAGGCCTACCGCCAGATCGAACAGGCCGCCTCCTGCACCGACAGCGATATCCGCTCGCTCCACAGAACGCAGTTGAGCCTGCTGGACATGACCATGCGGACCGCCGTCGCCCAGGCCGACAAGGACCTGCAGGCGGGCAACCGCATTGTCGAGGCCATCGCCGTCCACATCGCCCTGAGCAAGATGCCCAAACTCCGCTACGCCCCCAAGGCCACCCGCACCAGGCTGGCGGACCTGAAGAAGCGCGGCGAGTACGAGTCGGCCGTCCAGGAGATCGAGGCCGGACGCCTCTACCGGCAGGCCGAACGCCTGATCCTGGAAAGCCGCACCGCCGTCAATCCCGCGCTGAAGCAGATTCAGCTCAAGGCCGCCCGGGACCTGCTGGCCCCGCTGGGCAAGACGTATCCCAAGGCCCCGTCGACGGCCAGGGCGGGCACGCTGCTTAAGTCGCTCTGATCGCAGGACACTGCCCATGCGCGTATTCGTTCTCGGCGGCGATGACGACGAGCATGCCGTACACATCGTAAGCGCCCTTGGCGCCCGCGGCGTGGAGGCCGACCTGCTCGACAGCAGGCAGTTCCCCGGCGAGGTGCGCATCGCGTGGGACCCCGTCGCCGGTGAGGGACGGATTGCCCTGCCCGGAGCGGCCCCCGTCGAGTTCAGCGAAATCCACAGCGTGTACTGGCGCTGCTACAACGGCCAGGCCGCCTCCCCGCTGGCCGACGACGAGCAGGCCGAACTGGCCGTCAACGACGCGCGCAGCCTGTTCGAGTCGCTCCTGACCTGCCTGCCCGCGCGGTGGGTCAACGGCTGGGACGCCTTCCAACTGCACCAGACCAAGCCGGCCGCCCTGGCCCGCGTGGCGGCGATGGACCTGCCTTCCGCCCTCCGCTGCCCCGCCACGTGCCTCGGCAACGACCCGGAGGCCATCCGCAACTTCGTCGCCCGCCACGACCGGTGCATCTTCAAGCCCGTCCAGGGCGGCGCCCACACGCGAAGGGTCACCCCCGCCCACCTGACCGATGAGAACCTCCGCAGCCTCGCCTCCGCTCCGGTCACCCTCCAGGAGCACGTCGACGGGACGGACGTGCGGGTCTTCGTAGCCGACTCGCGCGCCCTTGCCTGCGAGATCCACACCGACGCGACGGACTTCCGCGACGATCCGGGCGCCGAGATTGTCGCCGTCGACCTCCCTGCCGACGTAGCCGCCGCCTGCGTGGCCATCGCGCGCGAACTGCACCTGATGTGGACGGGCATCGACTTGCGGCGCACCGATGAGGGCCAATTCGTCTTCCTCGAAGCCAACCCCAGCCCGATGTTCATAGGCTTTGAAACCTATTCAGGCCTGCCCCTTACCGACGCCCTCCTGGACGTATTGACCGCCTAGCCCCCGTGCCTCGCCGCACGCCCGGCAGACAAGGCGCACGTTACTTCCGCGGCGTGGGCGGACCCGCGCTGATCGGCTCCCACTTGGCTGCCCCGTCCTTGACGACCAGCTCCCACACGCTTGCCGACGCCTGGTCGATCACGAAATGCCTTACCACCGTTCCGTAGCGGGACGGCACGTTGATGGTGGCCAGTTGATACGGTCCTGTTGCCTTGGGCGCAGCGGTGGCGACCTGTCCGGTCGCGACGGCCGTCGGAGACATCGCCGCCGCCAGCGCCAGCGACAGTGCGACCCCGGCCAATACCCCCACAATGACGCTTCGCATGTGCAGTGTCATAACGCGCTCCTTTCCACCTGTAAGCATACCGCCGCGGACCTCGCCAGGCCACCCACTGATCCCGGATACCGGGTGCCATGGGCCGACGCGAAGCGGCAACCACGACTCCTCCATGCGCAATCTGTAGCGGGTGCCGTGGGCTGCGGCGCAGCCCACGGCACCGCTTACCGCCGCGGTTTGTCGAGCAGACGGCGGAGGCGGAGGAGGCAGGCCATGGCGGACCGGCCGAGGCGGTTGGGCTCGCAGAAGCGCCCCGCCAGCTTTCGCACCAGGCCCAGGCGACTGCGGCGCGGGTCAGGGGCCAGCCAACGAAGCAGACGACGGACCGGGGGATCGGCGTCGGGGGCAAACGTCCCGGCCGGGCCTGCCGCGGTGAAGACGATCACCAGCCGTGCAACCAAGGCCGCCAACAGGACGTAGCCGACAGCAACCTGCGCAACCAAAAGGACTTGTCCCTCGGTACAGGTCGGATCGGCGTGGACCTGGCCGAAGCCGAACGTCGTCATCGTCAGGGCCGACAAGTACAGTGCGTAGAGGAAGTTGACGCTGCTCGGAGCGGCGCCGTCACTCATCACCCACTCGGGCCAGATACAGTACACGCCGGCGAAGATCACCGCCAGCGCGCAGAAGGTCGCCGCGATCCGCCGCGTCGAGAACCCGTAGTCCGACAGCCACCAGAACGGGAGAATCAGCAGGCTCTTGACGACCCGCAGCGGCCACGGCCCGCGACCGCACAGCCGCTGCCAGCTTCTTCGCCGCACGACGTAGTCGAGCAGTTGCTTCAACTCCGGCGCGATACGTGCGGCGCCCAGGGCCACGCCGGTCAGGTCCGTTCGCCTGTCGACCCTGCAGCCGACCAGCATCGTCGCGCCGTCGACGACGGCAAACGACAGGTCGGCGGCGCGGAGGTCGGCCCCCACCAGGTCTGCACCGGACAGGTCGCAGCGGCGCCCGCTCGCCCCGGAAAGGTCTGCGTCAGTCAGGCACGCCCCGCGCAGGTTCGCCCCGTCAACACACGCACCGGCCAGCCGCGCACCGCCCAAACCGGCCCGCCAGAGGGCCGCGCTGTCCAACTCGGCGCCCGAGAGGTCCGCCCCGTCCAGGCGCGCCTCGGCCAGGTCCGCTCGGGCAAGCCGCGCCGACGACAGGTTCGCGCCCCGCAGCGTCGCGCCGGCCAGGTCCGCACCGTTCAGCGACGCAGCCGACAGGTTCGCCCCGTCCAGCCCGCACTCGGCCAGGTCCGCACCGGCCAGTCGCACCGGCACGTCCGGGTCACGACGACGCATGCGGTTCCATTGGCCCGGGTCTCCCGCATCGCTACACGCGCGGATCAGCCGGTATTGCTTCGGATCGACGAACCCCACGCGCGCAGTATCCGCCCCTGGACCATCGCCAGAGAACTCCCCTCCCGGAATGTCCGCCCTTGCCTCGTCTTCCATGTGGGTCCGTTGTCATCGTACCACAGCAGTCCCCCGCGCGCAAGGCCGAAACGGTCGCCAGAACGCCCCGTAGCCGCATGCCGCGTCCGAAACCACCTCGTACCCCCTCGGCCGGGAGATCGTCGCTTAGGCCGCTTCCTCGTGCGTGCCAGGGGGTCCGGCTGGGCGAAAGGGAGCCCGTTGCGCCCCATGGGTGCCGTGGCTTGACGCGACGCGGCAACCACGCGTCGCGCCCCTACGTGGTTGCCGCTGCGCGTCAAACCACGGCACCGGGCCTGCCACCATCGCCGCCGCAGTCGGCCCGGGCGCTAGTCGGTGTCCTTGTCGGTCTCGACGTCGCCGTTGGCGTTCTCGCCGTTGTTGACCTCGCCGTGAATGTTGATGTCCGGCGGATCGGGTATGTTGATGTTGAAGCACCCGCTGACGCCGAGGGCCAGCACGACCAGCAGTATCGTTCGCACAAGTCTCATGGGTTCTCTCCCATCGGCATTATACTCGCGGGGGACGGGGCTGTCGCGGGGTCATTCGTTCCGGTCGGCCTCGGGCGGCGGTGACGAACGGACAATGTCGTCATGGTAGACCTTCATCATCCGGTCGGCCAGTCGCGGGGACAGGGCCGCTATTAGCGTCAGCAGCTTCCCGCCGGCGGAGAAGACCAGTTCCGCCCTGCGCCTGCCGACCGTCGCGACGATCCGTCGGGCGACGACCTGCGGCTTCATCATGCCCGCAAGACGCGACAGCCCCCGCCTGTCCTGCGCGCTGGGCCCCTGACCGGACTCGAAGAACGGCGTGTCGGTGGTTCCCGGGCACACGGCGGTGACGTGGACGTTGTGGTCGAGCATCTCGACGCGCATCGCGTCGGTCAGCCCGCAGATGGCGAACTTGGTGGCGCTGTAGGCCCCGTTAAACGGCGAGCCGCGCTTGCCGATGACCGACGAGACGTTGAAGATGTGACCGCTGCCCTGGGCGACCATCACCGGCGCAACGGCCCGACAGCCGTAGAACACGCCGAAGAAGTTCGTCTCGAAGATCTGTCGCATCTGCTCGGCGGTCGTCTCGTCGACGCGCGCGTGCAGGCCGTACCCGGCATTGTTGACCATCACGTCGACCCGGCCGAACTTCTCGACGCATGCATCGACCAGGGCGCGGACCTGTTCCTCGCGAGACACGTCGGTGGGCACGGCCAGCGCGTCGGCGCCGAGGCGGCCGCACTCGTCGGCCAACTCGACCAGCTTCTCCGCGCGACGCGACGCGACGACGACGGCGTAGCCCTTGCGGGCGAACGCCAACGCCGTCGCTCGTCCGATCCCGCTCGATGCGCCGGTGATAATGGCCGTCTTGTTCTGCATGATCGGTCTTCCGCGTTGGGGCGCGGTCCTTACATCTCAGCCAGCACCTGCCACACCGTCACCCCCGCCATAAGGGCCAGACCCAGCAGGACCACGCCCTTGATGCGCCGCACGACGCGGTCGATCTCGCGCCGCGACCCCCGGCGCCCGCCCAGCCACCGGATGTAACTGACCCGCCAGGCGATCGACCCGTGACGCCAGTTGCTCCCGGCGACCCGCATGCCGTTGAGATAGGCCACGCCCTCGAGGGCCTCGGCGAAGACTTCGGCCCCGGCCGGCGTGACGGTGTCGTCGGCATCGACTCCGTCGTCATGCTCCCACGACGAGACCCAGGCCGCCGTCACGTCGCTTTGTCGCTCGAATCGTCGGCTGATCCAGCCAAAGCCGACGGCGAAACTCACCGCCACCAGGGCCAGCGCAATCCCCTGGCCCTGCCACATCGTCATTCCCACTACGCGTTCGACGACCTCCGCGGTCAGGCTGCAAAACGTCACGACGACGAGAACAAAGAGCACGGCAAAGAGGATATGCCGGTGTTTGACGTGTCCGGCCTCGTGGGCGAATATCGCGCGGACGTGGCGGTCGGGCATCTGGGCCAGCAGGGCGTCGCTGAGCAGGACATACCGCAGCGTCGGCAGCAGGCCGATGACACCGGCGTTGGCAATGACGCCGCCGGACTTCCAGACGAGCATGTCGCGATAGCGCAGGTGCATCCTGCGCGACATGGCCTCCAGTTCGCGTCGCAGGGGACCGTCTTCCAGGCGCTCGGTCCGCCAGATGCGCACGATCAGCAGGGGCGAGATGACGAAGACGCCGGCGGCGGCGGCCAACGATCCGGCGGCGAGAATCCACGGCCCCGACTCGCGCGGAAGGCGGGGCCCGACATAGAGTTCCAGCGCGTCGGTCACTCCGACGATCAGGCCCACGGGCACGAGGATGAACAGCAGGTGGTGGCGGACGTTGTTGGCCAGGAACTGGCGCAGTGTCCAGATCGGGGGGGGGCGGCGATCGGTCAGGGCCATCGCCCCGGCCAGCCGGAGCCGGGTCATCCGGTGCAGCGGATACTCGAGCACCCAGTTCAGCAGCAGCGCGACGACAAAGGGCGCCACGGCGGCGGCTTCGGACGCCAGGGGCCAACGGTCCAGGCCGAGGTCCTGCGTGATCCACCGTCCGTAGCCGAGCAGGATCAGCCCGGCCAGCCCCCCCACCAGCCAGGCACGCGTGGCAAGGGTCAGGAGCATGCGGCGGCGCAGTGCGCGGCGGTTGGCCTCAGGCGGCGCCGCCACGGCGCGGAGGGCCAGCGCGGAGCACGCACCCGACAGGGCCGCCGTGACAGCCCAGTATCCGACGCCCGCCAAGGCCACCGCCCACGCCGGCGCCCCGCGAAGCGGCGCCGTGTCGGCCAGGAGCAGCAGCGAAACGCCCATCGCTACCAGTACGACTATCTGCATTGCACACCTGCGCTCCATTGTACACTATCGCCCCGCGCCATGCTCCCGCGCGTCGGGCGCCATACCCCGTATCGTCCGGCGGAGGCACACTGGCGTTTGCATACGCTGTCGCGACCAGTTCTGCGCGTCCGCAGTGCATCGTCTTTTTTGGCTCATCCGGATAATGCGTAGGTCAACGCGGGCGCGTCGACCTGACGGGA
>CAZVEV010000030.1:21837-35826 GCA_964625865.1 uncultured Planctomycetaceae bacterium | reverse complement strand
TACCTAAGCACCACCGGCGGCTACGGGCCGATCGACCCCAACCCCGGCATTACCGAGGGCACGGTCAAGGTGATCTACGAGTACGTCCCCGAGCCGGCGTCGATGGTGATGCTGACGCTGGGCGGTCTGGGCGTTCTCGCCCGCCGTCGTCGCAGAAGCTAAGCGTACCTGCCCCGGTTTGAGGGGAAGAGCGCATAGACGTAAGCTGTAGATGTATCAGAGACGTCATACGGGGCGGCCCGTTCACCGGGTCGCCCTGTGTCTATTGTGAAGGGTGACCCGGCCGCGGTTGACGCGATTGTGGCGGGGCAGTAGAGTGCCCACGCGGAGAATGCGTGTTCACTGGACCAAGTGGCCGGGCGATCGGTCGGATCAAGGACGCATGATGAGAAGACGACAGTTCATGACCGCGGCGATGGGGTTGGGGGCGATGGCGATGTGGCCCCGGCGCAGCGGGGCGGCCAGGGCGACCACGGGCGACAAGCCCACCGTGCTGTTCCTCGCGATCGACGACCTGAACCACTGGGTCGGCTACACCGGTCGAAACCCGCAGACCCGCACGCCGAACATCGACCGCCTGTCGAAGATGGGCGTCTCGTTCACCAACGCCCACTGCGCTGCCCCGGCGTGTGAACCGTCGCGTGCGTCGCTGATGTCAGGCATGAGGCCGAGCACGACCGGGTGTTATCTCAACGGGCACACCTGGAAGAACCACGTGCCCGAGGGCGTTTCGCTGAACGCGACGTTCCGCAAGGCCGGCTACTACACCGCGGCGATGGGCAAGATCTACCACAGCCATGGCGGCGCCGAGACCGTGTACGCCTCGGAGTGGGATAACTACCCCAAGATGGTCAAACCCTCCAACGGCGGGGCGGAGAAGTACCAGGGCTACCACGTGCCTTTGCCCCTGGACATGAAGGACCAGGACCTGGGCGATTGGCACACCGTGGACTTCTGCATCAAGCAGCTCAACACGAAGCGCGACAAGCCGCTGTTCCTCGCCTGCGGACTGGTCAAGCCGCACCTGCCGTGGGCCGTCCCGCGGAAGTACGCCAAGATGTTCCCGCGCGACAAGATCAAGCTCCCGCCGCACATCAAGAACGACCTGGCCGACGTCCCGCCGAGGGGACAGAAGATAGGCAATACGAGCGACCATCCGCGGTTCCTCAAGTCCGGCCGCTGGAAGGACGCCATCCAATCGTACCTCGCGACGATCGCCTACGTGGATGTCAACGTAGGGCGACTGCTCGACGGACTGGAGAAAAGCCCGCACGCGGGCAAGACGATCATCGTGCTGTGGGGCGATCACGGATGGCACCTCGGGGAGAAGGAGCACTGGCGCAAGTTCACGCTGTGGGAAGAGGCCACCCGCGCGCCGATGATCTGGGTCGTGCCGGGCGTCACGAAGGGCGGGGGGCTCTGTAAGCGCCCCGTCGACTTCATGAGCATCTTCCCGACGCTCTGCGACGCGGCCGGGGTCGACATACCGGACCACGTGGAGGGCAAGTCCCTGCGCCCGCTGCTGAAGGACCCGGAGGCGAAATGGGAGGGCGTGGCGATCACCTCGTACGGGTACAAGAACCACGCGGTGCGGTCCGAGCGGTGGCGCTACATCCGCTACGCCGACGGCAGCGAGGAACTGTACGACCACAGCAAGGACCCGCAGGAGTACACGAACCTCGCGGGCGATAAGTCGCTGGCGAAGGTCAAAGCCGCCCTCGCCGCCCGCCTGCCGGCCAAGAACGCCCCAGCCCCCGCCAAACGCAAGACCAGCGGACGCAAGAAGAAGCGCAAGACCAACACGCCCGGCGCCAGCAAGCCGCGTGCGTCCGGATAGCGTACCCGGAAGCATCGCCGCGCCCGCGCAGTGTTTAACGGTCGATCGTAAGATCGACGCTCGCCGTTCCCGCGGCGCAGACAGATCGACGCTCGCCGTTCCCGCGGCGCAGACAGATCGACGCCCGTCGTTCCCGCTGCGCATACAAACGCCCACGGGCTCCGCCCTGTGGGATCCCCCACGAACGGGGCCCTCGCGGTCCGCCCGGTCCGTTCGTCATCGCCGAGCGTTCTATTCATCATGGGTCCACCATCGCGGGGTGTAATCATGACTGATCGGACGGACGTGCGGCAATGGGCGGGCGGGGGCAGGGCGGCAGGTGCTCGAACAGGACTGCTGGTCGTGATGGCGATCGGGACGGTCATCGGGCACCTGGTGCTTGCTCCCACCACGGCGCAACAGGCTGGTTCGCCGGAGCGTGTCGAGCCGAAGTACCTCTCTCCAATCGCGCTGGTGGCCGACAAGGCGGGTAAGACGCTCTACATCGCCGAGGCCACCGCCGGGCGGGTGGCGGTCCTGGACATCGTGACCCGCAAGGTCACCGCGCACGTTGCGATCGGCCTGCCCGTTAGCGGCGTGGCGATTTCGCCGGACGGGGGCCGCTTGTACGTCACCGCCGGCGGGGCGGCGGGCACGTTGTGCGTCGTCGACGTCGCCTCCCGCAAGGTCGTCGCTCGGATACCCGTCGGCCATACGCCGATGTCGCCCGTGGTCAGTCCCGACGGCAGGACGGTGTACGTCTGCAACCGGTTCAACAACGCCATCGGCGTGGTGGACGTCGCGGTGGGCAGGCAGACCGCGACGATAGACGTCCGCCGCCAGCCGGTCAGTGCCGACCTGTCGAAGGACGGCAAGGTCCTGATCGTCGCCAACCACCTCCCGACCGGCCCGGCCAACGCCAAACGCGTCGCGGCCGAGGTCTCGATTATCGACACGGCCGCCAGGAAGATCGCCGCGAGCATCCCGCTGCCCGACGGATCGCGGGGATTGCGCGGCGTGCGGGTCTCGCCTGACGGCGAGTACGCGGCGGTGACCCATACGTTCGCCAGATTTCACCTGCCCGCCATTGCGTTAGAGCGCGGCTGGATGAACACGAACGCTGTGACCCTCATCGACGTGGCTAATCGCTTGAAGATCAACACCATTCTTCTGGACGACGTGGATCACGGGGCGGCCGATCCATGGGCGGCAGGGTGGACGGCCGACGGCAAGACCCTGTGTGTCACCCACGGCGGCACGCACGAGTTGAGCGTGATCGACTTCCCGCGCCTGCGGGCCAAGCTCTCCCGCGCCACCACCCAGGGGAAAGCCGACGACGTGCCGAACAACCTAGCGTTCCTGATTGATTGCCGCAGACGTGTGAAGCTCAGCGGCTGCGGACCCCGCTGCATCGCGGTAGTGGGCACGAGGGCGTTCGTGGGCGAGTACTTCACCGACAGCCTCTCCGCGCTGGACATCACACCCCGTATTCGGCCGCGGGTCGAGCCGATCGCCCTGGGGCCCGAGCGGGAGATGACCAGGGCCAGGCGAGGCGAGATGCTCTTCAACGATGCACGCATGTGCTTCCAGACGTGGATGAGTTGTTCCACCTGCCATCCTGACGGGCGAGCGGGCGGGCTGCACTGGGACATGCCGGGCGACGGAATGAACAATGCCAAGAACACCAAGTCGCTGCTGCTGGCCCACAAGACCCCGCCGTCGATGATCACGGGCGTCAGGGCAAGGGCGGAAGTGGCCGTTCGGGCGCAGCTCCGCTTCGTTATGTTTGGCATTCGGCCGGAGGCGGACGCGGTGGCGATCGACACGTATCTCAAGTCGCTCAAGCCCGTGCCCAGCCCGTACCTGGTCAACGGCAAGCTGAACGCGGCTGCCCAGCGAGGCAAGAAGCTGTTTGCGACCGCCGGGTGCGCCGAGTGCCACAGTGGACCGCTCTTGACCGACCTGAAGAAGCACGACGTGGGGACGGCCGTCGGCGCCCGGCCGGGCGAGAGGCGGGAGAAGTTCGACACGCCCACGTTGCGCGAGGTGTGGCGGACGGCGCCGTACCTCCACGCGGGTCAGGCGGCGACCATGCTCGACGTGCTGTCGCCGAGGCACAATCCGAGGAACCAGCACGGCGCGACGGCGAACCTGACGATGCAGAAGCGGGTCGACCTTGCCGCGTATGTGCTGTCGCTCTAGCGGGACGGTTGTCTCGCCTGCCGATACCCCACGGCACCCGGAACTTCAGTCCCTCCCGGGTGCAACTCGTTGCGCGCCGCACGAATCAACCAGTTAACCAGTCAACCAATCACCCAACCTATCTGTGCCACGGCGGGGCGACTTGACTGACGGCTTCGGCGAAGGTGGCTTTGCGGCGGAAGTCCTTTGCGTCGTAGGCCGCGCTCTTCGGGTCGCCCTTGGCCCACTTGCCGTGGCGCCGCCCGTAGTAGCTGCCGTAGAACTGGTAGTTGCTGTCCACCCAGCGGCGCAACACCATCATCTCGCGGGGCGTGAGCATCTTCGTGTGGTCGTCCTTGGCGTTGGCGGTGTGCTTGCGGTCGGTCAGGATCTTCATCATGACGCTCTTGGCGCACCCGAGGCTCCTGGGCGGCAGGAACGCGCCGTTGTAGTTGCCCCGGTCGCCCTGCCTGAACGACGTGAACTCCGGGATGATCGGCCCGGCCAACTGCTTGCTCGCCAGTTCCTGGTACGACGTGTTGTAGTGCGCCGTGGCCTCGCCGGTCAGCCGCAGCTTGCCCTTGGGCTCCTTCGCGCTGGTGCCCGCCCCGTGACACTTGACGCACTTGGCGTCCAGGATCGGCTGGATGTCGGCTGGGTAGTGGATCACCTGTCCGGCCAGCCCGTCGCCGCCGTTTGCGACCAGGTCGCACGGCTGGGGCTGAAGCGGGCTGGGCCCGCGGCGCAGGGCCAGCGGCTTGGCGCCGGTGGGCGGGGCGGCCAGTCGTCCCGAGCCGCCGTGACAGCCCGAGCAGGCCCGCACTTCGCCCGGCCTGAAGTTGACGTACGTCCGCTCGCGCTGGATCTCGCGGAAGTCCTTGTCCAGCGCCTGCAGGAAGATGTTGCGGTCGGCGGGCACCTCGAAGCTGGCTGATCCGTCTTTCTCAACCGGCACGACGCCCCACTGGACGCGGACCCACAGGGCGGCCTTCCAGCCCGAACTGCTCTGCCCGCCGCCCCAGCGCCTGCCCGTCGACCAATACCGCGGGACCGCCTCGTTGATGCGCAGCCACTTGACCTCGCCCGCCTTGACCCCGTCCATGCCGGCCGTGATGTCCGTCACGACGCACAGGGCCTTGCCGCGCCTGGCGATCTCCGGATTGCGATTCGGCCGGATCTGCGGCGGGGTCTTCCGCGCCACTAGCGGCGTGGCGTGCCAGCACGAGTACTTCCCGCCCGGGTCGGTGTGCACCAGCCGGTGATTGCCCTTCGTGTCGAGCAGGACCAGCGCGTAGGCGTTCGGGGCGTTCTTGTAGTGGTCGGCCGCCTTGACCTTGTACGAGACCAGGAACTGCGTCTTGCTCACCGGCCACGGGTGCGTGTACAGGTGCCCGCTCTGCCCGTTGCGGTTGTGCACGTAGCGCCCTTCCGTCGTCCGGAAGTGCCACCCCGGCTCGGTCCGCCGCTCGACGAACGTGTGCGGCGTGAGGTTCGTCACGGCGTACCGGTTGTCCCACTGGCGATAGCCCTTCTCGTCCGGGTCCGGGCCCCGGGCGCGGTTGGGGTGTGTTGCATCGATGAGCATGATCGCCCCGACGCAGCCGCCCTGGGGGAAATGGCACGTGCCGACGCAGACGATCCGCCCGTCGTCGCCGGGCATCGGCTGGGGGTACATGTAGACCGTTGTGGTATCGTCGGCCCCGCCGTAGACCTCCTGCGGCATGGCCCCGTCGGGGTGCATCGTCCAGATCGTCTTGCCCACGCGGGCGCCCTTGTCGACGTACTCCCAGCGGTGGTACATCACGCGCCCGTCGGACAGCACGACGGGGCAGAACTCGCTGACGAGGCTGCTGGTCAGTTGCTCCACGCCCGTGCCGTCGGCGTTCATCCGGTGAAGCGTGGGGGCCACCAGGGCCGCCGACCCGCCGCACAGGACCGTCCGCTCGCTCCGCGTCGAGGAGAACATGATCTTGCCCCCGGGCAGGTAGCATGGGTGAATGTCGTCGGTATGCCACCCCCTCCGCCATCGGGCCACCTTGGCCGCTTCGTCGGCGGGCGCCCGGGAGATCTGGCGCAGGCCCTTGCCGTCCACCCCGACCTCCCAGATGCGGAAACCCGAGCGCGACGTCTCGCGGAAGTCGAACAGAACCTTCTTCGCATCGAACGACAGCGTGATCTTGCCGATGAACCCCTTCCCGCCGGGCATCTGGGCGGCCGTCACGACCGGCCGCTCGGTCTTCGTGCGGAGGTTGATCACGTAGATCCCGTTTTCCGGCACGAACCGGTCGCCGCTCGTGCCGTTGTTGATGTCCGTGTAGTAGTGGTCCGACGAATACGGCTTGCGCTTGACGAAGATGATCTCGTCAAAGCCCAACTCGTCAGCCGTCACCGGCGATGAGACCACCTTTGGCGCGAACGGAACGATGGCGGGCTTCTTGGCGGCGGGTCGCTTCCTGGCCGCCAACGACGCCCCCCAGATCGCCGCCACCCCAATCAGCCCCACAACGAACAGAACACTCCGATTCTTCGCAAGACGCATCATGGACGACCCTTTCAGTTGATCGGAACCACGCCCCCGAGTCTATCACCGTCCAATGCACAAGTCGAGCACGCCCCCATTTCGCCCCGGGTGAATACACCCGGGGGTTCCCCGCGTCCGCACAGTGCGTCCGCATGCGCGCATCCGCACAGTGCGTCCGCACGCGCGCATCCGCACGCCCTGCTTCGCTCGATATGACATCGTAGCGCGTTCGTGTTCGAACGGATCCCCCCGGTGTGATCGCCGGGGGCGAAATGGGCGACTCGCGATTGGACCGATGCACCCCAGAGGCCTCGCATGCGTCCGTAAACGAAGCGGGGCGGGACATGCGCCCAAGCGCGTGTCCCGCCCCGATGTCAGTGTGCGGTCGCCGCCGCGTCTACGCCTGGCGTCGCCGTCTCGTCATCACGCCGAATCCGCCGAGCGCCAGCACGGCCAGCGTCGCCGGCTCGGGGACGATCGAGATCTCGCCGAAGTAGATGCCCATCTGGGGATTAGACCTCGCATTGTCCCATTTCGTCTCGAGGCGGTCGATATTGGCCGTCGAGGCGATCGTCGTCGAGCCCGTTACGGTGTCGGTGGAACCCGACCCGCCATGATCGTTGACTGACAGGTCCACGTTGCCGGCGCTGTCGATCGTGATCGAGAAATCGAGGAGGAATCCCGACGATGTATCCCAGATCGTACCGATGGAATGGCCGTCACTGCCGGCGAACAGCGTCCCTTTGTTGCTCCCATTAAGAAACACCTTGCCATCGTCAATCTCGATATCCACCAGCTGGGTCGCACCGTCAAAGAGCTTCCAGTGCGCATCGCGGGTAAAGCCCGTGCCATCGGTCGTTCCCGTGGTGAAGGTGATCACCAGATCGCTGGTCATCTCACTGATGTCCACCGCGGTGTCCAGGTCGAGGCCGGCGCCCCACATCGCACTGCCGGCCCGGCTCGAGAAGCCCTTGTCGGTCGTCCCGTCGTCGTCGGCCTGGACTTGGTGCGTCGCGGCCGAGTTCAGGTCCCACGTGCCGCCGGTGGTGGCGGCGTTCAACTGGGCAGTCGTCGCCCCGCCGCCGTCAATCACGCCGGTCGCCAGCGAGTCGAAATCCACGTCGAGGATTCCCGCCGCGCCCGTCCCGGCACACAGGGCTACACCAAGCAGTGCAACGATCGTTTTATACATGTCCAAACTCCTTCCGCCCTCCGGGCGGCGTTGCGGGTCTGTGCTCGAGACCCTGGTGTCGGCCGGGCGGCGTTGCGGGTCTGTGCTCGAGACCCTGGTGTCGGCCGGGCGGCCTGCCCGCGGGGGGAAGGCTGAACGG
Organism: uncultured Planctomycetaceae bacterium; assembly: GCA_964625865.1. Classification (GTDB taxonomy): domain Bacteria; phylum Planctomycetota; class Phycisphaerae; order SM23-33; family SM23-33; genus CAZVEV01. The sequence goes on along the minus strand of CAZVEV010000030.1, from coordinate 27,977 downwards.
CCTGCATATACATGCGTGTTCAGCAACAGGGGGGCTTGCATTCCGCGACCCTCGCGGTGGAAGGCCCATCCTGCGGCGCCTGGGGGCTCAACCCGATGCGCCTGACTCGACCAGAATTATATCCGTCCGGACCAGGCGATGTCAAGCACGAATCACGCGCAGGGCAAGAGATTATTCGGTGGCTACAAACGCGGTGCTCCGGTAGGGCGGGGAGCGGGGCGGTCAGGTCTCGAACTTCTCGGAGGTGAAGAGATAGACCGTCGTGTCGGGGTCTTTCCAGGCGTCGGGGGGCATGAGGGCTTTGTGGGCGCAGCAGTAGGAGAGGAACTGCTCGGCGGTCCAGTGCTGGTCGGTGGCGACCTCGGGCAGGAAGCAGCCGGACCGGTGGCCGCGGACGACGTAGATCCCGTGCTCGCCGATCGTCAGGCCCAGCGGGTCGTCGGTCGGCGTCAGGGGGGACAGGACCGAGACCTGGACCGTCAGTTCGTCCAGTTCGCCGGGGGTGATGGGATCGGTGACGAACCGAGGGTCGCGAGCGGCGGCGGCGCCCATCTCGACGATCATCTCGCCCAGCGGGCCGCGAGGCTGGAACGTGCCGATGCACCCGCGGAGGCGTCCGGCGTTGGTGAGGGTGACGAAGCAGCCGCGCTCCTGGCCGACCACACCGGCGGGGTTATCCACGGTCGGTCGCGGCTCGCCGCAGACGGCCGCCCGGACGGCGGCCCTGGCCAGCGAGATCAACGTTGCCCGTTCGTCCTCAGGTATGGTCATGGCTGTTCTCCGTGATGACACCACGAGCATACGCCGCGTGCGGTGACGGGGCAAGCATCCTGGGGGGGCGGCCTGGTTGGCAGGTCTGTGTTCCGTTCTGGCGAGCCCCGCGGGCTCGCCGCTGGCCACTGAAGTTGCCAGCCCCTGTGCGCGAGGCGGGACTGGCAGCTTCAGCGGCCGGTTGCCCGCCTGTGGGCAGTCGCCGTGAGACACGAGCCACCTCGATGGCGGCTGGGCCTTCGGTCACGGTCACAACGCAACCCGGTCTCGCCCCCGGACGGCCTGTTTCGCTTTACTTCGTCGTTCTCGCCTTCGTCCGCCCGTAGATCCCCGGGGGCCTCCTCCAGCACGCACGAGGATGCGGCCTAGCCGACTTTGTGTCGGCAGGAGGGGGGAGGGGCGTATTCGCGTCCGGCAGGCGGCTACGGGGTGGCCAGGGGGCTTGGCCGGGATGCTGTGGGGCGTCCGCGGTTATTCAACGTTCAAATGCGAATCCTTCTGGACAACGTCCCGCCTGCGGTGTCTATAACAGTGAAGAGTGCAGATGACGCCGTTGGACAACGATCCGGCATACTGGCTGCGTGAGCACGGAGACAAACTGCTGGCCTATGCCCGCCAGTGGGTCAACGGCCACGCCAGCGCCGAGGACGTCCTCCAGGAAGCGTTCGTGAACTTCTGGAGGCACAGGGAGTCTACGCGCCATCCCCTGACGTACCTGTACCGGTGTGTGCGGAATACAGCAATGAACTGGCGACGATCACACAGCAGACGACAGCGCTACGAGGGCCAGGCCCGTCCGCCGCGGGAGATCGCCACGCCCGCGGACGTCGTCGAGCAGTCCGAGCGCCACGCCCGGATACGCGAGGCGGTGGACGACCTGCCCGGCCCGCAGCGCGAGGTCGTCGTGATGAAGGTCTGGGGCGAGATGACGTTCGGCCAGATCGGCAGGGTGATGAGCATTCCGCGCAGCACGGCCCACGCGACGTACCGCAGCGCGATGGGAACGCTCAGCCGGCGGCTGGGGCAGGAGACATGACCATGCCGGACCCATGGGACACGCTCGAAGCCGAAATGCGCCAGGTACCGCTGGACCCGCTGTCGCCCGAGGGCGAGCGGCGGATCCTTGAACGACTGGCCCGCGAGACGGGCGGTCGACGGTTGACGGTTCGGCGCCGCGCAGCGTGGGTTGCGGCAGCCGCCGCGGCGTGTCTGGCGGTCGGGGCAACCGTCTGGTTCGCCACGCGCGACGGGTCGCCTTCCGGGCCGTCCGTGGTGAAGGTCAAACCCCACGTGCCGGCGCCAGTGGCCCCGGTGCTGCGCGTGCCCGGATGGCGCGTTCAGCCGATCGGCGATGCCGAGTGCAGCGTCGTCACCGACCAGAGCATCCGTCTGGACCGGGGCGAACTGCTCGTCGAATCCGCCCCGCTTGCCGCCGGGGCGACGCCGGCTGCTCTTAAGATCGAGACCCCCGTGGCCGTCGCATCGGCGACCGGTACGCGATTCTACATTGGCACGCACGAAGAGACACCCCAACAGAAAGGAACACGCATGACCAAGCTGACACGAGTTCTCGTACTGACCGGCGTGGTGACGCTGAGCAACGCGCTGGGCACGGTCACCGGCGGGGCGAACGACCTGCTGGCTGCCGAGGCCGGCGCCCAGCCGACGGCCCTTGCGGTCAAGGCCAACAGCGACTTCGCCTTCGACATCTATCGCCAACTGTCCGGTGAGAATGCGGGGGAGAATATGTTCTTCTCGCCGTATTCGATCTCCAGCGCGCTGGCGATGACGGCAGAGGGGGCACGCGGGCCGACGGCCGCCGAGATGGGCAAGGTTCTGCGCTTCCCGCAGGCGGCCCGGCGCATCGGCGCCGATGCGCAACTGATCCCGTGGAAGACGTCGCTGATTCACGTGGGCATGGGCAAGCTCAACGCGCGGCTGACGGGCAAGGACAAAGACGAAACGGCCGTGCAGGCTGCCCGACAGCGAATCGTTGAATGTCGCAAGGCCCTCGACGCGGCCAAGGCCAAGGTCAAGCAACTCCGCCAGCAGCGCAACTACCGAGAACTCGGCAAGGCGATGCAGGCTGAGCGGAAGGCCGCCAAGGCGCTGAACGAGGCCTCGGCAGCAGTCGACCAGTACGAACTCCGCATCGCCAATGCCTTGTGGGGCGAGAAGACCTATCCATTCCTTAAGAAGTACGTCGACACGATCAACACGCACTACGGCACGGGCGGGATATTCCCTGCCGACTTCAAGAACAACTTCCCTGCCGAGCGCGCGAAGATCAACACGTGGGTCGAGGACCAGACCAACAACCGCATCAAGGACCTGATCCCCAAGCTGTCGCCGCAACAGGCCCGCCTGCTGCGCCTGGTGCTGACCAATGCGATTTACTTCAAGGGCGACTGGGCCGTCCCGTTCAAGGAAGCCGACACCCGGGACCTGCCGTTTACGCTGGCCGGCGGCAAGACGGTCAAGACGCCCATCATGAGCGCCCGCGACCTGGAAGCGGGGCGGTACGCCGCCTTCAACGCCAACGGCTCATTCTTCAACACGCCGCGGATGATCGAGCGCGCCCAGAAGAAGGGCCTGTATCCCGGCAAGGACGGCTTCGCCATGCTCGAACTGCCCTACAAGGGCGACGAGATCTCCATGGTGCTCGTGGCCCCGAACAGCGCGGACGGTCTGGCGGCGCTTGAGAAGACCCTCACGCCGGCCGCCCTGGCCGGGTGGATCGGCAAGGGCGTCAAGCGCAAGGTCCATACGTTCGTGCCGAAGTTCAAGCTCGAGACCGAGTACAAGTTGGGCAATACGCTCAAGGCGATGGGCATGGTCCGGGCATTCACCGACCCCCGTGCAGCCAACGGGGCGGATTTCTCCGGCATGAGTGCCAGCACGAACCCCATGGACCGCCTGTACATCTCGAAGGTCATCCACAAGGCGTTCGTCGACGTCAATGAGAAGGGCACCGAGGCCGCCGCCGCAACGGCGGTGATGATGGTCGGCGTGACCTCCGTGCGGATGACCGTTCCGTTCACGCCGACGTTCAAAGCCGACCGCCCCTTCCTGTTCGTCATCCGCGACAAGACCAGCGGCAGCGTCCTGTTCATGGGTCGCATGATGAACCCGACCGCGAAGTAGGGCCCGTCCCGAAGCGCACCCGAGGGCTGGCCACTTCAGTGGCCAGCGGCGAGCCCACGGGGCTCGCCCGGACCTCACGGGCGAGATCCCGATGTACATCGGGATGGTACGTCAGGTCACGGGCGAGATCCCGGTCCCGACGTACATCGGGATCGGGATGATACGTGCGTCAGAAGACGTACTTGACCGCGACGAACCCGCCGACCAGAAGGACGGCGAACAGCAGCGCGAGTTTGTTGAAGTACTTGTCGATGAACGGCGTGATGGTCGGCCCGAACCGGTGCATCAGCCAGGCCACCGCGAAGAACCGCATCGCCCGCCCGACGATACAGGCCGCCGCGAAGACCACCAGGTTCATGCTCGCCACGCCCGCCGTGATCGTCAGCAGCTTGAACGGGATGGGCGTCAGGGCGGCGACGAAGACGTACAGTTCGCCGTTGGCCTCGAACTGGCCCTGAAGCCAGTCGATACCTGCCTGGTCCACGCCCGGGATCATCAGCGCCAGGTCGATTGCCGCATACCCGATCAGGTAGCCCAGGAAAGCCCCGATCACGCTGGCCAGCGTGCACAGGAAGGCGAAGCGAAACCACTTCGCCCGATTACCGAGCACGAGCGGCATCAGCAGGACGTCGGGCGGGACGGGGAAGAAGCTGCTCTCGGCGAAGCTGAGGCAAAACAGCGCCCGCTGGGCCGACGGGCGATACGCCCAGGCCAGCGTCCAGTCATACATCCGCCGATGGACGTGCCACCACGGCACGGCTACGTGTTCGCCCACCTTCGCGCCGCAGTGGTGGCAAAACTCGGCGTCGATGTCGACGGACATCTCGCAGCGGGGGCATTGGTGTTCGGCGGCGGGGGCGGTCGCCTCGGCCAGCTCGTCCGATACGGTCTCTACACTGTCGCTGATAATCGTTCTCCCTGAACTTCCGGGCCGCACCGGCCCCGTGTGTCACTTATCGACCGTTGAGGCGATTCAGTTGACCGGGTGTTCGGCGCGGGCGTTGGGTTTGGCTGCCGCGGGAGTTAGAATGATCGCGATGAGCGGTGCGAAGGACAAAGTGATTGTGGCGATGAGCGGGGGGGTGGACTCCGCCGTCGCCGCCGGGCTGCTGGCGCGGCAGGGCTATGACGTGACGGGCGTGTTCATGTGTCTCGGGGCGGCAGGGCACGTCGACGGGGCCACCTCGCGCGGATGCTGCACCCCCCAGGACGCCGCCGACGCACGCCGCGCGGCGGAGAAACTGGGTATCCCGCTGTACGTGCTGGACCTGGCCGACGCATTTGCGCCCGTGATCGACAACTTCGTGGCCGAGTACCTCGCCGGTCGCACCCCGAACCCGTGCGTTCACTGCAACAGCCTGATCAAGTTCGGGCGCCTGGTGCGCCGGGCGGATTCGCTGGGCGTGCGATACATCGCCACGGGGCACCACGCGCGGATCGTCGCGGTCCGGCCCGGTGGGCCGTGGATCGCTCGTGGGGCGGCGGGCGCCAAGGACCAGTCGTACGCGCTGTTCGGGATCGACCGGTCGCTGCTGGGGCGGATCCTCCTGCCGATCGGCGAGATGCCCGACAAGGCCCACGTTCGCGAGATCGCCCGCGAGTTGGGGCTGGCCCTGCATGACAAGCCCGACAGCCAGGAAGTCTGCTTCGTGCCCGACGACGACTACACCCAACTGCTCGCCGCCCGCGCCCCGCAGGCCCTTGCCCCGGGCCAGATCGTCAATCACGAGGGGAAGGTCGTCGGCACGCATGAGGGGTACGCGCGGTATACGATAGGGCAGCGTCGCGGCCTGCGGGTGGCTGCGGGCGAGCCGATGTACGTTACCGCGATCGATCCGGCGACCGCCACCGTAACGATCGGGCCCCGGCCGCTGCTCATGTCCAAACGCCTGACGGCCTCGCGGGCGAACTGGCATGCGGATGTCGAGGGCACGTTCGATGCGACGGTTCAGATTCGCTATAACCACCGCGGCGCGCCCGGGCGCGTGACGATCACGGGCGACGAGACGTTCGAGGTGGCGTTCGACCAGCCGGTCAGCGCCGTCACGCCGGGCCAGGCGGCCGTGGTGTACGACGGCGATTGCCTGCTCGGCGGCGGATGGATCGATTAATTGTAGATTTTAGATTTACGATCTTAGATTTGTGCGGGGTGCCGTGGGCTGCGGAGCGAAGCGGAGCAACCACGTCGCGGCGGACGCACAACGTGGTTGCTCCGCTTCGCTCCG
>CAZVEV010000030.1:0-21827 GCA_964625865.1 uncultured Planctomycetaceae bacterium | reverse complement strand
GTTTCAACCCCGGGGGGGGGGTCCCCAATGTGGGGTTCCCCGGTTTGCCTCCGCCGCCCACGGCACCCAATCGAGGGGGGGATGGTATGGATCAATGAGTGAAACTGAGCCGACGACACTGGCGGTACACAGCGGGGCGCTGGGGGACGTGGTGCTGTTCGGGCGGCTCCTGGCGGCGCTGGACGGGGCGGTGACGCTTGTGGCGGGGGGCGAAAAGGGGCGTCTGCTCGCCGGGTTGGGCGAGGTGCAGCGAGCGATGGACTTCGACGCCTTGCCGATCAATGAGGTCTTTTCCGACACCGCGCCGGGCGACTGTTTCCTGCCGGACCTTCTGGGCCAACACGAGCGGCTGGTCAGTTGTTTCGCGGCGGGGGACCGGCGGGCGGAGCTTCGACTGGCGGCGATGTGCGGTGCGGGCGAGGCGGCCTTCCTGCCGATTCGTCCCGCCGACGCGAGCAACCGTCACCTGTTAGACACGTGGAGCGAGATGTTGTCGGTCAGGTGCATGACCGACGGCTGGCCCGTGCCGCCGGCCTGGCGGGAGGAGGCCTCCGTGATGCTGAGGGAACGTGGCGTTGAGGGGGACGGCTATGCGGTAGTCCACCCCGGCGCGGGGGCGGCCGACAAGTGTTGGCCGGTCGAGAAGTTCCTCGCGATCGCCGAGGCGATTGAGTGTGCGGCGGTGTTCGTCCTGGGGCCGGTCGAGTTTGACCGGTGGTCGGGGCAGACCGTATCGGATCTGACGGCGACGGTGCCGACGGTCGTCTGTCCGGCGCTGACGGTTCTTGCCGGACTGCTCGCCGGCGCGCGGGTGTATCTGGGCAACGATTCGGGCGCCTCCCATCTTGCCGCCGCTGTCGGGGCGCCGACGGTGGCCCTGTTCGGCCCGACGCGTCCTGAGCATTTCGCTCCGCGCGGTCCCCGCGTGACTGCGCCAAGACGTGATCCGATATCAACGATCGCCGTCTCGCAGGTCCTCGACGCGCTGAAGGCGCTGTAACCGACAGGCAATCGCTTCGCGGGCGATCGTGGTTGAAGCGGAGGGGGCGCGGCGCTATACTACAGAGATACCCAGGCAGGGGCTGTATTGGCTTGGGGGGTGAGTGGCGCGAACGGTATGACGGAACAGACAGGTCTGCGAAAGCTCCTGGTCCTTGACGGGCCGGGGCTGGACTCGGCGGGAATCCTTGGCCCATTGGGGTCGTACTTCGAGGTCCACATTGCCCACGAACTCGACGAGGCCCTGGCGGCCATGCGGGAAGGGCGGTTCGACGCCGTGCTCGCCGAGACCGGCGACTTCCTGCCCCTCGAGCGGGGTATCGTGATGCAGCACGCCTCGGTCGTGCTCGAGGAGATCGGCGATGGCGTGTGCATTGTCGGTGCCGAGGGCCACCTCGTCTGGACCAACAACCAGATGAGTCAGTACCCCGCCGACGTGATGAACTCCCTGCGCGGGCTGTGCGCTGAGGCCTACGAGAAGATGGCCACCGGGCAGGGGCCCGACGAGGCACACCGCAGCAGGCGGTTTTCGCTCATGCGGGACGACGGAACGTACTATGAGGTCCTCTGCTCGCCGGTCCGCGATCGCCAAGGCCTTCTGCGACAGGTCGTTGCGGTCGTCGTCGATGCCACGAGCCAGCGTCGCCAGCAGATCAAACTCAACGCGATCGAGCGGGCCGGGCGCGAACTGGTCCGCCTCCAGGACGACAGCCGGGCCCAACGCAACGCGATGGAACGACTCAACCTTCTGGAAGAACGGGTGTTGCGCTACTGCAGGGAGGTCCTGGAGTACCGCAACTTCTGCTTGCTGGTCCTCGATGAGGCCTCCAATCGCTTGCAGTTCCTCGTCAGCGAGGGGCTCTCCGCAGACGCCGAACGATATGAGTTATTCGCAACCGCTGAGGGAAACGGGATTTGTGGTTATGTGGCGGCTACGGGAAACAGCTATATCTGCCCCGACGTGTCTCGTGACGGCAGGTACATGCGGGGGTTCGATGCAGCCCGGAGTTCCTTGACCGTTCCGCTGCGCCTCCACGACCGCGTGGTGGGCATCTTGAACGTCGAATCGGACCGGCTGGGCGCGTTTCGTGAGGAGGACAGGCAGTTCGCGGAGATCTTCGGCAACTACGTGGCGCTGTCGCTGCACATCCTGAATCTTCTGGCGACCGAGCGGTTCAACACGCGCTCACAGCTCAGCGGGTCGCTATGCACGGAACTCGCGGGGCCCATTGAAGATATCATCGCTGAGGCCACCGAAGTCAAGGAGGACTACATCGGCCACGACGATCTCCGAAAGCGGCTGGACCTGATCGTTGACTACGCGGCTCACGCGCGGGAGGTCCTGACGCAACTATCGCGTGGGCCTATCATTGGCAAGGTTGGCAGGTCGAGCGAGTCGACCGAGGCCGACGCGGTGTTCCAGGGCAAGCGCATTCTGGTAGCCGATGACGAATCGATCATTCGCGAGACGGTCAGCGACGTGCTGCGCCCCCATGGATGCGAGGTAGACGTGGCCTGCGATGGCGTGGAAGCGATCGACATGATCGGGCGAACGCACTATGACTTGGTCATCTCGGATATCAAGATGCCCGGAGCTACCGGCTACGAAGTGTTTGCGGCCGCAAAGTCCGCATGCGAGACCACCGCAGTAATCCTAATGACTGCCTTCGGTTACGATCCGAACCACTCGATAGTCCGTGCGAACCGCGAGGGCCTCAAGGCCGTGCTGTTCAAACCCTTCAAGGTGCGCCAACTGCTTGGGGAGTGTCGCTCGGCCTTGCGTGCTTCGAGTAGGTAAGTTGCATCGGCCTCGCTGCATATGGGGCCAGTGCCCTCCACGTTTTCACGGATACTCCGCTTTTTCAGGAAAAACCTGCGGGGAATTTGTCCGGAGATAATGGGGATTGTAGAGTTCTGTGTGCGACAGAAGTCGATGGCTGCTTAGGGCCTCGACGTGAGTTCCCCGAAAGGGCAATCCGCGACAGCGAGTTGCGGAACGCAAAGCGCCGGGGCCCGAGGAATCGGGCCGGCCGAGCTGCCGAAGGGAGCGGAGAAAACGGGCTGTTTCGTGCCTGTTTGTGTCTGCTTTGCGCCCTTCCTTCGGCACCACCGGCCGAGCTGCCTTACAAACGATGAAGTACACAGTTCGTTAGTGAAGACCCCGATCCGAAAGGCCGATTAAGCTACTACGCATCGGAGGATCGGTGTACCAAACCGCGGTTGTCCTGATTGGGCAAAGTGCGGCTGCTGGCAGGACGAAAGTTCATGGCTGACCACGAACAGGAGGTGAGTTCGCAGGTGGGACGAGCCGGCCAGATGCTTGCGGTGATGACGGGGCGTTGTGTCATGGGTTGACGGTCAACCCAGTCGCTTGGAGGCCATGAGACCTCCCAGCCACCGCCTGCTCATCCGGACCCGCACCCACGGAGGGCAAGACGACGCAGGGACGCGGACGACAAGACCTGGCCGGAGTGTCCGGCCGACTGACGCAAAGAGACTTTTGGAGGCAATACTATGACCCGCAAAGGCTTTACACTGGTTGAAATCCTGATCGTCGTAATCATTCTCGGCATCTTGGCCGCTGTCGTGATGCCGCAGTTCACCGAGGCGTCGAACGACGCCCGTGCGTCGGCGCTGGAGAGCGATCTCCAGACCGTTCGCAGCCAGATTGAGCTGTGGAAGATCCAGCACCTCGACGCGCTGCCGGGCAATGTCTCGGGCGTGACGATGCAGGACCAGTTGACGGGCAAGACCGACCAGGACGGCTCGCTGAACTCCAGCGGCGCCTTCGGCCCGTATCTGCAGCAGTTCCCCACGAACCCTTACACGGGCACAAACACTGTCGGTGCGACTTCCGCTTCCGGGCAGGGCTGGATCTACACCCCCGCCACCGGCGCGTTCTCGGCTGACAACGTCCCCAGCTAGGGCCGCGACGATAGGCGCGGTGCGGCGGCCACGGTCGCCAAAGCTCGACGCTTGAACAGACGCAAGAACCCCGGTCGGGGCTGACGGAAGTCGGCCCCGGCCGGGTTGCCGACCCACGGGCGGGTGCCCAGGGGGGGCGCGCCCGCCCGCGGAGGGCGGCGGGACGAAAGACTGGCCGCGAGGCCCCGGTCCCGCGACCGAGACGATAGACGGAGCGGAACGATGACTGACAACAGAGGCTTCACGTTGTTGGAGGTCCTGGTGGTGGTGATCATCCTTGGCATCCTTGCCGCGGTGGTGATCCCTCAGCTCTCGACGGCCAGCGTGGCCGCCCAGAACAGCATGCTCGCTGACCACATCAGGACCTCGCGCATGCAGATCATGACGTTCAAGTGGCAGCACCTGGGCGTGCCCCCGGGCTATCCTGACCTCGACGAGGACCAGACGCCGACCGAGGAGGCCTTTCTGGAGCATATGACCCAGGCCTCGACTGCCGAAGGCGACGTCGCCTCGCCCGGGACGGACGGATACGTCTATGGCCCGTACATGACGCCGTTCCCCACCAACCCGATCAACGGCCAGGCCGGCGTTCAGGTAATCGCTGACGACGGCACGCTGCCCGAGTCGGCCGACGACTCCCACGGCTGGATATACCAGCCGGTGACGGTGACCCTGAAGGCCGACGCCACCGGCGAGGACCAGGCGGGTAAGGATTACTTCGACTACTAAGCGCCCACGATGCCCAAGACGACACCACGACATTCCGCGGCGCAGGGCTTCACGCTGGTCGAGGCCCTGCTTGCCTCGGTGATCCTGGCGATGGCGATCACGGCCGTTACCGCGCCGTTCACCGCCGCGGCCCGCAACGAGCGGGCCGACGGGCGGCGCACGGTGGCGGTCTGCCTGGCCAACGAGATCATGGAGGAGATCATCTCCAAGCCGTTCGACGATCCGGACGGCAAGAGTGCCGTCGGGCCTGAGAGCGGTGAGAGCACGCGGAGTGAGTTCGACAACATCGATGACTATCACAGATACGAGGAAAAGGCCGGCGCCATCGTCGACGGGACGGGAACACTGGCGGGCGACCCGCTGGCCGGCGACCTGTCGCGTCACGTGACGACGACGTACATCTATGTTTCCGGACAGGATATGTCCGACTCGCCGGACTTTGTTCGCGTCGAGGTCACGGTACGCCGCAAGGGCCTGCCGCTGGTGACCCTGACGCGGCTGGCGTATCGGATGTGAGAAAGGACGGTCCTCTGATGACCAATCCAACAGCACGTGGCTTCACGCTGGCCGAGATGCTCATCGCGATCTCGATTACCGCGATGGTGGGTCTGACGGTGATGGGCGCGTCGGTGGCGTTGTCGTCGGCGTACTCCCGCGGCGAGGATTCCTTCGAGTGCATCCAGACCGCCCGGACGGCGATGAGGCACCTGCGCATGGAGGTCGAGAAGGCCCCGTTGGTCCTCACGGCGTTCAACGGCGGGGGCGTGTTGTGCTACTGGGGCGGAGACAGCAACAGCAACGGACTGATCGACGTGACCGAGATTCGCATAACGATACACAACCCCTTTACGGGCGAGATCACGATCTACCAGGTTGTCTATCCGGACGATTGGTCCGATTTGCTGCGAGACGCCTACGACCCGGAGTTCACCCTCGCCCAGGCCATGTCGGCGGACACGTTGAATATGTGGGTCATGAGCAACAGCTACCGGCAATCGCGGGTCATTGCTACGGACATCGAGAACTGCGATTTCTCGCTGTCGGCCGACGGGCCGCTGTCCGGCCTGGTTCGCATGAGCCTGACCGCTCGCAAGGGCAAGTGCGAGATGACGCTCCAGGACGCGACGGCCCTGCGGGCCCCGGCTGTTGAGTACGTTTCCGAGGTTGACGGCGCATACGTTCTGAGCGTCCCGAAGTGAGTATGCCGGTGCGAACCATGACCAGGCGAAGACGAAATGACTCGGGGCTGGCCCTGCTGCTGGTGCTGATTCTCGTGGCGTCGGCAACGGTGCTCGGCGTGAGCTTTGCCACGACGACCACCGTCAAGCTCGTCAGCACGGACAATCTCCGCAAGGCCGGGCGTGCACGCTACCTGGCCGAGTCCGGCATCGATCACGGGCTGTACCTCCTGCGAACCGACGTGCGGTCCATGACCAGTTCAAACACGACGCTCCTGGGGCCGTTTTCGGCCGATGCATCGAAAGCCTCCTACTACTTCGGATCCGCCGCCGTGGACGGCCAGGAGGGCCAGTACATCGTCACCGGGCGCGCCACCGCAGACGGCGTGACACAGACCGTTACGATGAAGGTTTTCATGGACAGCCAGTACTCCACGGCGCTCAACGATCTGGGGCCGATCCATCACTGGCGCCTGGGCGAGTCCATGGTCACCGACATCGCCGCCGACGCCAAGGGCGACTGGATGGGCGAGTACAAGGATGGGGTCGGTCGGGGGTGGATCGGCGCTATCGAGCACGACAGCGACACCGCCGCCCATTTCGACGGGTTCGACGATCGTGTGGAACTGAAGGAGGGTTCCACGAAACTCGACATCCGGGGCAAGGGCATGACGCTGCTGGCGTGGATCTATCCGGACAGGCACAACCATCTGACCAGCAAGAACGCGCGGATCCTCTGCAAGTCTAAGGAAACGTCGGTTCTGAAGACCTTCTGGTCGATCCATACCGGGGTGGCAGGTGGCCAGGTGCGGCTGATGTTCCGGCTCAAGACCCACGACGACCAGGAGCAAGCAGAAGAAAAGAAAGAGGGCACCACGACCAAGCTCGCCGCCTCCACGGGCGAGGTCCCGCTGAAGGAGTGGACGCTGGCGGTGGCCACCTATGACGGGGTGCACATGCGGATCTACCAGGACGGCGAGTTGGTGGGCAGTCGTGCCAAGACGGGCTTTATCACCTTGGAGAACGGCGTGAAGGTCTGGATAGGGGGCGATCCGTCTGACAAGAAGGACAGACCCTGGTGCGGCAAGATTGACGAGGTGGCTGTCTTCGATCGCGCATTGAGTGCCGCGGAGATTCAATCGCTTTACGACAACCGGCTCCCGTCGGTCAGGAAACTGGCGTGGGACGAATAGGACATTGGGACTCTGGTAAGGAGCAGTGAAATGGGTAAGGAACGGGAAACGTTGAAGGTCCGCGTGGACGGCTATACGCGGGTGTGTCTGACGGCCATTGCCGTCCTGCTGACCGTGCTGATCATCGGTCTGTGGGCCGATTACACGCCGCAGGCGCCCCAGGCGCAGGCGACCAAGCCATTCCTCGACAACAGCACACAGGCCGAGATCGTGCAACTGATCCGCGCCCAGGACCGCGCGACGGCCAAGATCGCCGAACTGATCACGCTGCTCAAGAGCGGTCAGGTCACGGTCAAGGTCGCCGACGACGGCAAGGCCGCAGGAGGCGCAAATGGCTCAACGAAGACGGCAAAGACGACGAAGTAGCTATTCCTCGGTCGCGGAGGCTTGCAGGTCCCCGAGGAATCCGCAATCGGATGGGTTCACGCTGGCTGAACTTCTGGTGGTTGTCCTGATCATCGGACTGACGGCGGGGATGGTCATCCCGTACGCCTCCAGTTCGGACGACTCGGCGGCCGTCGCGGGGGTCCGCATGCTCACGTGCGATCTGCAATACGCCCAGAACACGGCGATTACGAGTCAGACGCCCGTGACGGTCCAGTTCGTTCCCGGCATGGAATACTACGTATTGTCTAACGCAAGTGGCCCCCTGATTCACCCGATGAAGAAGACAGCCTACGTGGTGAACTTCTCGGCTGAGCGAGGGTTTGAAGGGCTTGACATCGTGTCGGCGGACTTCGGCGGGGCCACCGCGGTGGTCTTTGACGAGTTGGGTTCGCCCGACAATGCCGGTGCGATAACCCTTCAGGGCGGGGCGCAGGAATATGTGATCAACGTGGCGGCCGCGACAGGCAAAGTGACCGTCACAGGCGGTGGATGATGATGAACGACATGCATGAATCACGAACGTCGAAAGGGCAACGTCGCGTGCCGCACGCCGACAGGGCGGACGGCCTCTTTGGCCACTGCCGATGCGTCGGGCTGGCATTTCGGCATGCGTATGTCTTTCGGATAGCAGAGTTCGTGCTTCGAGTGTTCCGTTAAGGAAAGGAACGTGAGGGATGTCTTTTCTCTCTCCAGGAAAGCGTTGGCCGATCGGGCTGGACATCGGTGCTGACAGCATCAAGATGCTCCAGATGTGCCAGTCCGGCGGGCGGGTCAAGGTGCGGGCCGCTGAGCGGTGGCATTTCCCTCCGCCGGGCGACCAGGACGCCGCCCAGCGGAAAGAACTGGCCGTCTCGGCCATCAACGACATGCTCAAGAAGGGGCGGTTCCGCGGCAGGCGGGTCGTTTCGGCCTTGCGGTGTGACGAGTTGCACATCAAGAACATCCGCCTTCCGCGCATGCCGGCCGACGAACTGAAGCGGGCCGTCCAGTGGGAGGCCAAGGAGCGGTTCGGGTTCGATGTCGCCTCCGACCAACTGAACTGCATCAACGCCGGACAGGTTCGCCAGGGCAGTGAGACCCGGGACGAGATTATCATGCTCGCGGCGACCACTGAGGTTATCGAGAGCCACCTGGACCTGCTCAGGCAGGTCTCGCTGACCCCCGAGGCCATCGACGCCGAGCCGGTAGCGCTGTTCAGGGGCTTCGAACGCTACCTGCGCCGCCGCGTGGACGAAGAGGCCGTGACGGTGATCGTGGACATCGGTCACAGCGCGACCCGCGTAATCGTCGCCCAGGGGCGGCGGATCGTGCTGATCAAGAGCATCGACATCGGCGGGCGCCGCTTCACCGACGCGGTGGCCGGCCAGCTCAACCTGACCTATCCGGAGGCACGCGACCTGCGACTCCGCAAGATGAATGAATACGAGCAGTTGGCCGACGGTGGGGGTGACGGCCAGGGCGGCGAGCGCGAACGGAGCAGCCTGGAATGGTCGATCCATGACGCGATCCGCAGCGAGGTCGAGTCGCTGGCCCGGGAAATCGCCCTGTGCCTGCGATATTGCTCGGTGACGTTCCGTGGGCTTCGGGCCAAGCAGATCACGCTGACCGGTGGAGAAACGTACGACCAGGCGCTGGTGGAACTGCTGACAACGCAACTGGGATCGTCAGCAGCGGTGGGCGAACCCCTTCGGGGCGTGGACATCTCTGCGGTGGACCTGGGCGCCAACCGGCGCGCCACGGTGACCGAATGGGCGGTCTGCGCGGGCCTGGCTTTCAGGGGCGCGTTCGTGGCCGGTGACGTTGATGAGGAGGCTGACGATGCAGAACGTCGACTTTCTGCCTGAACGCATCAAGGCCAGGCGGCGCCGACAGCGGCGAATCGTCAAGCACACCTACATGCTGACGATCTGCCTGGTCGGACTGGCCCTGCTGGGCATACTGAGGCACGAGCGCGTCGAGATCGTTCGGGCCGAACTGGCCCAACTCGGCGCCCGCGATGCCGATATCAAGCTCCAACTGGGACGGCGGGGCGAACTGGAACGCGAGAAGGCCGAACTCTACGTCATTCAGCGGATTGACGAACAGTTGGGCAGCCGCCTGAGCAGTTTCATGCTGCTGAGCGAACTGCAGCGCCTGCTGCCGGCCTCGATGATGCTGACGCAACTGAGCGTCGAGACGATGGACGTCGCGCTGGGCGGCGGGTCGTCCGGGCGCGGCGGTCTCAGCCATGCCCCGGGCGCGCGAGCAGCGGGCCAGCCGACCGGTGGACAGGATCGCACCGAAAAGCGCCTCCGCCTGACGCTGACGGGCCTGGCCAGGAAAAACGTGGACGTGGCCAATTTCATCGGACAGATGTCGGCCTGCCCGCTGTTTGAAGACGTCAACATGGGTTACAGCCGCGACGTGAAGATCAAGAACCGGACGGCGAGGCAGTTCCAGGCGAGCTGCTACGTGGGCCGCTAGGAAGAGGCAGCGAAGATGCAGTTTACGAGAGACTCTCTGGTCGCGTTGGGCCTGCTGATTGCAGGGGTCGTCGCGGCGGTCGTGCTGGTCTATGTCCCGCAGGACAAGGAACTGCGCGGACTGAAGAAGAAGATCGTCTCGCAGAAGCGCGAAATCGAACGGCAGACGGACCGTGCCGCCGTCGTGCCCAAGCTCCTCCGCGAGACGGCAGCGATGAAGGCACGGTACAAGAACTTCGACCGCCGCCTGCCGCAGCAGCAGGAACTGGGCGGCTTCCTGCGCGAGATCAGCGGGCACCTGTCGAACGACAGGTTCTCCGACCAGATCATCGAGCCGGGACGGCCCGCACGCGAGCCGCTGTTCAACACCCTGCCGATCATCATGAAGTTCAAGGGCTCGTACCTGAGCCTTGGGGCGTTCCTCGACCAGATCAACAAGATGGAACGCCTGACACGCGTCCAGAGGCTGACGATCAACGCCCCCATGCCCGGCGGCGCCGCTGAGGACAAGGAGAGCAAGGGGGGCAAGGGCAAGAAGACGCTGGTCGATAACACGCTGGATATTGAACTGCAACTGAACATCTACTTCAGCGCGAGCTGACCGAGGCGATAGAGATGGCTGACAGAAGAGGAACAGGCGCCCCGCCGGACTGGCGCACCCGACTGGTGCTCGAACTCCAGCGGGACAAGAAGAAGACGGCGATCATGATGGCCCTTGGCCTGGTGGCGGCGGTGATGGCCGGACGGCTGATCGTCGGACGCCTGGGTCCGGCCAAGGCGTCGGCGTCGCAGCAGATCGTCGCGACCGCCCAGATCGCCATGCCTACGTCTTTGGACGGGATGGCCGGTGACGCCGCCCACGAGCAGGCCAACAGGCGCGACGAGTACATCAACAGGATCACGCCGGGCATCACGCGCGATCTGTTCCATTACAGCCCCGAGACCTTCCCGCTGACCGACCGTGAGAAGGTTGAAGTCGGTATCCCCAAGGGCGCCACGCCCAAACCGGTGGACGACAAGGCGATTCAGAAGAAGGTCAATGAACTGCTTCGGGCCAGGGCCCGTTCGCTGGCCGGCGGCCTGAAGCTCCAGAGCACGATTATCGGCTCATCGCCGATGGCCATCATCAACGGCCGCCTCCTCCGCATCGGTCAGAAGATCGCGGACTTCACCGTCATGTCGGTCACCAACCGTAAATGCACGCTCGAGACCGAGATCGCGTATGTCCTGGATGACGAGACCTACGAGATCGAGTTTGTCGTGACCGCGAAGGAGGGCAAGCCCAAGGCGAAGCCGACGGCTGACACGGCAGACAACGGGAAGAACCCCGAACGGAAGATCATCAAGAAGAGAGTCCCGGTGACCCTGCAGATGAAAGACTGGAAGGGTCGATCGGGCGGCGGAACGTAACGTGCAAACAGGATCCAATCCCGGGTTGTGGTGGCCCGGTTTGGATGGACGCAGACACTGGTAAGGTACTTGGTAAGGAGTAGAAAAGTGAGTAAGGACAAGAAACGTCGTACGTCACTCGTGTGGGTGGCGGTGGTGGTGGCAACGGTTTTCCTCTCAGCCTCGGTCGTCTCGGCCCAGGGCGCCGATCCGGCCGACGCCGGCGCGGAGGCCCCGAAGGGCGGCGAGCCCGCCGATGCCGGAGCGGGAAACGTCAAGGAGTCGACGCCCGGCGTCTTTGACGAACTGCATATCCGAAACGTCGAGATTCGCGGCGCGCTGGAGATGCTCAACTCTCAGGTCAAGAAGAACATCATCACGACCAAGGAGGTCACCGGCACGGTGACGGCCGACCTGTACGGCGTGACGTTTGTCGAGGCCCTCAAGGCGATCGTCGAGGCCAACGGGTTCGCCTACACGATGACGGGCAATTTCGTTTACGTGATGACGGTCGAGCAGAAGGCCAAGATCACCAAGGCCGAGAAGAAGCAGAAGGTCCAGTTGTTCCGCCTGTCGTACAGCAATGCGGCAGACATCCGCGTACTGATTACCCCGCTGTTGAGTGACATGGGAACCGTGGCGATCACCCCGGCGGCGGCTTCGGGCATCGCGACCAGTTCCACCGAGTCCGGAGGCAACTCGCTGGCGACGTCCGACGTGATCATCGTTCGCGACTTTGAGGACAACCTCCGGCGAATCGCCGCGGCGATCACCGAACTGGACCTCAAGCCGGACCAGGTGCTCATTGAAGCGACGCTGCTGCGGGCACGACTGACAGAGAACAACGCCTTGGGCGTGGACTTCAACGTCCTGGCGGGTATCGACTTCAATGGGCTGGCCTCGACGACCAACGGCTTGCAGCAGGTCACCACCGGCGCCGCGACGCCGGCGATAGCCGACACCGACATGGCGACCTTCCGCACGGACTTCAACTCCGCGGTACCCGCCGGTGGGCTGACGTTCGGCTTCATGGGCGACAAGGTCGGCGTGTTCGTGCGGGCCCTGGAAGGCATCACCGACGTCAACGTGATGGCCAACCCCAAGCTCCTGGTCGTCAACAAGCAGCGGGGCGAGGTGATGGTCGGTAACAAGGACGGTTACCTGACGACGACGTTCACCGAGACCACCGCCAGCCAGACCGTCGAGTTCCTCGAAA
The DNA here is from genome assembly GCA_964625865.1 of uncultured Planctomycetaceae bacterium. Lineage (GTDB taxonomy): Bacteria > Planctomycetota > Phycisphaerae > SM23-33 > SM23-33 > CAZVEV01. The sequence continues at coordinate 9,349 of CAZVEV010000030.1, read as the reverse complement.
CGGGTACGCGCCTGGTCGTCAGACCCTTCATCGGGCGTGACGACCACGTTCGCCTGGAGATCCACCCGGAGGACTCTTCCGGTTCGGTCACCCAGATCGGCACCAGCGCCCTGCCCACCGAGACGACCACAGAGGTGACGTCAAACGTCATCGTTCGCGACGGGCACACCATCGTCATCGGCGGCCTGTTCCGCGAGGAATCGTCGGCCGGGCGGTCGCAGACGCCGATTATCGGCAATGTTCCGTACCTCGGCGCCCTGTGGCGCAACACCATTGACGTGACCAACCGTGAAGAGGTCATCATCCTCGTCACGCCCCGGATCATCCGCCAGGACGCCGACGAAGCCGTCAGCGAGCAACTGCACAACGACGTCGAACGGTTCCGCCTTGGCGCCCGCAAGGGCATCCGGTGGTGGGGTCGCAGCCGCCTGGCCCAGGCCCAGATGCGATGCGCCCGCTCGGCGATGGCCAAGGGCAATCGCGACAAGGCCCTGTGGCACATCGACGCGGCCCTGTCGCTGCGGCCGGACCTCGTCGAGGCCATCCGCCTCAAAGAGCGCATGACCAGCCGGACCTACTGGGCTGACGTGGCACAGGAATCGTCGGCCAGGTTCATCATCCAGCGGATGATCATGCATGACTTGGGCAAGGCCACCGAACGCGTGATCCCGCGGCGCAGGCCGATCAACGGCGAGGGCCTCGGTGACGACGTGAAGAAGGCGTTCGGCATGCAGCCGCGGGTCGAGGATCCGCTCGACATCGCCGATCCGCCCGTCGAGGACGACGCGGACGATGATGACGACGATGATGACGACGGCGGCGATGCGGCAACCGATGCCGGACCCGCCGACAAGCCGGTCGAGGATATCACCGAAGCGGACGATGCAACGGATGATCCCGAACCGGCCGATGCCCCGACCGACGAGGCCCAGACCACCAAGGTCGACGAGAAGGACTCGGAGGACGGTCCGACCATCGACCTGGCGGAAGCATGGGATGAGGGCATGTAAGTTAAGCCGGCAGCGGGTCTGACCGATCAGTGGAGTAGGTAGCCCGCGATGCGGGGCCCGGCATCGGCCGGGCCGGGGGGACAACCGGCTTTTTTTTGCCCACCACTGTTAAGGTGGGCAAAGCAGGGGGCTTGGGATAGAAGTGGCGGCGGCAAGATGCCGCGGGAGCACGACGATGAAACGATGGATCATGGCATTGGCGATCGTGGCGGTTGTCCTGAGCGGTTGCGGCGCGAACGAACGCCGCGTCGAAGCGTACAAACGCTGGTACGGCACCCGAGCGAAGGCACTGTATGGTCTGGCGGGTGAGCACCTGCGGGTCGGGCAGCTCGACAAGGCCCGCAACAAGACGCAGGAAGCGCTGGCCCTTGACCCGGAGTTTGCCCCCGCACGCATCCTTCTGGGCAAGATCCACATCGAGCAGGGCCACTACAAGCTCGGCTCGGAGCAGCTTGAGATCGTTCGGGCCAAGCACCCGGAGAATCCGGAGGCCGTCTACCTCCTCGCGGTGGCCTGGGAAAAGCAGGGGCGACTCGAAGAGGCGCTGGCCGGCTACAGGAAGGCCCACGCCCTCCAGCGGGAGAACCTCTCGTGCGTCACCGCTGCCGGCGAGGTCATGGTGGCCATGGGGCAAACGGTCGAGGCCGGTCGCTACATTGAGGGCTACCTTGCCGAAGGGGCCAACGAGCCGGCGCTGCACGAACTGGCCGGGCGCGTGGCGATGATGAACCGCGACTACTCGAAGGCCGCCGACCGGTTGGCCAAGGCCTGCGAGATCGACTACAAGAACGCCCGTTATGCCGAGTCGCTGGCCCGTGCACAGTTCCTTGCCGGACGCCACAGCGAGGCGCTGGAGACGTTCAAGGGCCTGCTTACCCGTGAGGGCTACACCGTCGAAGCCTGGGTGCACACGAAGATCGGCGACTGCTACATGGCGTTGAACAGGCCCACCGCGGCCCGTGATGCGTACTACCGTGTCCGGGAGATCAAGGGCGACGACGCGGACGCCTGGGCGGACATTGCCAAGGCCGCACTGGCCCTGGGCGACGACGTGCGAGCGACGCTGGCGGCGCGAGAGGCCCTCCAGGCGGACGAATCGCACGCCGAAGCCACCCTCGTGCTGGGCTACGCGCTGATCAGAAACGGGCAGGCTCGCGAAGCACGACGGGCGCTGAGCCGGTCGCTGGGACGCTTCAGGGACAGCGCGACGTTCCTGTGTCTCCTGGGCCGGGCGTGCGCGGCTGACGGCGACGAGCAGGCCGCCAGGCGCCACTATCGGCAGGCCGCCCAACTGGAGCCGGAAAACGACTTACCGAAGACGCTTCTTGCAGGGTCGACACAAGGTGACGCCCGCAAGATGCCGTAGAGATGAGGATGGATCCCCCCAGCCCCGGTCCGCCGGGACGCGACAGGAGGAGACCGTGACCACAGTACGACGTATGGGATTGGCCGGTGCGGCAATTGCCATCGTAGGCGCAGGGACGGCCTACTACGCCACCATGATGCTTCTGCGCGGCCATGCGCTCTCGACGACCGTGATGAGCTATCTCATCCTCGGATGCGTTGCAGCGCTGACCGCGGTGATGCTGGGCATCTTCTGGCGCAGCGTGCACCGCGCGGCGGTGAAGATCGGAGATCAGTTGCGTGACATGGCCGACAGCGGCCAGGTCGGGCTGGTGATGACCGAGGGGGCCGACCGGCTGGACCAACTGTCCCAGCCGCTCAATGTGGTGTTGACCGACGTCAAGCAGCAGATCGAGGACCTGCAGGCCGAGAACCGCGAACTCGAGATTCGCTCCCGTGTTGCCTCCGCCGAGAAAAGCCACACCGAGGCGATCATCTTCTCGATCTCAGACGCCGTGCTGGTGACCAATCGGTTCGACGAGCTGATCCTGGCCAACCAGGCGGCCGAGAAGCTGCTGGGCTTCGAGTTGGCGACGGCCCTGCGAGAGAACATCGACAAGATCATCCCCGACGGAACGCTGGTGCGCCTGGTGCGCGAGACCCGCGGGCACGGGCAGAGCTTCACGCGGAAGGTCGTCGAGCACACGATCGATCAGAAGGGCACGCCGCGGACGTTCAGCATTACGCTGAGCTGCGTGGTGGCGCCCAACGGCGAGGTCTCGGGTGTGGTAGCCGTCCTGCACGACATCACCCGCGAGAAGGAAATCGCCAAGATGAAGACGGACTTCGTCTCGAATGTCTCCCACGAGTTGAAGACCCCGCTGTCGTCGATCAAGGCGTACATCGAGATGCTCGTTGACGGCGAGGCCGAGGACGAGAAGACCCGCGACGAGTTCTACGGGATCATCTCCTCGGAGACCGATCGCCTGCACAGGCTGATCGAGAACATCCTGAACATCTCGCGGATCGAGTCCGGCGTGGTCAAGGTCGTCCGCGAGCCGACGAGCCTGACCGCGGTGGCCAAGCAGGTCCTCGACGTCGCGGTTCCGCAGGCGAAGATCAAGAACATCGAGCTGATCGACCGGCTGGCCCCGGTGTACCACCAGGTGGAAGCCGATCGCGACATGATCTACCAGGCGACGCTGAACCTGGTCTCGAACGCGCTGAAGTACACACCGCAGGGCGGCAGGGTGACGGTGTCGGTCTCGGCCGACGAGCGGCGCGGCGTGACGGTCTGCGAGGTCTCCGACACGGGGATGGGCATTCCCAGTGACGACCTGCCGCACATTTTTGACAAGTTCTTCCGCGTGGGTGCGAACAAGCGGATGGCCAAGGGCACGGGACTGGGCCTGACGCTGGTCAAGCACATCGTCGAGACGGTGCACGGCGGGAAGCTATCGGTCACCAGCGAAAAAGGCAAGGGCAGTACGTTCAGTTTCGAACTGCCCATACTGACGTGAGAGAGGTGAATTGTGAGTACGAGAAAGATCATCGCGGCCGACGACGAGGCGCACATCCTGCACATTGTCTCGATGAAGCTGAGGAACGCCGGTTACGACGTGGTAACGGCGATGGACGGTGAGGAAGCGCTTGAGCTGTGCCGGTCTGAGCAGCCCGACCTGCTGATTACCGACTACCAGATGCCCTACATGAGCGGGCTGGAACTGTGCCGGGAACTGCGCAACAGCGACGAGACAAAGGGCATCCCCGCGCTGATGCTGACCGCTCGAGGCTTCGATATCGAGCCCGACGAGCGCACGGCAGCAGGGATCGAGGACGTGCTGGCCAAGCCGTTTAGCCCCCGCGAAGTGCTTCAGAGAGTCAAGGAGCTTATTGGCGACCCAGCCGAGGCGCCGGTTGCCTGAGAGACATGAGTACCACGACCCGGACCACATCCCGTTCTCTTGACGCCATGGGCGGAGTCTTCGCCGAGGTGAAGGCCAAGTTCGCCGAACTCGGTCTCAATATGTCCGTCTGGGACGCGGACCTGAACTGCGTCGTGCCCTGGACGGCCTCGTGCGATCTGTGCGACGCGATATGCGGCCAGGTCAACCGCTGCGAGCCGGCCACACTCGAACTGGCCCGGCGCATCATGACCGAACGGGCCCCCGCAAGCGACCGCACGTCGACCGGCGGGTGCGTTATCGGCATTCCGATCATGCGGAGGCGGCGTCTGCTCGGGGCCGCGATCGCCTGCTTCCCCATTCGAGAGATCCTGGACGAAGAGACCCTTGCAAGGCTCTGTGACCGATTCGAACTCGACCGCCAGGTCATCGAGGCCTTCGCTCGCAAGGACTGCAAACACCGCCTCGACCAGGTCGACTGTTTCCTCAATATATTCCAGTGGCTTCTGTCCAAGGCGCAAGCCGAACAGACGGCCCGGGACGAGCTGACCAACCTCAGCACGAACCTGTCGAACACCTATGAGGAACTGTCGTTGCTGTATCGCGTCAGTCGGTCGATGCAGGTGACCCACGGGCCGAAGCAGTTCCTCGAAGAGGTCTGCGCGGACCTGATCGAGGTCGTCAATACGCCCCTGGCCGTTGTGCTGCATCCCCACAGGGATGCCGAGGGTGAGGACGTTGTCGTGATGGCCGGGCACGCCGAGGTCTCGACCGAACAGATCGATCGCCTGTCGTCGACCGTGCTGGCCCATCGGGTGGCGCAGGCCGGCGGGGCGGTGGTCTACAACGACCTGGTGATGGCTGACGACCTGTACGACCTGCCGCCGGACCTGGCGGACATGCCCCCGCTTCACAACCTCGTTGCCGTGCCGATCGGCCCGGAAGACCGCAGAATCGGCACGCTGGTGGCGTTCAACAAGCCGGGCGACTTCGATACCGTCGATCTGAAGCTGCTCAGTTCGATCGCGTCCCAGGCGGCTGTCTTCCTGGCCAACAACCACCTGTACGCCGACCTGCAGGAACTGCTCATGGGCGTCTTACACGCCCTGACCGCCACGATCGACGCCAAGGACCCCTACACGTGCGGCCACTCCCAGCGGGTGGCGATCATCTCGCATCGCATCGCGACCGAGCATGGCCTGCCTCCCCAGACGGTCCAGCGGATTTACCTGATGGGCCTGCTGCACGACATCGGCAAGATCGGCGTGCCCGAGGCGGTCCTCTGCAAGGACGGGCGCCTGACCGACAAGGAATTTGATGAGATCAAGCTCCACCCGGGCCGCAGCGCCAAGATCCTCGGTGGAATCCGCCAGTTGGAGGACATCCTGCCGGGCATTATCCACCATCACGAACGCCTGGACGGGCGAGGCTATCCCGACGGGCTGGCCGGCGAGGACGTGCCGTTCGAAGCGCTGATCGTCGGACTGGCCGACGGGTTCGACGCCATGACGTCCGATCGAACCTACCGCAAGGCCCTGCCCCTGGACGTCGTGATTGGCGAGATACAGAAGAACGCCGGAACGCAGTTCCATCCGGACCTGGTCGAGACGTTCCTGGCCATGGACCTCCATGCCTTCCTCGACGAGTTGCGTTCGCCTACACAGACCGTCTTCCCCATCGAGTTCGCGAGGGCCCAGGCACGATGAATATCACCGCAGAAAGCTACGGACACGCCATCATGCTCAACCTCCAGGGCGAGCTGACCGGCGATTCGATTGCCGCCTTCACCCAGGCCGTCGACCACCAACTGAAGGACGGCGAGGTCATCGACATCGTCCTGAACATGGAGATGGTCAGCTTCATCGACAGCGAGGCCCTCGAGTGCCTCCTCGATCTCCAGGACAGGCTCGCCGAACGGTTCGGGCAGATCAAGCTCGTCAAGATTGACCAGAGCGTCTCCACCATCCTGGAGATCACCCGATTGGCCAGTACGTTCGATACCTATGACGACGTCAACAACGCCGTCAAGGCCGTGGAGGCCTGAGAAGCTGCGGGGCAATACCAGCAATGATTTCCAGAGCGAAAACCCAGAAGCTTCAACTCGGCGAACTGCTGATCGAGAATGGCGCCCTGACGCGGGAGCAGTTGGACGAGGCACTGGCCTACCAGAAGGAGTCGGGCAACAGCCTCCTGCTGGGCGAAGTGCTCCAGAAGCTCGAGTGTTGCACCGAAGAGCAGATCATGGCCTCGCTGGCCTCGGGCTACGGCGTGCCGTTCGCGCGGATCTCGCCCAAGGTCGCCGACCCGCGGATCATGGACGTCCTGCCTCGCGAGTTCCTCGAGAAGTATACCGTCCTGCCGTTGTTCAAAGTCCGTAATCAACTGTCGCTGGCCGTCAATGAGCCGGCCAACGTCTTCCTGATCGAGGAAGTCGAGCGCATCACCGGGCTGGAAGTGCAGGTCGTCTGCGGCTCGTCGAAGGAGATTCTCGCCACCCTCGAGACGCACCTGCCCTCGGCCAATATCTTCGTCATCGACGAGATCTTCGAGGACGAGGCCGCCAGCGAGCTGTCGCTGGTCGAGCAGAAGATCGAGGACATCACGGACCTGGAGGCCGCCGCCGACGGCTCGCCGGTGATCAAGCTGGTCAACTACCTGGTCTTCAGCGCCGTCAAGGAGGGCGCATCGGACATCCACATCGAGCCGGACGACAACTCGCTTCGCGTGCGGTTCCGTGTCGACGGGCGGCTTTACGAGAAGCTCCGCCCGCCGTCCAAGATGCTTCCGGCGATATCGAGTCGGATCAAGATCATGGCCGGGCTGGACATCTCCGAGCGGCGCCTGCCGCAGGACGGGGGCATTCACGTGCTGATGGACTCGCGCCCGATCGACCTGCGCGTCAGCACGCTGGCGGGGCAGTTCGGCGAGAAGATCGTCATCCGGATCATCGACACCCGCAGCGTGCTGGTGAACCTCGAGAAGCTCGGCTTTGCCTACGAGATGCTCAAGGAATGGCGCCGCGTCATCGCCGCGCCCAACGGCATCGTGCTGGTGACGGGGCCGACCGGCAGCGGCAAGTCGACGACGCTGTACAGCGTGCTCCAGGAGATCAGCAACGACGAGGTGAACATCTGCACGGTCGAGGACCCCGTCGAGTTCAACATGAAGGGTGTCAACCAGTTCCAGGTCAACGAGCGGATCGGCTTTACCTTCGCCGGCGCGCTGCGAAGCCTGCTGCGCCAGGACCCGGACATCGTGATGCTTGGCGAGATCCGTGACAACGAGACCGCCCGCATCGCTGTTCAGGCGGCCCTGACCGGTCACCTGGTGCTCAGCACGCTGCACACCAACGACGCGCCGGGTGCGATCACGCGCCTGCTGAACGTCGGCGTCGAGCCGTACCTGGTGTCGGCCTCCCTCGAGGGCGTCCTGGGCCAGCGACTCGTGCGGAAGATATGCACCAACTGCAAACACCCGTACGACCCGCCGGCGAATGTTCGACGTGCGGTGGAGCGGGTGGCCGGCGAGGTCGAGTCGTTCTACGAGGGCACGGGATGCCCCAAGTGTCGCAACACCGGCTTCTCCGGGCGGATCGGCATCTATGAACTGCTCGTGCCCACCGAGGAGATGCGAGAGAAATTCACCGCCGAGACCAGCATCAACGAGATACGCGAAATGGCCAGGGCGTCCGGAATGGTCTCCCTGCGCGATGACGGAATGGCCAAGGTCAAGGCGGGCATCACAACAGTAGAGGAAGTATTCCGCGTGACGGCCTCGTAGGCCCACGCGGTTAAGGAAGGCCCTGAGATGCCGGAATATGTTTATCAGGTGAGAGACGCCAGCGGCAGGATGGACTGCGGCTCGCTGACCGCGGCCAGCGCCGATGACGCGTCCCGTATGCTCAGGACGGATGGCAAGATCGTGCTGTCGATTCGCGAAGAGCTGACCGACCTGACCGAGTATACGCGCGCCCAGGCCCGCAAGACCCGCGTCAAACGCGATGACGTGATCTTCTTCACAACGCAATTGGCCGTCATGGTCGATACCGGCGTGCCCCTCTCGGAGGCCCTGGACTCCATCGCCGCCCAGACCGAGCACCCCGGGCTGAAGGTCGTCATCGAGGACATCTCAGAGGACATCAAGGGCGGCGTGGAGTTTTCCGCGGCCCTGGAGAAGTATCCGAAGCTGTTCAACACGCTGTTCGTGGCCCTGATGCGGGCGTCGGAGGCCTCCGGTTCGATGGGGCAGATGCTGGACCGGGTTGCGGAGTACATGGCCGCCGAGCGCGACACGCGGAAGGCCGTCAAGGGCGCGATGATCTACCCGATATGCATGCTGGGCTTCTGTTTCACGGTGGTTGTCGGCCTGATGGTCTTCGTCCTGCCGCGGTTCGAGAAGATCTACGCGGGCAAGGGCGCGGCCCTGCCCGTGCCCACGCGCGTCCTGATGGGCATCAGTCATACCCTCGTGACGCACTGGCCGTTCTTCGTCACCGGAACCGTCGGACTGTTCGTTGCCCTGTTCTACTACTTCCGTTCCGAAGGGGGCAAAGAGTTCCTGGACAAGGCCAAGTTGACCACCCCCGCCCTGGGAAGGATGTACCGCAAGGCATGCCTCGCGAGGACATTGCGGACAATGGCCACCATGGTCTCCAGCGGCGTGGGCATGCTCGACGCGATCGCGATTACCTCCTGCGCAGCCGGCAACAGGCAGTTCAAGCGCATCTGGGAAGGCCTCGCCGACGGTGTGAAGGAAGGCGAGAACCTCTCGGACCAGTTGTTCCTGTGTCCGATGGTGCCGGCGACCGTGTCACAGATGATCTCGGCCGGCGAGAAAATCGGGCGTCTGGGCCCGGTGATGGACCGCGTGGCGAAGTTCTGCGAGGACGACCTGCGAGTGGCGATCAAGTCGCTGACGAGCCTGGTCGAGCCGGCGATGATCATCATCATGGGCCTGCTCGTTGGCGGGATCGCGATGGCGCTGCTCCTGCCGGTATTCAACCTGTCGAAGGTCGTGTCGCACTAGGGGGCGGAGATAACGAGATGGCTAAGGGACGTCCTGCAGCGGGCAACGCCGTTGGAGGAGGACAAG
>CAZVEV010000029.1:0-35948 GCA_964625865.1 uncultured Planctomycetaceae bacterium | reverse complement strand
CAACCCTATCGGCAGAAAGGCCTCCTACACGTTATCGCTCGGACAGAGTACTAGCTGCTGGCGCCGGACTTCTTCGCCTACGACTACGGCGTCAGCAGCGAGGAGTATCGCAACGCCCTTCGCGTAACCGACAGACAGATCGGACGGGTCCTGGGCGACCTGGCCCGCGCGGACCTGCTGGACTCACTCGTTATCGCCCTGATCGCCGACCACGGCATGGCGGACGTCACGCGACACTTCGTCCTTCGCGACTACCTCGAGGACGAGTTGGGCCTGGCGCTGGCCGACGGGGAGGTCTGGGACGGCGCGTTTGCCGATCGGCAGGCCTACTACCGGAAGTACGCCGCGGCGCTGACGACCTGCGGCGATCGCTACGCCGCCGTCTATCTGCGAAAGCCCACCACCAACGCCGCCGGCGGGCTGGCGTTCATGCCCTGGCCCGCTCGCCCCACGCCCGCGGACATGCGGGCCTATCCCGTTGACACCGACTCGTGGCTGTCGGCGAGGCCGCAGGGCCGCTTCGCCTCGCCGTCTCAGGCTCCGAAACGCGTCGACCTGCTGGATGCGCTGGCCAACTGCCCCGCCGTGGACGCCATCGCCTATCGCGCGGGGGCCGACATCGTCCGTGTCCGCCGGGCAAACGGTGAAGTGGAGTTTGCCCGCCACGGAGGGCGCGGCGGGAAAATCAGCTACCGTGTGACGGCCGGGCATGATCCACTGGGCTGGGCCGGTCAAGTCCCGCAGGCTCTGCTGGACGGCCAATCTGCTGACGGGCGCACGTGGCTGGCCGCGACGGCTCGCACTGAGATGCCCGACCTGCCAGAGCAGATCGTAACGTACTTCCAGTCGCGCCGCGCCGGGGACATCGCCGTGTTCGCCGCACCGGGCTGGGACTTCGAGGACGTCAACCGTGCCGGGCATGGCGGCCTGCGGGCCGACGACGATATGCATGTGCCCCTCCTGATCGCCGGTCCGGGCGTGCCGCACGGCCACCTCAAGACAGCCCGGTCCGTCGACCTGATGCCCACGCTGCTTGACCTGCTCGGCCGCCCCGTCCCGCGAGGGCTCGATGGCAAGTCGCTGCTGCGAGCATTTCAGAAGTCACCGTAAGGTGGTGTCAATACGAGGGGTGCTTCATGCGTTCTACACCTTTGACGGCGTTGCACGCGAACGGACGCCTCGTCCCGATGTGCATCGGGACGCCGCAGGGCCCCCGCCGGCGGGAGTAACCGGGACCATCGACCGAGTGTAAGAGACGGTGATATGGCCTTTGACCTGACCGCATGCATCAACGGTGACAAGCGCGCGTGGGATGCGCTGGTCGAACGCTATGCGCGGGTCATCTTCGCCGCGGTGTCCCGAACGGTCGGCCGCCGTGCCGATGGCAGTGAGATCGAGGACATCGCCCAGGACGTCTTCGTCCGCCTGGTGCGGGACGACTATCGGCAGCTTCGTTCATACGATGCATCACGTGCCTCGTTCACCACGTGGCTGACGGTCATCTCACGGAGTGTCGCGATAGACCATCTCCGCAAGCGCCGCCCGGTGGAAGTGCCCCTCGAGGCCGCCCCGCCGCCGTCGGTGGACGATCCTCCCGCGCCCCCGGAGGCCCCGCCGATCCCCGCAGGCCTGCTTTCGGGACGGCAGAAGTTGGTCCTCACCATGCTCTTCGAGAAGCAGATGACGGTTTCGGAAGCAGCCGACGCCCTCGGGGTAGACCCGCAAACCATTAGAAGCACAAAACATAAGGCCCTGACCAAGCTCCGGAGCCATTTCGGCGACCGGCGGTGACTTTTTTCCGGCTCATCCGGATAATGCGTAGGTCAACGCGGGCGCATCGACCTGACGGGATCGATACACCCCGATCACCGTCACGTCTTGGAAAGACAGGGGGTCCGTCGCAGGATCTATCCATGGCACGGCGTGGTTCACAAGAGGGGGCATCCCTCTTGCGTAAGCCGTGCGATGGCGAGCGGATGTCCCGATTGCCCGTGACGCCACCGCCGGGCTTGCCCCGGCGGAGCGATGATTCGTCACTACCCCGCCGCTTTCCAGGATTCCCCGCCACCATGGGGCTTGTCCCCGTGGGGCGATGATTGCGCCCGCCCGCCGGCGGGAGATTGTTCCGAAGACTCCGCCCGAACCGGCCTGCCGAGCGATGAATCAGGGCTCCACGGGGACAAGCCCCGTGGTGGCCTGCTGCTGCTGAGCGGTCGTGTGAGTGACGAGTCATGGCTCGGCCGGGACAAGCCCGGTGGTGGCCTCAGGCCCATGCACCTACGCATTATCCGGATGAGCCCTTTTTCTTGAAATGACGGGGATGTTTGCACCACCCGCCCCGTACAACCCAGCGAAGGACAAGCCATGAGCGAACACGAACGACAAGATGAAGCAGACAGCCGGCTGTGGCAACGGCTTGCCGCGTCGGCCGGCTCTCCTTCAGGTCCCTGTCCGGATGCGACGGATCTGGCATCATACCTGGATGGTCGCAGTTCAGACGAGACGGCCGAGCGGATCGAGGGGCATTTGGCGAGTTGCGAGCAGTGCCTCGCCGCGGTAAGGGAACTTCGTTCGCTTCTCTCGCCCGGTCCGGTCCTGCCGCCGGCCACACTCATCGAACGCGCCAAGTCCCTGGTCCCCGCTGACGCAGCACGGGATGCTCGACGAACCGCCGGGCGTCGCGACGTGGCGTGGCGTCGGATGTCCCGATGGGCGGCGGCAGCAGCGGCGGCCGTGCTCATCAGCGTCGCCGGATTCCGTACCGGCCTGGCCGCCGGACGCGACCCGGCACGCGAGGAGATGGCGCTGGTCCGTGAACTGACCTTCGGGCTCGAAGAGACGCCTGACGGACAAGCCTGGATGGATGACGAGGTGACCCTCCTGTTTGAGGAGACAGAGGAATGATGAAGAAACTGCCATGGGTCCTGCTTGGGCTGTCAATCCTGTTCAACTTCTTCTTCGCCGGCGGCTTCGTCAGCGCCCGCTCGGAGACCGTGCCGTTCGAAACGGAAGACGAGGCCGTGGACGCCGTCGCCGATAAGCTCGACCTTGACCAGAGCCAGAAGGATGCCCTGACCGAAATGCGCCGCCGGGTCCGCCAGGCCTCCGACGAGGCCAGGCACGCCGTCGGTCACGCTCGGCGCGATCTGTGGGCCGGCATGGCAGAGGCGTCCGAGAACGGGGCGAAGGTGGCCGAGCTTGTCGAGTTCGAGTCCGACCAGCAGACGAAAGTCCGGCTCCTGGCAGCCGAGCAGTTCCGCAACTTCATGGGCATCCTCAAGCCCCACCAGCGCCAGAAGGCCATGGGCCTGCTTCACCGTCGCCCGCCACACGGATCGCGGCCCCGCCGCCCGGGCGCCAGGTTCGACACCGACGGCGACGGCAGGCTGAGCGAGACCGAGCGCCACGCCGCCCGCAAAGACTACGAAGGGCGGATCGAGAGTTTCCGACAGCAGCGCCGCAAGCGGATGTTCCGCGAGACCGACACCGACGGTGACGGGTGGCTCAGCGATGAAGAGCGCCGCAGCGCCGGACACCTGCTCCGCGACTGGTTCCAGCGCCGACACACCGAACTACTCCGTAAATACGATAGCGACGGCGACGGAACGCTGAATCCGCAGGAACGTGAACGGGCCAGGAAAGAGTTCTGGTCGCGCGGCGGTGGCAATGGACCTAGACCCAGGCGATAGACGTCCGGGCAGTACGCAGGCGAAAGGAGCAAGACGATGAGACAGATGACACTGACGGTACTGGCGGCGGTGATCGCGGCAGGTGCGGTTCCGGCCCAGGGCGAGACGGCCCGCGAGGAGCGACTCCGCAAGCTTCGCGAGGCGGCGCGCCAGCGGCTGGCCCCGAAGATCCTGGCAGTCCGCGAAGCGGCCGGCGAGTTCTACGCCGCCCGGGAGCGCGGCGATGAGGAGGCGGCGAAGGCGGCTGTCGCGAAGGTCAGGAAGGCCTGGGGCGCCCTGCCGCAGAATGTGCGGGAAAGCATCGACCGCAAGTACCCGGGCACGGGCAAGCGGATCCTGTCGCTGGCCGACGAGCATGTCCCGCCGGCCGGCAGGACGTACAATCACGAGTCGACGTCCGTGCGCGAGGGCAATACGGTCAGCACAACCGGACAGACCACCAACGGCGCGGGGCGCGTGGTGAGGACGTACGACGGCAGCACGACGCGCGAAGGCCCCACCACCACGCATCACCACGAGGTGGCCAACGGTCGCGGCGAGACCCTGCGCACGAACGACACGACGATCACCCGCGTCGACGAGAACACCCGCGAGCGCGACACGACGATTACCACGCGCAACGACAAGACGATCGACATCGACGCGACCAAGACGCGGGACGGTAACACGGTGGACACGGCCAAGACCGCCACCATCACCACCCCGGACGGAAAGACCCACAGCTACACCTACACCGGGCAGGCCGTCAAGGACGGCAACACGGTGAGCAAGGAAGGCCAGTGGGTCAACTCGAACGGTAAGACGATCAGAACGAGCGAAACGACTGTCACCCGCGAGGGCAACACCGCGACGTTCGAGAAGGAAGTCAAGAACGGTGCCGGCAAGACCGTGCGCACGCACGACCAGACGGCGGTGCGCGAGGGCGGCACGGTGACCCGCGAGGGCACGGTCCAGACGCGGCGTTTGACCAAGGACTACAGCGGCACGGCCGTCAAGGACGGAAACACCGTCACCCGCAGCGGATCGTCCACCGTTACGCCGCGCCGACCGAAGGTCGACCCGCCCAAGGGCAGCACGCGTTGGCAGCCGAAGTTCCGCAGTTCAGACGACATCTTCGGCGGTCGCCCGAGGCTCCAGCGCCGCGCCGCAGCCGGCGACAAGCCTAAGTTCCAGCGCCCCGGCGGAGCGGCGGGCAATCGCCCGAAACTTCAGCGCCCCGGCGGAGCGTCCGGCAGCCGCCCGAAGATCCAGCGCGGCGGAGCATCCGGCGGCCGCTCCAAGCCCAGCCGATCCGGTCGGGCGGGCGGGGGGCGGCGGAAGTAGTCCAGCCCGGTCGCCGCGCAAGCGCGGAAAACTGAGTCCTTCAGGAAGTCCCTGGGAGCCCGCCGGGCTGCCGGGGACTTTCATTATCGTGCCGGGCCGGTTCAACGTGGATGACGGCTTCGATGACGCGGGGATTGGCTCCCATGACGCGGCGGCGGACGTCGCCGGCGATGGCATGGCCCTGGGCGACGGTGAGGTCCGGATCGACCTGCACGTGAATGTCCATCGCGATCTTGCCTCCCACGCGGCGGGCGCGAAAGGCGTGGTAGCTTCGCACACCCGGGGTCTGCTCGACGCTGCGCTCGATGCTCGCGAGCGTCTCGGCCGCCGGAGCACGGTCCACCAGTTCGCCCGCGCTGCGGCGGATGGTTCGCACGGCGGCGGTAATCAGGAAGGCCGACAGCATCAGGGCCATCAGCGGATCCATGAAGGCCCATTCCTGCCCCCCCGCCGCGACCGCGGCCAGCCCCGCCGCGGCGGCGACCGAACTGAACGCGTCACTGCGATGGTGCCACGCGTTGGCCTCCAGCGCCACATTATCGCTCTGCCTCGCCACACGCCGCGTCATACGGAAGAGCAGTTCCTTGACCACGATCGACGTCAGCGCCAGCGCCAGTGGCACCAGGCCGACCACGCAGCGGGGCTGGCCCCGCAGGGCCATCGCGCCGGCGTAGGCAATCGAGCCGGCCGCCGCCAGCAGTGCCGCCCCCACGAACAGCGCCACCAGCGTCGCCATACGCCGGTGTCCGTAGGGATGGCACCCGTCGGCTGGGCGGTCCGAAACGCGAAGGGCCGCAAGCACGGCTACGTCCGTCACCAGGTCCGACGCGCTGTGGACCCCGTCGGCCAGGATGGTCTGGCTGGCGAAGAGTCCGCCGGCGGCGACCTTCGTCGCGGCCAGGACGGCATTGGCGCCCATGCCCAGCCACGTCACACCGTGCGGTGTCAGCCCCCCGCGCGGGGGCGGGTCTGTCGCGGCATCCAGGCTTTCATGCTCGTCGTTCACGTCGCGTCTACCCTCAATACCGCACGCCGAACGAGGCCCACTGCCCCGAATACGGCGCCTCGACCTGCGTCTGGGTGCGGATGTAGCCGCTCATTCGAGCGCCCAGGTCAGCGAGAAACGCCTCGACCTGGCCCACCTCGCCTTCGACCACGCATTCAACGCACCCGTCGGCCAGGTTCCGCACCATGCCGGTCACGTCGAATCCGCTGGCCGCCCGGCAAGCGGTGTAACGAAAGCCCACCCCCTGTACGTGTCCGCTGAAATGCACGATCCGCTGCGTCATAGCCATCGAAACGTCTCCGACGTTGGTTGACTGGTTAACTGGTTGGTTGGTTAACTGGGAACGACGCGGAACGGACGGACTGGTAGGGCGTGCAACTTCGTTGCACGCGGGACGAATACTCGGTCCGTTCCGCGTGCAAGCGAGTTGCACGCCCTACGGGACCGCCAATCAACCAGTTAGCCAATATACTATGGTAAGAAGCGATTTGTCTCGGCGAGTTTTCGGGGCAGGTACTCGCGGGCGACGAACTCCAGCCCGTGCTTGGCCAGGGCCTGCTGCTCCACGCGGACGCCCATGGCGAGCATGTCCTCGATCGCCTTCTGCCACGCCTTGTAGTGCCGGATAAACGGATCGTTCTTCAGCGCGTCGTTGGCGCGCTTCTTGTCGACGTCCTTCAGCGGGTGCGTGGGCAGGTCGTAGTCGCGGATGTCCTGCGGCGTGACGCCGATGAAGCGGGCCTGCGGCACGCAGAAGAACTCGTTCAGGTGCGCCGCGTTGCCCGAGCCGACCTTCAGTGTGCGATAGATGTTGAAGTACCCGTACGGATCACCGTCGGTGAACACATAGACGGGGATGTTCCGCGCGTCGGCCAGGCGCCGGATGAACCGCCTGCATGCGCGGCTGGGCACGCCGCCCATCGAGACCAGGATGCAGTGGGCCTGGTGGGTGAAATCCTCCTCGACGAGGCGCTCGAACATGCCCTTGGTCTCGACGGCCAGGACGAACCGCGCCTTGGTCTTGAAGCGCAGGTCCTCGACGACGGTGGGCACCGAATACGCCCCCGTGCCGAACCGCGTGCAGTCGATCTCGATAGGCCTGCCCGTGCGCCGGTCGCGGTCGATGACGATCAACTCGCCCGCGACCTCGCCGCCGTGCTCGTCGGCGCGGAAGTGGAGCTTCTCGCGATTCACCCCGAGCATGGCCTCGGCATCGTCCATGACGGTGTCGGACTCCTCCTGCCCGGCGAAGGCGGCCTCGCCCCAGTTGTACGCCTGGTAGTAGGCCTCTCGTTTCGTCGAGTGGCGCCCCGTGGAGATCAGTTCCTTGCTCATCGCGAGCATCTTGAGCGTCTGGGCGAAGGTCTTGACCGTGCCCACCGTCAGCGTCCGGACCTTGCTTCGCCCCTTGAGCTGGAGATAGCCCGTGCGCGGGTGGTACCGCACGTTGGACAGCGAGCGGATGGGCAGGCGCATCTGCGGCTTGCCCTTGCGCTTGATCCGGTTGTGGACGCTTCGGGCCTCGGCGCAGATCTTCTCGACGACCTCGGGGGCTTTGTTCTTCTTCGCGGCCAATGCAACTCCTCTCTGAACGGTCCTGTCCGGTTCGTCGGCGCCGGTCAGGCGCGCGGGGCCGTGTCCTGGACGGGCACGGCCTCGGCCAGGCCGTATTCCGAAACGACCCGGTTCATCCGGTCCAGCACTTCGGCGCGCGTAACCATAATCTCGTCAGCGGCGAGCAGGTCGGCCTCGACGGCGCCGGCAACCGTACGGGCCGTGGCGGGCGAAACGTTCCACGCCCGCTGGACGATCTCGCACAGCCAGCCCTTGTCCCACAGGGTCACCTTCTGAGGCCCGTGGACCAGCACGAGTCCGGCTCGCTTGGCCCGTCGCCACAGGCGATGGGTCTCGATGACCTGCCCCGCGCGCCCCATGCCCACGCGCCGCAGCACGCGGATGACCATCGTGAAGATCGTGTCGCTGGACACGGCGGTCTGGTCGGTCCTGGCCAGGTGGACTTTGATGGCTTCGGCAAGGTGGCGGGCGTGGCGAAACCGCCCCTGCCGGGCTCGATCGATTCCCCGCCATATCACGCCGGCGAGCTTGAGCGTCTGGAAAGGCTCGGACTGTCCATCGCTCTTCAGCACGCGGATCATCCGTGATCCGTTCACGTTCAGTACTCCTTACAGGCTGCACCCGCCTCAACAGGCAGGCCGCACGCGTTGATCCGTCAACGTCACCTCGTCACACGTCACGGGCCGACGACCAGCGCCGTCAGTCCTTGGCCCCGCCGAACAGGTCCTTCTGGCCCGGGTCAGCCAGCGGGGCATCCTTCACTTCGCGGGCTTCGGCTATCAACTCGCCCACGTCGGCGAACTCGCGATACACGCTGGCGAAACGGACGTAGGCCACCTTGTCGGCCTCCCGGAGGAACCCGGCCACCACGTCGCCGATGAACGACGAGAGGACCTCGCGGTCACATTCGCGAAAGATGGCCTCTTCCGTCTGATCGGTGATCCGTCCGATCATGTCCTCGCCGACGGAAGTCTTTCGACAGGCGTGCCGCAGCCCCGCGATGATCTTCTCGCGGGCGTACGGTTCGCGCGTGTGGTCCTTCTTGATCACCGTCAGGCGCGGACTGTCCTCAGGCCGCTCGTAGGTCGTAAACCGCTTGCGGCACAGTTGACACTCCCGCCGGCGGCGGACAACCCGCCCGCCTTCACTGCTCCGGGAATCCACGACCTTGTCGTTATCCTGCCCACAGTATGGACATTGCATAGACACACGCCTCAGAGAGGTCCGACACCATCGGCCACCAATATATTGGACCGCGAGTATTCTAACGTGCCATATCTTGTGAGTCAATCCGAAATGGAAAAGAAATACCGCGTGCGGCTTCGCACACCAATCGCATGGCCCCTCGGTCCTGTGCAGGCCTACTGGTCGCCCCCGGGCTGCCTGGCCGGCGGCTGGGCGGGCAGGAGGCCTTCGGGGAGGCTCTGAATGTGGATGTCCTGCTGCGGGAAGGCGACGCTGATATCCGCCTCGCGGAAGGCCGCGTCGATGGCCATGTGCAACTCGTGCTCGACGGCCAGGAAGTCGTCGAACCCCGTGACGAACGCTCGAAGCTCGAAATCCAGCGAACTGGCGCCGAAGCATAGGAACATCGCCGACGGCGGCGGGTCGGCCAGCACGCGGGGGTTATCGGCAGCCACTTTCAGCAGGAGGCGGTGGGCTTCGCGGGTGTCCGAACCGTAGGCGATACCCACCGGAATGATCGCTCGGAGCGTCTCGTCGGTCAGCGACCAGTTGATCAGTTCCTCGGTGATGAACTTCTTGTTCGGAACGATAAACTCCTTGCGGTCGAGGTCCACGATAGTGGTCGCCCGCCCCTGAATGCGCGACACCGTGCCCGTCACGTCGCCCACGGTGACCACGTCGCCCACGCGGACGGGGCGTTCAAAGAGGATGATCAGGCCGGAGACGAAGTTGGCGAAGATCTCCTGGAGCCCGAAGCCCAGCCCCAGAGACAGCGCCGCCACCAGCCACTGCACGTGCGACCAGGAGATGCCCAGGGCATTGCAGCCCAACATCACGCCGGCGACGACGATGAGATATCGCGAGATCGTTGAGATGGCGTACCGTGCGCCGGCGGTCACGCGCAGGCGTTGGAGAATCAGAATCTCCAGCATGCCGGGCAGGTTTCGGGAGGCGGCGAAGGTCAGCAGTACGATCACGACCGCCAGCAGCAGGTCCGCCAGCGTGACCGGAAGGGCCTGGGTCGGATCGTCCGAGCCGTACGTGGACGTCCACAGCTCAAACCGTTCGAGGAAACCGAGGGCCGGCAGGACGTCGGCCCAGATAGCCCACGTGCCGAGCACGAGCAAAGCACCGATCAGATACTTGACGAACCGTCGCGGCTGAACGCTGACGGCATTGAGCATCTCGCGGCGTGCCTCTTCGTCGAGTTCGTCATCGGAACCATCGGCATCCGCTTGTCGCGCGCGGGCCGTCTGCGAGGCGAGTTCCTGGCGGCTGAGCATGACCCATCGCAGCAGCACGGCCTGGGCGACCACGAGCCCCACGACAAGCCATATCTGCATGACGTATCGGTGCGTCAGCCGGATAGAGGTGTAGTAGAACCCGCGCTGGGCCTGCGCTGCCAGCACGAGGGGAACGAGCACGACCAGCGCGTACCAGATCCACCGCGTTCGATAGCCCAGTCCGCTCCGCTGTCGACCGAGGGTCTGCGCAACGAGGCCCCCACCCGGGCGGAACCACCACCCCAGCGCGCTGGCCGCGAGGAGAAGGATCAGCATGTGCAGCATCCGTCCGAGGGATGCGTCGTAGGCTGCGTCCGGCTGGTTCTGGAAGATGCCCAGCACGATAACAAGCGGCAGGCCGACGGCGATCGCGAGGGTCGTCATCTTCCGAAGGAGGGTCGCAGTCTGGCTGGACCATCTGAGAGACACCTCGGCCGAACCGCCCCGGGCCACCAGGCCTCGCAGGATGCACAGCGGCAGGAGGAATACGACGCCCATCGCCAGACCCTGCTCGAGCGCCCTGACCAGAGGATCGGCCGAATGGACCTGGCCGAGTCGCCAGACGACGTACCACATCGCCAGCGGCCAGGCCATCGCCGCCATCGCCGTCAGCGTGACCGACGAGAGGGACGCGGTAACCGACTGTGCGGAGGTCTCGGGCCTGGCCAGTCGCTTGGCAAGAGGCCGTCTGCCGAGAAGGAGCAGACCCAGGGCGAGAATGGCCAGCGCTGTGCGCACGGGGCCCTCCAGCACATCGTCCCAGAGCGCACCGCAGACAGCGCCCCAACCGGCCGGAGCGACCAACCACCCCGCCGCCTGGCCGGCGTGCGAGAAGTCGGCGGCGCCCAGCGGATCGGCGCTGCGAATCCAGAGGATCCTCTGGTCGATGTAGTCCGCGATCTGTTCGGTCTGGGCGATGAGGGCGGCCTGGGCGAGGTCCAGTTCGTTCAGCACGGCGGCGTACTGATCGCACAGGGCCAGGATTCCTTCCGTCTGCCCGTCGCCCGCAAGGGTCTTCTGTATCGACGCGAGGTACTTGCGCACAAGCCCCTCGACCCGCTGTCGCTTCTCTTGCGGCGCATCAGACAGATCAGCGAGAAGCCCCGCGACGTGAGACTCAATATCGGCCAGTCCTTCGACACGCTCCTTGAGTTCCAGCCGCTGCAGTTCAACGTACGTGATGGTTTCCTGTCGCGCTTCAATGGCCTCCCGAGCAGCCTCGACGTCGGGCAGGCCCGAACGATGTTGGCGCATCAGCAGGCCCACCGCATTGGTCATGCCCACGGCGCGGACCTTGTCGGTTATCGACGCGTAGACGGTCTTGAGTTTCCCCAGCCGCTCGGTCATCTTCCGCAGATCGCCCGCGGCCTGCTGCTTGCTCTGTCGTAGGCCCGGCTGGTCGCCATGGCCGCCCCGAAGCCTTGTCAGACGGAGGTCCTCGGCAATGACGTCGCCGACCACTGGGTGCTCTCCCGCCGCCGCCCGGGCCTCGGCCTCCTTGCGTTGGATCTCGCGCCGGTCGCGGATCTTGGCGAGGTTCTCGACGAATTCGCGCAGGGGGGCGATGGGCTTCTCGCTAGCGGCTGCCGCCCGCAGGGCCAACGCGTGCTGCGTCGTGAGTAGCTCGCCCCGAAGCGGCAATTGAGCCTGCTCGGCCTCCAGGGCTTCGATCTGCGCCCGAGCGGCCCGTGCCTGGGCCTGAAGGAGACCCTTGCGAGCGACGGCCTGAGCGGCAGGCTCGGACTCGCCTGCCTTGAAGACCGCAACGGCCTCGTCAAGCTTGGTCAGCTTGGCCTTGCTCTCTGTGATCAGCTTGCCCAGAGACGCCTTGCGGTCGGCGTGGGCTTTGAGCTTGACCTTCAGGTCTTCGACGGTCTTTTTCTCCGCGTTGAGCATGACTTCAGCATTGATCAACTCGGCCTGGCGTGTCTGGAGCAACCGGAGAATCTGCTCGTCGGACATGCTCCCGATGTCCGGCAGGGCCTTCTGCGTGGTGGGCCGACTGGTTGCGGCGGCAAGGTCGGCCTTGAGGCCCTTGACCTTCTCTCGCAGGGCCCGGTCTCGTTCGGGGCCTCCTGCGACCTCGGCGGACAGCTTCTCGGCGAGCTTGAGCTGCGTGAGGGTCTTGTTGTACAGGTCCAGCAGTGCGGCCTTCAGGTCCGCATCGACATCCGTTGCCGACTCGGCCTGCTTGATCTGCTCCTCAACGGCGGCAACGGTCAACTGGCCGTTCTGTGCCCCGTCCGGGTCGGCGGCCTGCCCCCATACCAGCGTCGTGCCCATCCACACCAGCGCAAAGGCCCCCATCATAACGAAACGCCACACACCGCCGCTCGTGGCTCTGCCGTCGGCGCACTGTCGTGCTGTCTTTCGCATGCTACGATTCTCCGTGTGACGTACCGGCGCGAGGGTTGAGCGCGTCATGATACTCGCAGTATTGCCGCCATGCCACACGTTGGGCTTGCGCGGTCAGCGAGCAAGCCATCCGGCGGCGGTCGCCGCGGCGGCGACAGCGTAGCAGGCGGCGGCGGCAATCGCGGGGGTGCAGACCCAGCCGGAAGCGATGCGGACCAGCGTCTTGCGGTTGATCGTCTTGGCGCCCTTGTGCAAACCGATGCCGAGCACCGCGCCGACGATGGCCTGCGAGGTGGAGACCGGCACGTGGAGCATGGCAAAGACGTGGACGGTGGCGGCCTCGGCGAGGACGGCGATCAGGGCCGAGAATGAGTCCAGCGCCACCAGCTTGCTGCCGACGGTGAACATGACGTTCCTGCTGTACGTCAGGGCGCCCAGGGCGATCGCGCCCCCACCGATCAGGGCCAGCCGCGTCGTGTCCGTCCCCCACTCGGCCGTCCCGTAGAACACGCCCGTGACGTTGCCCACATTGTTGGCGCCCAGGGCGTAGGCGCCGTAGGCGCCGGCGATGACGATGGCGATCTTGAGCACGACGGCGCGGGCGAGCAGGCCCAGACGCATCGCGTCCAGCGCCTTGGCCAACAGCGGATAGAGGATCATCGCGATGATCGCCCCGCCGATCGGCGTGAAGACCCAGCAGGTCACCATCTTGCCGAACGATCCCCACCGCACGGCCCCCGGATCAAGGAACAGTCCCATCCCGATGACCGCCCCTGCCAGCGCCTGGGTGGCCGAGACGGGCAACTTCAGCGTGGTCATCACCGTCACGGTAAGGGCCGCGATGACGCACGCGATGCACGCCGAGACCACGCTCCGGTCTCCGGCGGCGCCGGTCAGTTCGCCCACCTGACGGATGCCGGGCCCGCCCTGAAGGACCGCCCCGGCGATGACGAAGATGCAGATCAGCACGACAGCCGTACGATAGCGCACCATCCGCGACGCCACGGCCGTGCCAAACACGTTCGCCGCGTCGTTGGACCCGAGCGACCAGCCCAGGAATACGCCACCGAATATCAGAAAGTGCATATGTGCCATCCGCTCTGGTACGGCAAATTCGACGTACTAATCTCGAAAAACTAAACAAGCACGAATATCGAATGCGGAATGTTCAGAACACCCGCCCAGACCGTCTGAACTTCTGTTTGGGGCATTTCTGCCTTTCGTTTGCCGTTCTGACAGTGTTTCGGATTTCGACATTCGTGCTTCGTGCTTGCCGTCATCATGTCTGCCGTTTGACGGCGATGATCCTCAGGCGGTCGGCAGCGTTTTCCGCCCGGTCGGAGATCGCCGAGATCTCCTGTACGGTCTCCCTGATGAGGATCTTGTCTGCGGTATCGCCCGGTGCGTCAAAGATGGCCTTGATCAGCGCGCGTTCGATGCGGTCGGACTCCGCCTCCTTGGCGGCGACCTTGTCGGCAAGGTCGGCGACCTTCGCGATGTCTTCGAACATGGCCCTGGCTGCATCGCACAGCAGGGCGAAGGCCTCGCAGTTGACGGCGACGAGTTTGCGGGCCTCCTCGACGTACTGCTCGGGCATGGTCAGGCCCAGAAGCCAGATGTGCTGCAGCGCATCCTCGGCCTGGTTGGGCACCAGGTCGATCGACTCGAGCATGCCCAGCACGTCGCCACGCGACTCGGGTATCAGCGCCCGCCCGTACATCGCCATCTCGATCGCCCGACGTTTGCAGTCGGCCTCCGACTCGGCGGCGCTGGTCTCGGCCACCAGTTGCTCGAACGCCTCGCCCCGCGGCTCGGCGAAGTGGACGGCCATCGCCTTGTCGAACGTCCCGAGGCAGGCGGCGGCCCGATCGAGGTATTCCTCGATGGCCGTCTCGATTTCGCGTGATTTCTTCCAGAACATAGCCGAACCCTTTCGGTAAACATCAGCCAGGTCATTCATGGATAACGTACCGCAGGACGAACAGTGCGGCGAAGATGTAGACCAGGACGGGGCACTGCCTCACGCGCCCGGTCACCAGCTTGCCGAACGCGTAAGCCACGAAGCCGATCGCGATGCCCGCCGAAATGCTGTACGCCAGCGGCATGGCCACCATCGTCAGGAAGGCGGGCAAGTACTCGGTGGCGTCGTCCCAGTTGATCTGGCGGATCGTGCGGATCATCAGGGCCCCCACCACAATCAGGGCCGGCGCGATCAGCGGATACTTGAAGACAGTCATCGTGTGGGCGGCGCCGCTGATGAAGACCGTCTGCTCGACCGCGATGCCCCCGCCGATCATCCCCGCCACCGGCTGGAAGAAGATCGCCATACCCATCAGCACGCCCGCGGTCACCGCAGCCAGCCCCGTCCGCGCGCCGCTCTCGACGCCGGTGATCGACTCGATGTAGCTGGTGACCGTGCTCGTGCCGAGGCACCCGCCGATGACCGTCCCGGCCGCGTCGGCCGACAGGGCCTTCTCGGCACCGGGCAACTGACCGTTGTGCATCAGTCCCGACCGCCCGGCGACCCCCACCAGCGTCCCCACCGTGTCGAACAGGTCCATGAACAGCAGGACGAACATGAAGGTTACGGCTTCCACCGCGTGTTCACTGACCAGTGCCCGACCGAAACCGATCAGTCCGGGCACGTACCCACCGGCGGTCTTGCTCAGGCCCGTCGGCATCGAGACGGGCCAGCCGCACCAGTCCACCTGGCCCCACACCAGGGCCACCCCGGTGGCGCCGAGGATACCGAGCAGGATCGCCCCGCGAACGCGGAAGGCCATCAGCGTCATTGTCAGGGCGAGTCCGATCAGCGTCAGCACGCCGACGGGATTACCGCGCAGGCCGGGGAAGGTCATCAGCCCCTCGGGCATGGGCACCACGAGGTTGCCGTAGTTAAAACCGATCACCGCGATGAACAGCCCGATCCCCGCCGCGATGCCGCTCTTGAGCGCGTCGGGAATCGCGTTCATCACGCGAGAGCGGAACCCCACCATCGACAGCGCCAGGAACAGCAGCCCCACCACCACCGTCATCGCCAGCGCCATCTGCCACCCCTGCCCGTACCCCCACGCCGCCATCGCCGGCGCCAGCGTGAAGGCGAAGAAGAAGTTCTCCCCCATCCCCGGCGCCAGGGCGATCGGGTAGTTGGCCAGCAGCCCCATCAGCACGCACGCCATCGCCGAAGCGATGCACGTCGCCATGAACACGCCCCCGGCGTCCATGCCGCACTTGGCCAGCACGGCCGGCTGGACGAAGAGAATGTAGCTCATGGCCATGAACGTGGTGGCCCCGCCGAGAATCTCCCGCCGCACCGTGCTGCCACGCTTGACAATGTCGAACATACCCGGGTCCTTTCCCGCATCTCTCAGCCGCCCGCGATGATGATTCTTTCCGCAGGAAGGGCAGATGTCAATCGCGGACCTGACGTGTCGTGTCTCGTCGCCCCGCCGTCATCAATCGGACTGGTCGCTTCAGCGATCCAGTTCTTCCCCCTCTTCTCGCCTGACGGCGCTCCTCCTCTCGCAACAGAGTACGCGGTCAGTCACCTCGCCGTCCCTTGCGCTGAAGCCTGCAGGAATTGCTCGGGTCGCAGCGCCGCTGCACTGATGCGGACCTCGTCGATCAGGGCGCGGGCGTCGTCGGTCATCTTGCCCGCAAAGTACCCCCGACCGACCGTCCACGTGCCGTAGCTGTTGATCAGCCCGCCGACGAAATCCGAATGCCCCTGCAGCACATAGCCCTTCCTGTCCCCGCTGTCGACGTAGAGGCTCAGCGTCTTGCCGTCGCCCACGGCCGCTACGTGATACCATTTCTCGGTCGCCGCCTTGAAGCTGCTGCGAACATCGTGCCGCCGGCCGGCCGCATCGATGGCCTCGATCTGGATCCGCCCGTCATCTCCGCGGACCTTCAATTGCAGCGGCGCGTGCGGCCCCTTGGTGGGCTTGCCGTCCTTGCCGACGATCGCGTGAGTGCGGCCGAGCACCTTGAGGCTGAACGACGCCTCGACGGTCCACTGGGCGAACTGGAACCCGTTCAGCGCGTTCATGTGCGTCCGCGACCTGCCCGGGTCGGTGTACAGGTCGCGGCTGCCGGCGTCGGTCGGCGCGGCGGCGTCGTCCAGGCAGGCGGCGTTGGGCTGGCCGGTCTGCGGGACGGTCTTGCCCGGCGTGTGGGCCGTGATCCGCGGAGCCGTGCCTCGCTTGAACGCGTACAGGTGGTTCTTGTGACCCGACACGTCGCGCGCCGCCACGCCGTCCTTGACCTTCCGATCGTGCGGAACGAACGCCCCGGCCTTGCCGTCCTCGAACCGCCAGTACGCCACCGTGTGCACGTGCGTCATCTGGGCGGGGGTCAGCTTCGTAATCGGCGCGTACAGTGTGCGGTGCGCGGCGACCGTAGTCTCGACGTTGAACTTCGTCACCGCGCGGTCGTACGTCATCAGCCCGTTGACCTCGCCCTCGACGTCGGTCGTCTGCGTGTAGACGGCCGCCGACAGCCGCGAGGCGATCAGCGGACGGAGTTTGGCCAACAGCGCGGCATACGCCTTGGCCAGTTCGGCCTTGGTCTTGTACTTGCGGTAGCCCCAGTTCTTCTTCTCCTGCCAGAGGTGCCCCCCCAGCGGCAGGCCGAGCCCGCCAAACTCGCCCAGGACGGCCGCGCGGTCTTCGACGGCCGGCGGGGCCTCCGGGCCCGGATACACGTGAATGTCCCGAATGTCGCCGACGGCAAAGTCGTTGCCCCCACTGGCGGCGATCACCAGGCGGGTCGGGTCCAGGCGCTTGACCGTCCGGGCCCAATGGGCGGTTCGGAACTGGCCCCACGCCTCGTTGAACGGGACCCAGACGGCGATGCACGGGCTGTTGCGATGGGCCTCGACCATCGCGGTCAGTTCGCGGCCGAACTGGTCGCCCGAGGCCTTGGCTCGCGTGATCTCCTGCCCGTCGCGGGGCCAGCGGACGTGCTTGTCGCCGTTGGGCATGTCCTGCCAGACGATCAGCCCGAGCGTGTCGCAGTGGTGGTACCAGCGGGCCGGCTCGACCTTCACGTGCTTGCGGACCATGTTGAAGCCGAGCTTCTTCGTGACTTCCAGATCGTACCGCAGGGCCGCGTCGCTCGGCGCGGTGTACAGTCCGTCCGGCCACCAGCCCTGGTCCAGCGGGCCGTACTGGAACAGCGGCTTACCGTTGAACATGATCCGCGTGATCCCGTTGACGTCCTTGCCCAGCGCGATCTTCCGCATGCCGAAGTAGCTCTCGACGGCGTCGATCGCCTTGCCCTCGCGCATCAGCGTAACGGTCAGCCCGTAAAGGAACGGCGAGTCCGGCGACCAGAGCCTCGCCTTGGGGATCGCTAACTCCAGCGGCGCATCGGGCGGTCCGGTCGCTTCAGCGACCCGGGTCTTCCCATCGAGCGCGACGACCTTCACGGTGCAGCCTTCTCGCTTGCCGCGCCGGCTTACCGTCACGCGAACCACCCCGCCGTCGACGTCCGGGACGATCTTCAACCTCGCGACGGACTCTCCCGCCACCGGCTCGAGCCACACCGTCTGCCAGATGCCCGTCACCGGCGTGTACCAGATGCCGCGCGGCGTCTTGGTCTGCTTGCCTCGCGGCTGCGTGCCCTCATCCGTCGGGTCGGCCACCGCCACCACGATCTCCTGCAGGCCCGACGGCTTCAGTGCATCCGTCACGTCGAAGGCAAAGGGATCGTACCCGCCGCGATGCTCCCCGATCTCCCGGCCGTTGACCCACACCCGCGCGTGCCAGTCGACCGCCCCGAAGTGCAGCAGCACGCGCCTGCCGCGCCAGGCAGCCGGCACGTCGAACGTTCGGCGATACCACAACTGCTTGCCCGCCCCCACCCGCTTGCCCACGCCGCTAAGGGCCGACTCGGCGGGGAACGGCACGAGGATCTTGTCGTCGTACGTCCCCGCTCTCGCCCCGGCGCCCGGACGTATCGCGTAATCCCACAACCCGTTCAGGCACAGCCAGTCTTTGCGCACCATCTGAGGCCGCGGATACTCCCGATGAGCATTCTCAGGCGTCAGGGCCTTGGCCCATCGCGTCATGAGCTTGCCTCCGGCGGGCTTCCACTGCCCCGACGCACGCATCGCGACCACCAGGAACACCGCCGTGCATGCAATCGCTCTGATCATGGTTGCCTTCTCCTGTGCTCGCTGCCGTGCGACCGGAACGCGTCTTGCAGCGCCCATCGTATATCCCGCCCACCGGGAGGGGTCAAGCGCGGACGAGAAGAGGGCAGGCGGGCGGACGGGAGCGTCGATCTGATGATCGACCGCTAAACGGGTGTGTGTCGGTGAGAGGATGATCGGTTCAGACCACCAGCACGCCCGTGCCGTTGATGCGGTCGGCCTTCAGGTCCTGCAGGGCGCGGTTGGCCTCGGCCAGCGGATAGGTTGTCGTGTGCGGACGGATGGGGACCTCGGCGGCCTCGGCGAGCAGTTCGCGCCCGTCGGCGCGGGTGTTGGCCGTCACCGAGCAGATGTCGCGCTCGTAGAAGACGCACTCCTCGTAGTCCATCTCGGGGATCGGCGTCATGTAGATCCCCGCCAGCGACAGCGTGCCGCCCTTGGCGAGTTTCGTCAGCGCCTGCGGAACCAACTCGCCGGCCGGGGCGAAGATGACAGCGCTTTGGACCTTGGCCGGCATGTCGGCGGCGGTGGCGCCGACCCACGCGGCCCCCATCCGGCGGGCCAGTTCGCGGTGCGACTCGCCTCGCGTCACCACGTACACCGTCATGCCGCGGTGCAGCGCGATCTGCATGATCACGTGCGCGCTGGAGCCGAACCCGTAGATCGCCAGCGTCCCGCCGTCGACCGGACGGCTCCGCTTGAAGGAGCGATACCCCACGATGCCCGCGCACAGCAGCGGCGCGGCCTCGACGTCACTGAAGGCCTCGGGAAGTTCATAGACGAAGTCGGCCGGCGCGACGGCGTATTCCGCGTACCCGCCGTCGGCGTGATAGCCGGTGAAGCGCTGGGCCTCGCAAAGGTTCTCGCGACCCGACGTGCAGAACCCGCACGTGCCGCACGTGTGGCGCAGCCACGCCGCGCCCACCCGCGTACCGACCGCCAAGCCGCCGCAGTCCGCCCCGACGGCGTCGACCACGCCGACAATCTGGTGCCCTGGGATGATCGGGAGCTTGCGGCGCGGAAGTTCGCCTTCGATCACGTGCAGGTCGGTCCGGCAGATCGCGCAGCAGCGGACGGCGATCCTCACCTCGCCCGGCCCCGGCGACGGGTCGGCAAGCGTGACCTCCCGGAGCGGACTGGACTCGATCGGCGCGATCTCAGCAAGCTGCATGGCCTTCATGTGCAACACTCCTTCTCCCGTTGCGGGGCGCCAATGGCGGTGGCGAGGTGGCGGGTGAAGTCGGCCTGGTCGGCGGGGACGAAGGCGCCGCAGTCGGCGGCGAGTTGGCGCTTGCGGGCGTCGGTGGCGTAGAAGCTCACCACGGGGTAGCCCACGGCGCGGAGACACGCCTCGTCCTGCGGGCTGTCGCCGATGAACATGACGGCTGCCGGGTCGATCCCGCGCTCGACCAGCAGGGCAGACAGCACGTCGAGCTTGTTCTCGGCCAGGGCGAACTCGAAGGACGCCGTCACGCCGCCGGCCATCGTGAACTCGTTGGCGACGATGAAGTCGAACGGCGTGCCTTCGGCTTCCAGCGCCGCGGCGATGCCCTCGCGACAGCCGGCCGAGATGATGCCCAGGCGCACCGGCGACTCGGCGCGGACCTTTGCCAGCGGGTCCAGCAGGCGGCGGTCAAGATGGCGTTGGATGCGATGGGCGTACTGCGTGCAATAGTCGGCCAGTTCGTCACGCGACAGGCCTCGCAGCACGTCGCGGCTGAGCAGTTTCATGATCTCGCCGATATGGTGCGGCACGCGACGGGGATTGCACCGCGCCGCAAGGTAATGCCCCACACACAGGATCCCGTGGACGCCCAGCCGCGTCAGGGCGGGCAGGTTCAGCCGCCGCAGGGCTCGCCAGGCGGCGCGGCGGCATAGACCGAAGAAGAACGTCTCCTCCAGTTCTTCGCTGAACAGCGTGCCGTTCCAGTCGCACACGATCATGCGCAATGGCTGTCGCGCGGCGGTCATGAGTCGTCCAGTTGCTGCTTCAGTGCCCGGTAATTCGTCTTGCCCGTTCCCAGCACGGGAATCTCCTCGACGCGCACGATCCGCCTGATGTTGTGCAGGGCAGAGAGCCCCGCGTCGCGGATCTCGTCGTTGACCTGCTCTCGCGTCAGGTCCAGCGTGGTAAACAGCACCAGTTCGGGATGCTCCTCGCTGGGCGTGGCCTCGACGGCCAGAACGGGCCCCTCGTCATCGTCCGACGCGTGATGCTCCACCAGAACGGCTTCCACGGCCGGCAGGGAGATCATCTCGCCGCCGAGCTTGACGAAGCGTTTGAGGCGGCCGGTGAACGTCAACACGCCGTCGTCGTCCTCGCGAACCAGGTCGCCCGTGCGGTACCAGGACGTGCCCTCGAAGTCGACAAACGGCGAGGGCCCGTCGTGGCGGAGATAACCGTCAAACACGCTGGGGCCCCGCAGAAGGAGCATGCCCGCAGCGCCGCGGCCCATGCGCCGACTGGCGGTGTCCGGGTCGACTATCGCATAGTCGAGCGAGCCGAGCACCTTGCCTATTGTCCCGCGCTTGGGGGCCTCGGGATCGTTGACCGAGACCAGCGGGGAGCATTCAGTTACGCCGTAGCCCTCGATGACGAGCATGTCGGGGCACTGGGCTTCGAGGGCCTGATACGTCCGTTCGGGACACTTCTCGCCCCCGGTGACGGCCCACCGCAGCGACTGCATCTGTCCCGCGCCCGCAGCCCGGACAATGCCGGCCAGGAACGTCGGCGTGCCAATGATCAAGGAGGCCTTGTACGCGTCGATCAGGCGGACGAGCATCGGCGCGTCGGTGGGGTTCGGGTAGTACACCGCGGAGAAGGCGCCGAGCAGCGGCGCGAGCACGCCCACGGTCAGGCCGAACGAGTGGAACGGCGGGAGGATGCTCATCATGCAGTCGTCGATGCCCAGCCGGACCGCGTTGGCGACGTCCTCGAGGTTCGCCCCGAGGTTCGCGTGGGTCAGCGGGACGGCCTTGGGCAGACTCTCCGAGCCGCTGGTGAACAGGATCACCGCCGTATCGGCCGGCGAGATATCCAACCCCGCCAGAAGCCTGCCCGGAGCGAACCTCGCCTTGAGCAGCGCCGCGATCTTACGCCCCGTCGTCAGCGACTTGCCTACGTCCTCAAGGTAAACGAACCGCTCGGTCAGTCCGGTAAAGTCCGCGCCCTGGCTGGTGAGTTTGCTGACCAGCGCCTCGGCGGTCAGGACGGCTTCGACGCCGACCAGGTCCAGACAGTGGACCATGTTGCGTCGGCCGACCGTCCAGTTGACCATCACCGGCGTCTTGCCCGCAAACAGCGCAGCCATGTAGACCACCGAGGCGCCGACCGAGGCGGGCATCATGATGCCCACGCGATCGCCCGGGAGGGCGCCAATCGTTTGGCGAAGCGCGAAGATGCCGATCAGCACGTCGCGGTAGGTTTTGGCGCCGCTGGTCTGGTCGGCGATGACGGGCTTTTTCGGTGTGGCTCGCGCGACGTTCAGGAACGCCTCGCACAGCGATTCTCCCGCCGGAATCGACACCCGCCTGTGCTCGCGGCGCCATGCCTGCCACTTGGGCGGGATCGGCTTGAGCTGCGTGATCTGCGAACCGATGGACTCCCCGCAGGCCGCCAGCAGGACGTCGGCGACCGTCTGCAGCGAATCGGGGTCGCCCTGGGGAAAGCCGAACTCCTTCTCGATCCAGACGATCAGGTCCGCTCGGGCCAGCGAGTCCAGGCCCAGGTCGCGCGCGAGGTGCTGGCCGTCGGCGACCTCGGCCCGGCCGGTCAGTTCAAGCAACATGTCGGTGACGATCTGTCGGGTGGCGTCGGGCACGCCGTCGGCCTGGGCGGCCCCGAGGGCCAGTTGCGGCTCGGGCATCTCGCGAACACCCCCGCGGTCCCAGGGCGTAAACGGCACGAACGTGTTGGGCGGGGCGTCTTCGTTGTAGAACGCTTCGATGAAGCCGTTGAGCGTCTCGCGGTCGGCGGCCCGGGGCAGGTCGTCGGGCTCGTGGAGGTCTATCGTCACGCGGCGGCGCGGCGTGAACAGCAGGCCGCTCAGGAGGATCGACCGCACACCGCGCCGCAGCACGCGTCCCATCGCCGGGGCCTGCCCGCCGGCCCAACTGAACCCGCTGCCCCACATCCCCCGCGTGCGCACGAGCACGATGCGGACATCGGGCAGGTGCTTGAGGATCGTCTCGACCGCCGTATTGCCCCGCAGGTCTTCGTACCGGCTGCGGTAGGAATGGCCCGACGGGTAGAGGATCAGGTTGTCGCCCGCCTTGAGCGCCTCGACGCACCGGGCGACGGCCTGGTCTATCAGTTCGCGGGCGGCCGCACCGTCGCGGGCCGGGTCCGGCATGTCGAGGATGCGCATCTTGCGGGCCAGCGTGCGGACCACCGGGCGGTCGATCTGGTTCCGGTCAGCCAGCGCGCGCGGGCGAAACCGCCTGCGGAGGACGGCCTGCACGATCACCGGGTCCAGCAGGGCCGGGTGGTTCGGCAGGAACAGGATGCCGCTCCGCCCGCGTGCGGCGACGTCCTTCAGTCCGCGAACGGTGATGCGATACCGCAGCCACAGCAGCGGGCGGATGACGAAAGCAAACAGGACGCCGATCATGGCGTGGCGACCTCCTTCCGGAACGTCGCGCGCAGCCAGAGGGCGACCGGCAATGACACCAGACCGGTCAACGCGAGGAAGGTCGTCGGCGTGAGCATCTCGTCGAAGCACATGCTCAGCCCGCCGGCCAGCACGATCCCGCTGAAGATGCCGAAGTTGGCGGCGGCAATCACCGTGCCCTTCTTCTCGGCCTTCGGTCGCACCTGGATGAAGCTCTCGCAGGGGATCATGAACAGCCCCCCCGCGGCGCCGAGCAGGAGCAGCAGCGCGGCCATGGTGTATAAGGCCGCCGTGTGCGGCAGGAGCATGACGGCGGGAGCGGCAAAGGCGAGCAGGGCCATCGCAAGGGCTGACGGCACGAGCACGCGGTGCCAGTTCGCCCCGCGCGCCAGCTTCGGCGCCAGGGCCCCGCCAACGGCTATCCCCACGAGCAGGGCGAACATGAGATTGCTCGCCGCTCCCTCGCCCAGGCCGAACTGGCGCTGACCCACCGCCGGGATGATGATCAACTGCAGCGCGCCGACCGACCAGACGAACACGTCGGCCAGCAGCGTCCGAGCGAGGATCGGATCGCTTCGCAACTCGATCAGATGTCTGACGGTGTCGACCGGACCGGCCCACGGGATCCGAGCAGTGGGGTCGGCCCCGGGGCGGCGCGGAACGCCGAAACTCGCCACCACCCCCACCACCGAGACGGTGACGGCCACCGAGGCGACGACCACGTGCTTGAGCGGCTGGCCGAACAGCGTGCCTTCAACGCTCAGGCACCAGCCGCCGGCAACCATGCCCAGCAGGATCGCCACCGTCGTGAAGACCTTGAGGATCGCGTTGGCACGCGTGACGTAGCACGCCGGGTACAGTTCGGGAATCGACCCGTTCAGCGACGGGCCGAACACCGCCGACTGGAAGCCCATCATGAAGACCATGCCGATCATGAGCACCCAACTGCCCGTCAGCACGCCGACGGCCCCCGTGATCATCGCCCCCAACTCCCATATCTTCGTGCCGATGATGACATTCCGCTTGGGGAACCTGTCGGCCAGCCAGCCCGCGTAGGCCGAGAACAGCAGATACGGCAACGCAAACAGCCCCAGCGCCAACCCCTTGAGCCAGCCCATGCCCCCGTACTGCGCCTTGAGGATGGCCACCTGCTTGAAGTAGTTGTCGTTGAAGACGCCCAAGGCGTAGGCGACCACCATCGCCACGAACAGCGCGCGGGCCTGCCGGACCGCCCTGGTCTGATATTCACCGCATAACGCCATACCCGCTTCGATACACGCGCCGCGGGGCAATGTACAGAACCTTTTGATCGGCCTCGCGCAACCCGTCTCGTGCTAACCGCAGACGCGGACGAGGGTTCGCGCTATAATACACTCATGGCAACAGATGATGAGCGATTCATGGCGGCAGCTCTCGATGCGGCACGGCGCGGACGCGGAACGGTCGAGCCCAATCCGATGGTGGGCGCCGTGTTGGTGCGCGACGGGCAGCAGATCGCAGAGGGCTGGCATGCAGCGTTCGGCGGGCCGCACGCGGAGATCCAGGCGCTGACCGCCGCGACCGATGCGGGAGCGGACCCGACCGGGGCCACCATGTACGTCACGCTTGAACCGTGCTGCCACCACGGCAAGACCCCGCCGTGCACGCGAGCGCTGATCGACGCGGGCGTGGCGCGGGTGGTGGTGGCGATGGAGGACCCCGACCGGCACGTCGCCGGCCGCGGATTGGCCGAACTCCGCGAGGCCGGCATCGACGTGACCATCGGCGTATGCGAGGCCGAAGCCCGGGAACTGCTCGCACCGTACATCACGCTGCGCACGACGGGCAGGCCCTGGGTGATCTGCAAGTGGGCCCAGACGCCCGACGGACTGCTCGCCCTGCCGCCCGGGACCGGCTGGTGGGTCTCCGGGCCTGAGTCCAGGCAGCGAGTCCACCAGTTGCGGGGCCGATGCGACGGCATCCTTGTGGGCGCCGGCACGGTAGAGGCCGACGACCCCCTGCTGACCAACCGCTCGGGCGAGGGCAAACAGCCCGTCCGCGTCCTGCTGGACTCCTCGCTGCGAACGTCCACCGACAGCCAACTGGTCGCCACCCTCGGCGCCGGACCGCTGCTGATTGCCACCACCGCCCAGGCGCTCGAGAACCGCCCCACCGCCGCTGACGCGCTCCGCGACGCCGGGGCCGAACTGATCGAGCTGCCCTCCTCTTCGGCCGGGGTCAATCTGGAGGCCCTGCTGGACGAACTGGGCCGACGCCAGTGGACCCACCTGCTCGTCGAAGGCGGCGCCGCCGTGCTGAGGAGCTTCGTCGAAGCCAGGCTGGCCGATGAACTGCTCGTCTTCATCAGTCCCCCCCGCGAGGTGGGCCCCGCAGCAATCGCCCTGCTGCCCCGCTTCGACATTGCCGACCTCCGCCAAGGCCTCGACCTGCCTGCCCCCCAGGAAGAGACCATCGGCCAAGACACCGTCCTGCGATACGTCTTGACCGGCCTCAAGCCGTAGGGCGCGCAGCCGGGTCGCACACGAGATGCACGCCCCGCGGGTCCATCGACCTTTGACCGTAGACCTTCGACCTACTCCACGGTGACGCTCTTGGCGAGATTGCGCGGTTTGTCGACGTTGCAGCCGCGGGCGACGGCGGCGTGGTAAGCGAGCAGTTGCAGGGGCACGACCGTCAGCAGGGGCTGGAGCGGCGCGGGGCAGTCCGGGACGTAGATCACCTCGTCGCAGTACTTGGCGATGCCGGTGTCGCCCTCGGTGGCCACCGCGATGACGCGGCCCTTGCGGGCGCGGACTTCCTCGATGTTGCTGACGATCTTATCGTACGTGCCGCTCCGTGGCGCGATGAAGACCACGGGCATGCCGTCGTGGATCAGGGCGATCGGGCCGTGCTTCATCTCCGCGGCGGGCAGGCCCTCGGCGTGAATGTAGCTGATTTCCTTGAGCTTCAGCGCCCCTTCCAGCGCGATCGGGTAGTGATACCCGCGCCCAAGGAACAGCCAGTTGTCGTAGTCGACCACTCGGTCAACGAGGGCCTTGATCTTGTCGGACTGCTCGAGGGTTTTGGCGATCTGGTCGGGGATCGCGTTCAGGGCGTTCATGTAGTGTTCGAGCAGCGACTGGGACATGTGCCTGCGGCGCCCGAGCAGCATCGCAATCAGCGTCTCGACGACCAGTTGACACGTGAAGGCCTTGGTCGACGCCACGCCGATCTCCGGCCCGGCGTGCAGGTAGACCCCCGCGTCGGTGTCCCGCGCGATGGTCGAGCCGACGGCGTTGACGATGCCCAGCGCCAGGGCGCCCTTGTCGGAGGCTTCCCGCAGGGCCGCCAACGTGTCGGCCGTCTCGCCGGACTGGCTGATCGCGACCACCATCGTGCCGTCTTCCATGATCGGGTTGCGGTAGCGGAACTCGCTGGCGTACTCGACCTCGGTGGGAATCCGGGCCATGTCCTCAAAGAGGTACTCCCCCACCAGCGCCGCATGCCACGCCGTTCCGCACGCGGTCAGGATGATCTTCTTGGTGCGGACCAGTTCGCGAAGCACGGGCGCCAGCCCGCCGAGCTTGACCCGCATCTCCCGCATGTCCAGGCGCCCGCCGAGGCAGTTGCGGATCGACTCGGGCTGCTCGAAGATCTCCTTGAGCATGAAGTGGTCGAACCCGCCCAGGGCGATCTCCTCGAGCGACCACTCGATCTGGCTGATCTCCTTCGAGACCGGCACGTTGTCTATCGTCATCGTCCGCATGCCGTCATTGGTGATGACGGCCATCTCGTTGTCGTTCAGGTAGATCACGTTTGCGGTGTGCTCGATGATGGCCGACGCGTCGGAGGCGACGACGTACTCGTCATTGCCCACCCCGACGATCAGCGGACTGCCCT
The DNA here is from genome assembly GCA_964625865.1 of uncultured Planctomycetaceae bacterium. Taxonomy (GTDB): domain Bacteria; phylum Planctomycetota; class Phycisphaerae; order SM23-33; family SM23-33; genus CAZVEV01. The sequence continues at coordinate 8,889 of CAZVEV010000029.1, read as the reverse complement.
TGCGTGCGGCGACGAGCTTGTCCGGATCATCGGCGCAGAGGACGGCGATCCCGTAGGTGCCCGTGACCTCGCGGAGGGCCGTCTGCACGGCCTCCTCCAGCGTCTTGCACCCGTCGTTGTAGAGTTCGCCGATCAGGTGGGCGAGGACCTCGGTGTCGGTCTCGCCGGCGAAGGTGTGACCCTTGTTGGCCAGGAACTGCTTGAGCGTGGCGTAGTTCTCGATGATGCCGTTATGGACCAGGGCGATCTTGCCCGACTGGTCCGTGTGCGGATGGGCGTTGGCCTGGTTCGGCTCGCCGTGGGTGGCCCAACGCGTGTGGGCGATGCCGGTGGTGCAGTCAGCGATGGTCTCGTCGGCCATCGCGTCGGCCTCGACTTCCATCACGCGCCCGGTGTTCTTGTGGATGCAGAGCCCGTCGCCGCGCTGGACGCAGACGCCGGCGGAGTCGTATCCCCTGTACTCGAGGCGCTTGAGCCCTTCAATCAGAATCCCGCACGCCTGCTTCTTGCCAACGTAACCCACGATCCCGCACATACATCTCTCCTTACCAGAGCCTAGAGGCCTTATCGGTCAAACCCTGCCGCGGCATTACGCGGCAAAGTGATTATACGGACGAAGGAGGGTTGACGGTTCAAGGTTCAAGGTTGAAGGTTGAAGGTCCACCGCGCAGGGCAGGGGACCTTCAACCTTTAACCTTTAACCTTCACCCTGTTCATCCTGCTATAATGCCGCCCTGAAGGGATTCCGGCAGACAATGGACCTGTTGCGACAAGCTGAGCAGGCGGCGATAGCGGCCAACGCGCCGCTGGCGGTACGGATGAGGCCGGCGACGATTGACGAGGTGCTCGGTCAGGACGACTTCCTGGGCGAGGGCAAGATGCTTCGGCGCATGCTGGCCGCCGACCGGCTGAGCAGCCTGGTCTTCTACGGCCCGCCGGGGTGCGGCAAGACGACGCTGGCCCACGTGATCGCGGCGGCCGGCTCGTGCGCGTTCCACATGCTCAACGCGGCGTCGGCGTCGGTCAAGGAGGTGCGGGCCATCAGCGAGAGCGCGCGGGCCCTGCTGGCCGGCGCCGAGACGCGAACGCTGCTGTTCATCGACGAACTGCACCGCTTCAACCGCGCCCAGCAGGACGTGCTGCTCAACGACGTCGAGAACGGCGTGCTGATCCTCATCGGCGCCACGACGGAGAACCCGTTCTTCACGATCAACACCCCGTTGCTTAGCCGCTCGACGATCTTCGAGTTCAAGCCGCTTACCGAAGCCGACGTCATCATGCTGCTCCGCCGAGCCCTCGCCGACGCGGATCGCGGACTGGGACGCCACGACGTCCGCGCCGACGACGACGCACTGGCCCACCTGGCGCGGATCTGCGACGGTGATGCCAGGCGGGCGCTGACGGCGCTGGAGGTCGGCGTGCTGAGCCTGGCCAGCGCCGCCGGAGACGATGGGCCCATCGTCTTCGATCTGACCGTCGCGCAGGAATCGATCCAGGCCAAGGTCCTCGACTACGACGCCGCGGGCGACGGCCACTATGACGCGGCCAGCGCGCTGATAAAGTCCATGCGCGGTTCGGACCCCGACGCGACGGTATACTGGCTGGCCCGCATGCTCGCTGCCGGCGAGGACCCGCGCTTCATCGCCCGGCGCATCGCCATTCTCGCCAGCGAGGATATCGGCAATGCCGATCCGCGCGCGATTTCGGTCGCCGCCGCCGCCTTCGACATCACCTGCCGCGTCGGCATGCCCGAGTGCCGCATCACCCTCGCTCAGGCCGCCATCTACATGGCCTGCGCGCCGAAGTCCAACGCGTCGTACATGGCGATCAACCAGGCAATGGACGACGTCAAGAACAGTCGCACCACGCCCGTGCCGCGTCACCTCCGTAACGCCCCGCACCCGGGGATGGCCGAGGTGTTCGGCAATGCGGCCGGCTACCAGTACAGCCACGACTACCCCGGCGGGATCAGCCCCGACCAGGACTACCTCGGCGTCGACAAGACCTACTACACCCCGACCGACCGCGGTTACGAGAAGCACATCGCCGCCTATCTCGAATGGGCCCGCACACTCCGCGAGGACGCGTCGGAATAGGCGTCCGGGGTGCGGAGACTCACGGATTTCGGGGATTGGGGGATCAAGATGGTGCCGTTCTTTCGACGTTAAGCGGCGGGGCTTGCCCCGCGTGCGGCGTCGCTTGCGACGCCGAAGAGCAACGAGTACGTTACGCCCTACGAACGCACTGGGTGTCAGGCGAAGAAACACGGCGAGCAAACTCGCCCGCTAAACATGGTGGGAACGGCACCATTGAGTACCCGCTGAACGCGAAATAGACGACATGTCAGACCCGCCGGAACATCGGGTCGCTCCCGGACGGGCGCCGCGTGGACTTTTGACTTGATGCGGCCGGGGCGAATCAGTCCAATGGGGACGGCATGAAGCGAGAGATCCGGCGAGAGATGCGAGCGACGCTGGCGGCCATGGCGACGGACGTTGCCGAGGCCAAGAGCCTGCGAGCCTGCCACGCTCTTGCCGCCCAGGCCGAGTTCCGCAATGCTCGCACGGTGATGTTGTTCCTGGCGATCCCGGGCGAGATCGACACCGCCGAGTTGATGCGAGCGGCGTGGCGGGATGGCAAGACCGTGCTGGTGCCCGTCGTGGTCTGGGAGGAGCGGTCCATGGTGGCCAAGGCCATCGACTCGCTCGACTCGGGCCTTGTCGAGACGGCCCAGGGCATCCGCGAACCGGTCGGCGGCGAGGCCTGGCCGGTCGAGGAGATCGACCTGATCGTCGTGCCCGCACTGGCGTTTGACCGGCAGGGCAATCGTCTGGGGCGTGGCGGCGGATTCTACGACCGCTTCCTGGCCTTGCCCGGCATGCGAGCGACGCTGTGCGGGATCGCCTTTGCCGAGCAACTGCTCGACGAGGCGCCCACCGGCGACCATGACGTTCCGGTGGATATGATTGTAACGGACACTGACGTACTCCGACCGGCCGCCCGCAACGCAACGGACGGACGCGAGCCGGAGCCGACAAACTGTACGGAGACATAGACGTGGCTAGAGATCGATACGGATATCGACGCGACAACCGACGGAAGAAGGGCCCCGGGGGACGACTGATTCTCGTGCTCCTGATCCTCGCCGTCGCCGGCGGATCATGGTGGTACTTTTACGGACGCCACGACGACCCGGCCGGCGGCGACGACCAGGCCAATGCCGACAGCCCCGGCGCCGGAGGCAGCGGCGGGCCCGCGCAGGGCAGCGGCAGCAACGGCGGCCGGAGCGGCAGCGGCGGATCGGGCCAGGGCGGCAATGGCGGAGGCAACGGGGCGACCAAGCCGCCCCCTCCGTCCAGCGAAGAGAAGACCCAGGCCATCGCGTTCTGCAAGACCGGGTTGGAACTTCTGGAGAAGGACAAGCCCTTCGAGGCCCGCAAGTACCTCTCGCTGGCGCTGCTGTCAGGGCACCTGCCTCTCGACGTCGAGGACCAGGCCCTCAAGGTGCTGACCCACCTGGCTAACAAGTACGTCCTGTCGCCCCGTGTGGATAAGGGCGACGAGTACGCCGGGCAGTACGTGGTGACCAGCGACGACAGCAAGGGCCTGGCCCGGCTGGCGAAGAAACTCAAGCTCCAGGTGCCGTGGCAGTGCATGCTGATCGTCTCCGACGGTGCGCTGTCGGACCTGGTCCACCAGAACAAGGCGGTGGACATGGCCCTGCTGGAGCGCAAGGCGCGCCGCGTCAACGTGGGCCAGGGCCTCAAGACGCTGGCCGGCTCGTTCCACGCGGTGATCTCCAAGAGCCGCCACATCATGGACCTGTACCTGCACCGCCCCGGAGGCGACAAGGTCTTCGTCCGACGGATCCCGGTGGCGCTGGGCAAGCACGGGTGCACGCCCACGGGCCTGTGGGAGGTCGCCGACCGCCAGGTCAAGCCGAACTACACCCCCGCGGCCAACAGTCCCCTGCGAAAGTACGCCGCCAAGAAGGGCTACATCGCCTACGGCGAGGAGCATTACGCCTTCGGGCCCAAGGGCCTGTGGATTCCCCTGCGAGGCATCAGCGACAACACGAAGGTCCGCAAAGGGTATGGCATTCACAGCACCGACGACCAGTCGAGCATCGGCTCGGACGCCTCGGAGGGCTGCATCCGCGTGGGCGACAACGATATCGAACTGGTCTTCTGCCTGCTCTACCAGACCAAGGCCGGCTCAACGACAAGAGCAAGCACGGTGGACATCCGCGACTGAAGTCGAACGTTGATTCTGTAGGGCGTGCAACTCGTTGCACGCGGAAGGGCAGTGCCAGCGTTCCGCGTGCAACAAGTTGCACGCCCTACCACCTGAGAGGTTAGGAAGTCGACGACCCGCCAGGACGCCGAGACTTTTAACCTTCAACCTTCGACCTCCGCCCGTCAGTTCAGATTGCTGCTCTGCATGTACCCGCGGCGCCCGCTGCCGATCTTCACTTCCGGCGCGCCCTCGGGCCAGAGCATCAGGTACACGCCCACGTCGTCGCCCTCGCCGTTGCGGTCGAAGACGACCGACAGGCCGATGTACCAGCGGGGCAACTTGCGGGTCAGCGTCAGGCGGGTGGCCAGGTTGTCGCCCCCGCGGAAGTCCAGGTCGTACTGCTCGTAAAACGTCACCGCGTACTTCCGTGACAGGCGGTAGTTGGCCCCGAACGTCCCCACCGACGAGTCCAGCGGGCGGATGTACCGTATCCCGCCGAAGTACGACAGGCGCGGGTCGCGCTCGACGTTCAGGCTCACCGACGCCTTGCCCAGCTTCCCGTTGCGCGGGTCGTGGTTCACGTCGCTCAGCAGCGTCGTCGAGTCGGAGATGTTCCACAGGTACTCGCCGTTGATGAAGCTCCTGCCAAAACTGTACTCGGGGCGATACAGGATGTACCGCCCGTCGGCCGGCAGCATGCTCGTGTCGCGGAAGCCCCCGCCGGTCACGTCCAGGCGCATCCAGTCGACCGTCTTGCGCTTGCCCGGCCTGCCTCGCTTGGTCTGCAGCCGCTGGCGCACGCCCACGGTGTATCCCCCCTGCCGCATCAGGTGCTCCTCGATATCCGGGTCCATCGGCAGCAGTTCGTTGGGGGCCACCCCGTTGGTGTCGCCGGCCATCACGGCGACCTCGGGCGTGACGATGTGCTTGAGGCGGTGAATGTCGAACAGGCGGCACTCGACGCCGTTGTAGACGCGCCACAGGTGGACGTTCGCCCGGGCGCCCACCTGCCCGTAGATCCGCTCCTGCTCGCCGGCGCCACGCAACGTGTCGTCCCAGTACGTACCCCGCACCAGCGCGTAGGGCACGACGTTGATCGGACCGAGGTGGAAGGGCCAGTCGATCTCCTCCCGCGTGTCCAGGCGCGGGAACAGGCGTGTGTCCCGGCGCACGGCTGTCTCCGTGGACTTCGCCGGGCGCCAGCGCTTCATGCCCGCCCTGCTCTCGCTGAACAGCGTCAGCGTGTCGCCGGCGAGCGACTCGCCTATCGCGTGGAACTCGACTTCCGGGGCCGACTCGGTCTGCGTGTCGAAGCGGTTGAGCCTGTACTGCAGCAGGGCCGTCAACGCGCGGTTGTCCGTCTGTTTCTTGGCGTACAGGAGCGTCTCCTGACCCTTGCCCCCGTGAAACTCGTCCGGGAAGAACGCCTCGGTGAACCCGGCGTCGGAATACCAGCTCAGTTCGTACTGGACCTGCCAGTCATCCGGCAGGAACTGCTTGTGGCGGTGGAGGAAGCGGCCCCGGTAGTTCGGCACGTTGATGTTCTTGCGGAGGTCGCCGAAATCGTCGCGGTGGCGGTTATCGATCAGCCCGGCCATCCGGGTGTAGCCCGTCCAGTCGCGCCGGGCGTAGCGCACGTCGGCGCCGGCCAGGATGCCGCGCTCGTAGTAGCTCAGTTCGGCCTGCCCCTTGAAGCCCTTGGGCTTGGGGATCCCCAGCAGGCGGAACAACTGCCACCGCGTCTCGACCCCGTAGCCCATCGCGTTGCCCTGGTCGCCCACCTTGAGACTCCGCAGGGCGGTGTGCCCGTCGGTGAAGTTCTGGTGCGTGTAGGGCCAATACGCCACGGGGATGCCCCGGATGTTGAACGTCGAATCCTCGAGCCACGCCTCCCACGAGTCCGGGCCTATCGGTTCGCCTGCCCGATCGTACTCGGTGACGTCCTTCAAGCGAACGGTCCTGGCGCCAATGTGGTAGGTGGGCGAGTGGAAGTCGCTGGTGGTCACCTGGACGTCCTGGAACCACAGCTCGCGGTTGAAGCGTTCTTCGCCCTCGCCTCGGGCGGTCCGTGCCGTCTTGAACCGCACGAAGATCGGCACGTTGCGCTGCTCCTGGACGGTCCGGTAGATGCCGTCGACGATGTACGCACGTTGCGTCTTGAAGTTGTAGTACGCCCGCGGGCCTCGCAGATACCGCTCGCCGTGGGCGATGATCACGTCGCCCTCGAGGTACGCCCCCACAATCGTCTCGGCGGCGCCCGCGCCGCCACCGAAGCTCATCCCCCCCGCCAGGGCTGCCCCCCCACCGGCGTCTGGGGAGGCCTTGCCCGGGGCGTCCTTTTTCTTCTTCTGCTGGGTATACAGGACGGCCGACTCGCACCGCAGTTCGAGGAACTGGCGGCTGTCGGGGTTTCCCTGGGCCAGGTAGACGTTTCCGGTGGCGATGGTCCTGCGGCGGGACAGGGGATCCTTGGGATCCAGCAGTTCGGAGGAGAACTTCTCGGCGTGGAACATCACGGGCGGCTGGGCGGTGGTGGCGGCCTTGGCGGCAGGCTTGGCGGCGGGTTTGGACGTCGCCCCGCCGATGCCCTCGGGCCCGCGGGCGGCAACGATGGGCGGCGCCGCCCCGGGGCGCGTGCCCTGGACGGGCCTGCGGGCCTCGTCCTGCCGGGCCGCCAGGGCACGGGCATAGAGCTTCCCGTCGGCCGGCTGACCGGCGGCCAGCTTCGCCTCGGCGGAGATCCGCCCCTGGTGACGGAGCCTGACGAGCATCGACTTGTCGCCGAGCGACGCGGCGCCTTGGGTCGAGGCTTTCGCCCTGCCCTCGATGTACATCGTGATATCGCGTCGCGTGGCGCCGCGTCCGGAGGTCTCGGCCATCCAGAGAATCGCCCTGTCGCCGCTGAACGTCCGCTTGCCCATCGTCAGGCTGAACTTCCCGATCACCGCCGTCACGTCCTCGCCGGCCACGCGGAAGTTGTGCAGGGCGGCCCCGCTGATGACGACGTGTTGACTGACGTATTTTCCCCGTGCGTCCTCGGCCCGGCCCGCCGCAGCGAGACCCAACACCAAGGCCGCCAGGACGGCTGCCCGCCGCCGCAGCCTGTTTCCGCGGGGATGATCCGTCATCGCATTCTCGCCCAGCGTGCCAAATCCATAACGTGGCCGCGATTATAGTGGCCCTGCGGGCGGTGTCAAACGCGTCTTGGCCTGAGCGTCATTTGCGATGCCGGCTGGCCAGGTCCACCGAGAGCATGGGGCACTGGGTGTAGCCCATGGCGGCGACGACGACGTCCATGCGATACAGCGGGTCCTGCATGAGGCAGGTGCGGCGGTCGCGGGCGGGAATCGTCGTGCCGTATATGCGCATCTCGCCCTTGGCCGAGACGATGATCTCCTCGCGCCAGTCGCCGATGACGTCGGCGACCGCGACGATGCGGCCGTCGATTCGCGTGGGATAGCAGGGGCCATCGTATACGCAGATGCGTCCGCGATGGATGATCTCGCGCTGGGGCGTGGCGTCCCAGTAGGCCACCAGCGGACCGAAGCCCCAGGCCGTGTCTTCACTGATGACCTTGCCGCCGGCCGTCCGCAGACGAGCCCAGGCGAGTTTCTTTCGCGAGTCGGTGTCGGCGCTGTAGCATTCGGCGCCCGGATAGCGAGGATCGATATCGCTGCACATCCCCTTGCTGTGCACGTGGCGCGTCGGGCCACTGGACCGCCGCTGCCCCCGCCCCCGCCGTCGCCCCCGCTCCGCAGCCTAAGGCCAAGGGCAAGGGCAAGGGCAGACCCAAGGTCAGACGCCCAAGGCCCACCGGGGCGCTGGTCGACATCCTGATCTCCGACGGCAACACCATCACGATGCGCCAGGTGCGCATGAGCAAGACGCTGACCGGCGGCGGCGCCGGCGGGACCATCACGCCGATAACCGGCCTGCTGGACAACTCGTGGTTCCATCGCCTGGACTGGAAGTTCGGCCCCGCGGCGGGACAGCTCGTGGTGCACGACGGCAAGGCGGCCTACTCCGTGGTCAATCCGTACACGCGCCTCAAGCACCAGCGCAAGAGCCAGTACAAGAAGTACAAGCAGGACGGCCATCTCCACCTGAAGTTCACCCGCTTCGAAGAGGAGTTCTTCCCGGTCGGCTCGAAGATCACCGCCTCCAGCGCCAGCCGCCGGCGCGACGCATCCGGGCCGTCGTGGACCATCGAGGAGGCCTTCCAGCCTCGCGCGATGGTGCTTGCCGGCAAGAGCCTCTGCCTCGCCGGCCGCCTCGACGCGATTCAGATCGAGTTGAAGTCAGGCCGGGCGAAGTCCAGCAGCACCGCCGGCGCCCTGCCCGCGGTCCTGCGGATCTACTCAGCCAAGACCGGCCAGCGGACCGCCGAACACAAGCTCGAATCCGACCCCGTCTTCGACGGCGCCGCCGCCGCCTACGGCCACCTCTTCATCGCCCTGAAGAACGGCAAGTTAGTCTGCATGGGCAAGTGAGAACACGCTGGTTGATTGGTTGACTCGTTGATTGGCTGACTGGTCACAAAGGCGGACTCGCCCATATTCGTCCGCCCCCCGCGGCGCTTTACACTGCTTTACACTTTCCGGCGTGGTTCAAAAGGGCCTGATTTAGGGTAACACTTTGGAGGGATTGTCTGTT
>CAZVEV010000028.1:24956-36187 GCA_964625865.1 uncultured Planctomycetaceae bacterium | reverse complement strand
CCGCCCGAAATCACCCTTCAAACGTCACTGCAATACGAGTGCCGAACAGGATTGATGATGTCCCCGGATAACGTCCCCGGATAACCCTTTCTGCGGGTTGAGACAATCGGATTTGCGGATGGCACGGAGAAATCGTTCGGAGTACAGAGAGGAATACCGTCAGGCGTGGAGGCATTTGGGATTGAGAGGGACAGGAGTTAGGCTGTCTCGCGCCGGCGTCGAAAGCGGGTACAGGCACGTCCTCGGCCTTTGGCCTGCGGGCGAGCCAGTCCCCGTTTTCGACTCGGGGCTGCTCGTAAGGTACGGATGCTTGCATAACCGCCCTGTCGGGGGGATACTCCGGTCAACGTGCATGACGAACGAGCCATGGCGAACTCGCTGTTCGATCTGACGGGGCGGTGCGCGCTGGTGACCGGGTCGAGTCGCGGGCTGGGGCGGGTCCTTGCGCGCGGGCTGGCGCGGGCGGGGGCGCGGGTCGTCTTGAACGGGCGCGATGCGGAGACGCTCGAGGGGGCTGTCGATGAACTGTGTGCAGCCGGTCTGGATGCTCGGGCCGAGGCGTTCGACGTGACGGACGCGGAGGCCGTCGATGCGGCGGCCGGGCGGATCGAGGCCGACTGCGGGGCGATCGACGTGCTGGTCAACAACGCGGGCGTCAACCGTCGCGGGGCGCTGGTGGAGGTCTCCCCCGAGGCGTGGCGCGACGTGCTCGAGGTGAACCTGACGGCGCCGTTTCTCGTCGCCCGGCGCGTCGCCCGAGGCATGATCGACCGCAGGGCGGGCAAGATCATCAACATCTGCTCGCTGATGAGCGAGGTCAGCCGCCCGACGGTAGCCGCCTATGCGGCCGCAAAAGGCGGGCTGAAGATGCTGACGCGGTCGATGGCGGTCGAGTGGGCCGGGTACAACATCCAGGCCAACGCCATCGGCCCGGGCTACTTCCTGACCGACATGACCCAGCCGCTCGCGGACGACGCGCAGTTCGACGCGTGGATCCGCCGCCGCACGCCGGCAGGGCGGTGGGGCAGGCCCGAGGAACTGATCGGCGCGGCGGTGTTCCTGGCCTCGGCGGCATCGGACTTCGTCAACGGCCAGGTCGTCTACGTCGACGGGGGGGTCCTGGCGGCGCTGTAGCCACCGCAAACGCGTTATCCAGACAGCGAGCTTCACACGGACATGCCCGGTAACATGAACATCACGGTCGATTGCAGCCAGCGGGCCGACCAGTTGCCGCACTTCTGGGCCTCGACGGGCTTCACGCCCGCGACGCTCCTGCTGCGAAACGACATGCGCCAGGCGATGACGTGGGTCGGCGCCCTGCCCAACGCGGGGGTGCGCTACGTCCGGGTCCACTACCTGCTGGACCTGGTCTCGGTCGACCGCCTCGACGGCGACAAGCCGTGGTACGACTTCACGGACCTGTTCGAGGCCCTCGACGTGCTGATCAGCAACGGGCTCAAGCCGGTCTTCGAGCTGATGGGCAACCCGTCGGGGCAATTCAGCGATTTCAACGACCGTAAGCAGTTGGAGATGTGGAAGGACCTCGTCCGCGTGCTGGCCCAGCGGCTGATCACGCGCTACGGGACCGACGAGGTCGCCAATTGGTACTTCGAGACGTGGAACGAGCCGGACCGCGAGGGCGGGTGGCCCCAGTGGCCGGCGGACGTCGCGAGCTTCTGCGCGTACTACGACGCGTGCAGCGAGGGCCTGCGCGAGGCCCATGAGCCCCTGCGCCTCGGCGGGCCCGCCACGTGCCGGACGCTCTCGCCGATGTTCAAGGCGTTTCTGGCCCACTGCGAGGGGGGCACGAATGCGTTTACCGAGCGGACAGGCACGCGGCTGGACTTCATCTCCGTTCACGAGAAGGGCGTGGGGGCATCGGCGGAGCACCTCCAGCCGGACACGCGCGGCATCTGCGAGCGCGAGACCCGCGCCTTCGAGCACGTGCGCGACACGCATCCGCTGTTCGCGGGGCTGGAGTTCATGAACACCGAGTGCGACCCGCAGACCGGCTGGTCGGACCCGCACCCCTGGCGGGCCGGGCCGTACTACGCGGCGATCGCGGCCAAGATCGTGGGCCAACACTGCCATGCCCTGATCGACGAGCAGGCCTGCCGCTACGCCCTGGGCAGCAACGACAACGGCTTCCTCGGCGGGTGGGACCTGCGGACGCAGTTGGCGCGGTTCGGCACGGAAGAGCAGTTGGCTGCCGACCGGTTCGCGCTGGTCAAGAAGCCCGTGCTGAACGCGCTCGGCCTGCTGGCCCTGCTGGGCGAGGGGCGCCTGCCGGTCAGCGGCCTGGGCGATCCGCTGGGCGACCTGGGCGCCATCGCCAGCGTCCAGGGCGCCGCGCAGATCGCCGTGCTGGTCTACAACAGCTCCGACGCGCTTGACGCGGCCGGGCAAAGCCGCGTGTCGATCACGCTCGAGGACCCGCCGTTCGAGCGGGCCATGCTCGCCCACTACCGCATCGACGATGCGCACGGCAATCCGCGCCGCCAGTGGGAGGCGATGGGCAGGCCCGCGGCCCCGTCGGCTGAGCAGTTGGCGGCCCTGCGCGAGCACCAGGAGCTGACGCTGCTTGAGACGCCGTGTGAAGTGGTCTGCACCGACCGGCGGGCGAAGGTCACGTTCGACCTGCCCTCCCCCGGCGTGAGCCTGGTGCTGCTGACGGGCAAGCCGCCGGCTGAACCGCGGGCGGTGACGGGGCTGCGCGGCGTGCGGTATCGCGGGCTGCACGACGAGGGTCAGATCATGCTCTCGTGGACGGGCCTCGACGTGCGGACCGTCGCGTCGTACAAGATCCTGTGTGCCGCCGAGCGGACGGGGCCGTACCGCCCCATCGGCCCGGCCGGGCTGACGGGGTCGGCCTTCCTGCACACGCCCGCTCCGGCGGCGCGGACGCACTACAAGGTGCAGGCCGTCGACTACTGGGGGCGGACGGGCCCCGCAACGGACCTGACCGTGCCCTGAGAGGACCGGGATGAAGATATTCGTCGTCAATTGCGGCAGCAGTTCGATCAAGTACCAGGTGTTCGAGATGGCGGACGAGTCGGTGCTCGCCCGCGGCGTGCTGGAGCGCGTGGGCACGGACGAGGCGAGGCTCACGCACGTCGTGGGCCTCCGGCGCGAGCAGCGCCACGTGGCGGCGCCGGACCACGCGCGCGGGCTGGAGGCCGTTATCGAGGCGCTCACCGCAGGCCCCGCCACCGCCCTGGACAGCGTCGACGTGATTGACGGCGTGGGCCATCGCGTGGTCCACGGCGGGGGCGAGATCACCGGGGCTGTCCTGATCAATGAGAAGGTCATCGCGACGATCGAGCGCTTCGGCGAGTTGGCGCCGCTGCACAACCCGCCGAACCTCGCGGGCATCGAGGCCGCCCGGCGGGCGATAGCGGGGCGGCCCCACGTGGCGGTGTTCGATACGGCGTTCCTGGCCACCCTGCCCCCCCGCGCCCATCGCTACGCCGTGCCCGAGACGTGGTACCGAAACCACGGCGTGCGTCGATACGGTTTTCATGGCACGAGCCACCGCTACGTCACGTCGCGGGCGGCCCAGCTGCTGGGCAAGGACGTCGCCGAGGTCAACCTGATCACGGCGCACCTGGGCAACGGGTGTTCGATGACCGCGGTGGCGGGGGGCAAGGCGGTGGACCACTCGCTGGGGATGAGCACGCTGGAGGGGCTGATGATGGGCACGCGGTGCGGCGACCTGGACCCGGGGATCGTGCTGCACATGCTCGACGTGGGCCTGACCGAAGACCAGGTTGACGCGGCCCTGACGCGCGAGTCGGGCCTGCGGGGCGTCAGCGGGGTCAGCAACGATATGCGCGACCTGCTCGCCCGCGCCGAGGCCGGCCACGCGGGGGCCGCCCTGGCCATCGAGATGTTCGTCTATCGCATCGTCAAGTACGTGGGGGCCTACCACGCGATCCTGCCCGCCCTGGACGCGGTGGTGCTGACCGGCGGGATCGGCGAAAACGCCGTGCCGGTCCGCCGGGCGATCTGCGCGGGGCTGGCCCGCCTGGGCGCCGTCGGCGACGAGTCCCGCAACGCGACGACCATCGGCGGGCAGGCCGGGCCGATCACCACCGACGCGTCGGCCGTGAGGGTCTGGGTCGTTCCGACCAACGAGGAACTCATGATCGCCCGCGACACCGCCGAGATCGTGCGCGCCACCGCCGGCGAAAAAAAATATTGACTCTGCGGGGTTTTTTGTTGCCTTACCTGTCGGGCGAAGCGCAAAATTGTTCAGTTAAGGATAACAATGTGTCGATGCTGGGAAGTTGGAAGGAGCCACTCTCATGCGAACGGATTACAAGATTGGCATCGCCGCTCTGGTACTGGTGGGTGTAGTCATCACCATCTGGAGCCTCACCTCGGACCCCCAACCGACCCCCGAACCGGACGATCAGCCGCAGGATGTGGCCCGGGTCGAGGATGACAGGGCCGCCGCCCCGCGCGATGACCGCAACTCGAGCTTCTACGGAACCGGCCGGGACGACGACGTGGCCAGCGGTCTAGGCGGCGCCATCACCGGTCGGCCTCGCGATGACGCTGCCGGCGGGCCCGCGGACGTTGACGACGCCGCGGCGCGGGCCGACGCACTGGCCGCCCTTCGCGCCGCGATGCTTCGCAGCCGTGCGCGCGACGAGGCTGCCGGCGGAGCGCCGGCCGACGGCGCCGGTTTGCCTTTCGGCGACCGAGGCCTCGGCGCGCTGGGTCACGATCGCGGGGCCGGCGTTACCCGGACCGACTCAACTCAGCCGGGCGGAACCACCAAGTACGTCGTCAAGAAGGGCGACGCGGGGTTCTGGACCGTCTCGGAGCGGGCGTACGGGGACGGCAAGCACTGGGCGCTGATTGCCAAAGCCAACCCCGAGGCCGACTCGAACGCCCTTCGCGAGGGACAGATCCTGAAGATCCCGCCCCTGCCCGTGGCGGACAGTGCGGTCGGCGGCGGGACAGCCGTTGCGGGCGGCCCCGCGGCGGGGCAGCTTGTCTCGCGGGCTGACGGCACGCGGTATTACTACGTCCAGGAAGGCGACGCGGGGTTCTGGACGGTCTCGCAGAAGGCGTATGGCCATGGCAAGCACTGGGCGGTGATTGCCAAGGCCAACCCCGGCGTCGACAGCGGCTCGTTGAAGAAGGGCCAAAAGCTCCTGGTCCCGCCCCTGCCTGCCGCTGGGTCGACCGGCGGCGGGGGCGGGCGTCCGTCAGCCACGACGCGAACACTCGGCCCAGGCGAGAAATGGTACACCGTCGCCGAAGGCGATGCCGGGTTCTGGGACGTGGCCAAGAAGAGCTACGGTGCGGGCAAGCACTGGGAAGTGATCGCCAAGGCCAACCCCAACGTCAATCCGGGCCGCCTCCGCGCGGGGCAGAAACTCATCGTCCCGCCGTTGTCCGCGTCGTCCGGCCGGTCGATCCGAACCAGTCGCCCCAGAGACACCTCGACCTCCAGTCGCTACGCCGACGACGAACCGATCTTCGAGTAAGCGCCGCCTGCGTGCGAGACCATCGCACCGGCGCGCAGACCGATCCCCGTTGGTGAACCACCGGGGAGTTTCGGTCGGCGTGCCCCGAAGGGCACGCATGAGCGCTAGGCGAAGGGGATACTGTCGTTGTCGAGCAGGTCGCGCGGTGTGCGGCGGCGGTCAGGCGGTAGCAGCCGTCGGGCGGGTCCGGCTTCCGGCGGCGGCGTTTTCCAGGGCGATCACGATCGCCTGGTGCAATTCGGAGGCCCTGAACACGGGCTTCATCAGCAGCTCATCGCCACCCTTCTGCCACGCCCGCCAGGCCCGGTCGTATCGGTCCATGTGTTCGGTCAGCAGGACCGCCGGCCGCTCGCGAAGAGCGTTAAGTTCATTCAGCAGGCCCTGTTCAGCCAATTCGGCGGCCAGGATGACCAGATCGGGCTCCCAGTGCTTGACCCGCTCGATGACCTGCTCGGCGTCGCCGTGGCTCAGCACGAGATGAGCATGCGATTCGAGGTAGTTCCTTGTCTTGCCTGCGAACCGCCAGTCGGGGTCGGCTATCAGCACCTTCATTGACATGTCCCGGTCCTTTCCTTGTCTGATCGGGCCAACACAAATCCATCAACGCACCCTGCGACACAGTATGTATCGACGTGGCGGTCCGAAAACATGAGGGATAACTGGTAGATTCCGCAGCCTATCTGATTATTCCGATTTTGCACTTCGGTCGCCTACGAGAATGCTGCGTGTTCGCGAGAAAGCCCCCGGGTGTATTCACCCGGGGCGAAATGGAGGCGTTCGAATCGGGTATGAATGTGACTTGGCGACGGGCATTTAGCCCCTCGTGAATACACGGGGGGGTCTGCGTTCGAAGGCGGATACACTGCGAGGCGATATCGTACGAGAACACTGCGCGTTCGCGGGGAAACCCCCGGGTGTATTCACCCGGGGCGAAATGGAGGATCCGGTCACTTCATCAGCAGGAGGCTCAGGGCCATCATGGCCATTCCGGCGACCAGGCCCAGGAGACTGTCGTGACCTTTCCCGTAGGCGCGGCTGGTCGGGAGCAGTTCGTCCAGGCTGATGTAGACCATGATGCCGGCCACGGCGCCAAAGAGGATGCCCATCACCTGCGGGGGCACGACGCCCGCCTCGTCGCCGAGGACCAGTCGCAGGGCGAGATACGCGATACCCGCCCCGACCGGTTCGGCCAGCCCGCTCAGGAACGAGTAGATGAACGCCTTCTTGCGGTTGCCCGTGGCGTAGAAGATCGGCACCGAGACGCTGATGCCCTCGGGGATGTTGTGCAGGGCGATGGCGATGGCGATGGCGATGCCGAGCCCGGGGTCTTCCAGGGCGGCAAGGAACGTCGCGAGGCCCTCGGGGAAGTTATGGATCCCGATCGCCAGGGCCGTGAACAGCCCCATGCGCAGGAGCTTCTTGCGGTGGATGTGATGGTCGTGCGTCCCGGGGGTGTCTTTGACCTGCTCTGCGGTCGGGTCCGGCAGGGGGGCTGACGGATCGTGAAGCGGCGCGGTCTCGGCCTCGCTGTGGACCTCGTGAGGGTTCTCGGCCGCGGGGACCAGCTTGTCGATCACGCCGATCAGGGCGATCCCGCCGAAGAACGCCGCCGCGTTGATCCAATGGCCCCAGTAGTCGCCATAGGCCTCGCACAGCGCGTCGGTGCCCTTGAAGAAGATCTCCACGAACGAGACATACAGCATCACGCCGGCGGAGAAGCCCGTGGCCACCGACAGGAAGCGGTAGTTGGTGCGCTTGGCGAAGAACGCGATCGCGCTGCCGATGCCGGTCGCCAACCCCGCAAAGACCGTCAGCCCAAACGCTATCCACACGTTACCCATGGCGTCGCCTTCCCACTGGTCGTCATCGTCCTCGCGCCACACCATATGCAACGTGAAGCCGATTGTCGATTGCCGATTGTCGATTCGCGACGTACATCCCTCTTCGACCACTCAGCGTGCGCGGTAACCGAACAGGCAAACGCCCACAGGCTCCGCCCTGTGGGGTATCCACGACGGGGGTTCACCGTTGACCGTTCAGAACTTCATGCGCAGGCGCACGTAGGCCATCGGCCCGTCTCCGATGCTCATGCGGTTGCGCTGGGAGCCCCAGAAGAAGTTGTCGGACTCGAAGAACCGCCTGTCAAAGCCGTACCCCGCCGCGACGACGAACTTGACGTCATCGACGATGTCCCATTCCAGCCCGCCCCAGAGGCGCTGTTCGACGTAGAACAGCTCCTCGTCGTCCCCGCGGCGGTCGTGGCGGATATAGCGCTGCCATTCCCAGTCGTACGTCGCGAACAGGGCCACGCCGTCGAAGACCGTCCAGGTCACGTCGGCCATCACGCGCGACGGCAGGGCCAGCCACTGCAGCGCCACCGACGGGACGGGCTTGACCTTGGCCCAGAGAACCGGCAGGCCCAGCAGGGCCTCGACCCGGTCGTTCTCCATGTGATACCCCACGCCCGGGAAGGCGTAGGCCCCCGTCCCGTCCAACTGCGTCTGGGCCGTCAGGTACGCCAGCCAGCCGGAGGTCTCGGTCTTGGGCTTGTAGAGGAACCCGACCGCCGAGACCGCCGTCTCGCCGCCGGTGGCAAACGGGTCGTCGCCGGCAGAGCCCACGGTGGCGTGGACGCCCACCACGCGTTTGTCGGCCAGCCTGCGCCCGTACCCTCCGCCGATGCGGAAGTCATACAGCTCCTCCGGAAAGGCCTCGCCGGTGTCCGGCATGCGGGCGGCGGTCTGAAGATCCAGATGGACCGCCTGGAGCGTGAATCGCCACTGGGTCGTCCCGTCGTGGTACAGGGGCATGGTCAGGGCCGCCTGGTGCCTGGCGTATCGCATGTGGGCCTGCTGCCCGCGAACGCCCGCCCTGCCCGGATACCACCGCGTGCGGTGGTCGAACACGGGCCTGGACTTGATCAGCCGCGGGTCCAGCCAACTCATCACCGATTGGGCGCTCGCCGGGCCCGATGACAGGACAATCGTTACTGCGGCGCAGACACTGAGCATGAGGTGACGCATGTGTAGTCGTGTGCGGAACTGTTGGTTCCGCAAGTCCGATTGGGTGTCTGCTGTCATGTCCTTCGCAATCCGCCTGCTCGATCCGGACCGTTCTCTCGCCGCGCAGGATGGGGCGGGTCACTTCAGTGACCCGCGGTACTCGCCCAAGCCCCCCCCGCACGGTGTCATCACGCATTCGGCGAGTTCATATTCTACCCCGCGGGCGCCGTCTCGGTAGGCTTTTCGTTCCCCGCCGGGGCAAACCGCCTGATCTCGCGGAGCAGGAAGTAGTTCAGGACCGTGCGGATACCGATGATCGCCGCCAGTTGACCGATGTCGTTCCACGTCGGCGCCAGCGTCGTTCTGAGGATGCTCGCCCCGATGAGAAAGCCCAATCCCAGCGAGAATGAATGGCCGAGTTCCATGCGGCTTTCCATGACGGCGGCACTGGAGTTGCCTTTCAGCAGGGCGTCCTTGATGAAGATGATCAGCGCCTTGATAATCCCGATCGAGATGACAACGATTGCGAGGATATGGCACGCGATGGCGACCGCGTCGTTAAGAGCCTGAACCACCTCAGTCATAGGATTCTCCTCGTGATATCGTCGAGACGCGCCCATCCGGTCGCCACGACGGCGCACTGGCCGTAGACCGGCCGCGCCGAACCTACTGAATACCTATCGGACAGATCGCACCGGGGCCGTAACAGCGTATGATCACTGCCTCATGTCCCAAGGTAGTTCACATAGACGTAGAACGCGCCGGCCGCCTTGCCCTTGGCGTCGATGAACTGGGCCTGGAGTTTGGTCTCGCCGACCGGGAGGGTGACCTTGAACGTCGCGGAATCCGCGGCGGCGGGCACGGCGACGGTCTGGTCGACGTTCGCGACGGTCAGGCGGGCTTTGGTCACGTCGAGGAACTTCTCGCGGAGCTTGCGTTTGGCTTGGACGGGCCAGCGCGTCAGCGTCATCTCGTAGGTCCCCGCCCGCGCCACGTCGACGGCCCAGAACCCGTTGGCCAGGCCCCCGCCGCCGGTGATCTGGCGCTGGTTCCAGCACCTCAGGGACCCGGGGCTGTGCCAGTCGTGGCACGTCAGGCGGGTGGGGTTCTCCTTCGGCGAGCCGATGATGACGGGCACGTACTCGCCGAATCGCTTCGACACGTCGGCCCACCAGGCCTCGTAGGCCTTCCGCAGGCGGGTCACCACCTCGGGATGCTTGTCCGCGACGTTGGTCTTCTGCCCCGGATCGGCGGGCATGTCGTACAGTTCCTTGCCGTTAACCAGCCGCCAGCGGTCGGTCATGGTGGCGCTCTTACGCCATTTCTCCGGATTCTCGACCCGCTGGGAGTCGGTGACCACCACGCGGTCGGGCCAGCCGGCGTCGGCGCCGCGCAGCAGCGGCACGAGGCTCTTGCCGTCCAGCTTCGCCTTGGGCGTCGCGATGCCGCACAGCTCGGCCAGCGTGGGCATCATGTCGATGTGGGCCGTCAGGCGCCCGATGTCCATGCCCGCGGTGATCTTCCCGCCGGGCCAGCGGATAAACAGCGGCACGCGGTGCCCGCCGTCATACTCGCTGCCCTTCGTGCCCCGCATCCCCGCGTTGAAGCCCAGCGGAGCCGGCTGCTCGCCGCCTCGCCGCTTGGGCGGCCGTCGCCTGCCGACTCCCGCGGCCGTCCCGTTGTCGGTGGTGAAGATCAGGATGGTGTTGTCGGCAATGCCGAGGTCGTCCAGTTGCTTGACCAGCAGGCCCATGTTGTCGTCGATGTTCGTGATCATGCCGTAGAACGCCGCGTTGGGGATGCCCTTCTTGCCCGCGTACATGTCGGAGTACTTCTTGGCGACGTAGAAGGGCCCGTGCGGGGCGTTGGTGGAAATGTAGGCGAAGAACGGCTTTCTCTCCTTGGCCTCGACGGACGCCTTGATGAACTTCATCGCCTCGGCGAACCAGATGTCCGTGCAGTAGCCCTCGTGCTTGACGAACTCCCCGTCGTGGCTGTACGTGTCGTCGAAGTAGTCGTTGCCCCAGTAGTCCGGCGTCTGGCCCACGCCGCCGCCGCCGTGACACCGCACGTGCTGGAAGCCCATGTACCGCGGGCGCGACGGATAATTGTCGCCCAGATGCCACTTGCCGAACATGCCCGTCCGATATCCGCCCGCGCCGAACATGTGGCCCATGGTCCGCTCGTCCTTGCGGAGCATCGACCGCCCCATAATCGTGTGCCACACGCCCGTCCGGTTGCAGTAGCGCCCCGTCATCAGCCCCGCACGCGTGGGCGAACACGTCGGGCCCACGTGATAGTTCGTCAGCCGCGTCGACTGGGCGTGCAGCTTGTCGAGGTGCGGTGTCTTGATGTACGGATTGCCGTGACACGCCAAATCCCCGTAGCCCTGGTCGTCGGTCATCACGAGGATGACGTTGGGCTTGGCGCCCGCCGCCTGGCCCAGCAGCGCCCGCGGGGCCGCCAGCGCCGCCGCGGTGCCCACGCCAAGAGTCCTCAAGAAGCTTCGCCGCGTCTGTGTGCGATTGGTCATGTCAGATATCCTCATAGAGTTCGGAATCGTGCCGAGAACCGGTCCGCGAAGGCCCTTTCGTACGCTCTGCAGGCGTCAACGTCAAGGCCGGCGTCGCCGAATCGATCGTCGTCCGGGTGCCGTGGGCTGCGGAGCGAAGCGGAGCAACCACGTTGCGTCCATTCGCCGATACGTGGTTGCTCCGCGTCGCACCGCCGC
>CAZVEV010000028.1:0-24946 GCA_964625865.1 uncultured Planctomycetaceae bacterium | reverse complement strand
GGTGTCTTTTCGCCGTGTTTGGGGGGTTGCTCGTGTGCCCTGCCTCCCCTCACGGCACCCCGACCAGCTCACTCGCCCTTGGCGCACGGTCAGAAGCAGTGGACAGCCGAACTCTTGAACGTGGCGCAGACCTTGGCGCCTTTTTCGAGGGCCAGGCGGCTGAACGAGGCGTAGGTTATCAGGGCCGCCAACGTCAACTCGCCGACCTGCACGCGGACCAGGAGCAGCGTGTCGCGAGGCTGCCATTCCAGGACGCGGCAGGCGAACTGGTTTCGGGCGCTGCTGTCGAACGGTTCGCGCGACAGGAGGATCTCCTCGGGTTTTATCCAGACGTGAGCGGTCTGGTCGTTGGCGCCGCTGACGTGGATGTTCTGGTTGCCGACGGTGCAGACGTGGTCTTGGACGGCCGTCACGGGCAGGACGTTCCACAGGCCCAGAAACGCCGCCACCTCGGGGTCCGAGGGTCGGCGGAACAGGTCCTCCGGCGTGGCGGTTTGGCCGATGCGATGGTCGAGCATCACGCAGACCCGGTCGCCCAGGGCCATCGCCTCTTCCAGGTCGTGCGTCACGTGGAGGATGGGCATCTTGACCGTCGCGTTGATGCGTCGCAGTTCCCGCCGCAGGCGGAGCCGCGCGGTGGTGTCCAGGGCGCTGAGAGGCTCGTCGAGCAGGAGCAGTTTCGGTTCGACCGCCATCGCGCGGGCCAGCGCGACGCGCTGGGCCTCCCCGCCCGACAGCGTCTCGGGGCGGCGCGCCATCAGCGGGGCGATGCCCAGCAGGTCGGCCAACTCGGCCTGGCGCTGTCGGATGCGGGCGGCCGGGGCGCCGGCGGCGCGCAGGCCGTACGCAATGTTGTCGGCGACCGTCAGGTGCGGGAACAGCGCGCAGTCCTGGTAGACTACCGCGAAGCCCCGCGCCTCGGGCGGCGCGGCGGTGATGTCGACGCCGTTCCAGAACACCCGCCCGGCGTCGGGTTTCATCAGGCCCGCGATCAGCTCGATGAGCACCGTCTTTCCCACGCCCGACGGGCCCAGCAGGACGAAGTACTCCCCGTCGCCCAGCGACAGCGACACCTCGCGCATGGCCATCGCGCCGAGGCGTTTGGAGATGGCCCGTAGTTCAAGCATCGCCGCGCCCTCCCGCCCGGACGCGCGAGATCAGCCGCAAGGCGGCGAAAACCGCCACGCAGATGAGGATCAGCAGCACGGCGGCCGACCGGGCGTGGTCCAGGCCGTAGGACGTGAAGCGGTCGAAAACCAGCACGGGCGTGGTCATGGGATGATAGGCGATGATCACCACCGCGCCGAATTCGCTGATTCCGCGCGCCCACATGAGGATCATGCCCGACAGGATTCCGCGCCAGCCCAGCGGCAGGGAGATGGTGAAGAACACGCGTGCGGGCGAGGCCCCCAACGTGCGGGCCACCCGCTCGAGGCGCACCGGTACGGCGGCGAAGGCCTCCCGGGCGGCGTTGACCAGGAAAGGCAGCGAGACGAACGCCATCGCCGCCGCCACGCCGGCGATCGTGCCGGTAAAGCCGTCCCCGAACAGTCGGCCTGCCGGCGAGTGGCGCCCCAGGACGGTCAGCAGGGCGATACCCGCCGCCGAGTGGGGAATGATGATCGGCAGGTCGATGATCGCCATCACGAGCATCCGCCCGGGAAACCGCTTGCGGGCCAGCACGTACGCCAGCGGAACCCCCGCCACGGCAGCCGTCGCCGTCGCAAGCAGCGCCGCGAGCATCGTGACCTTGATCGACTCGACGACCTCGGCGTCGGCGGCGGCCTGCGACAGATCGCCCAGCGAGGTAGCGACCACCATGCCCAGCAGCGGCGCGATGACGAACAGCAGGACGCACGATCCGAGCAGCCCCAGCGTCAGGGCGAACCACGGCGTGCGGCGTGCGGCGTCGGATGGCGGCATGGTCGGTCCTCGGCGCTAGGGGCGGCGGCAGTAGGGCTTCAGCGCGGCGGGCAGCTTGTCGTATCCGTCCGTCCGGGCCGGGCGGGGCGCGGGCTGGCCGTTGCGCTCCATGATCGCCTTGCCCGCCTCCGACAGCAGAAGCGCCACGTACGCTTCGGCGGCGCCGCGATTCGTCGCGTTGCGGGGAATCGTCACCGAGTACACCATCGGCTTGCCGCGTTTGACGATGGGCGGGCTGTCGGGCGTTTTTCCGGTGACCTGAACAGCCGCCTCGGCGTAGGCGGCGGCGTGGACGGGACTCTTCAGGTTGATCCGGTCGGGCAGGAGCAGCGTCTTGAGCCCGTGCTGGCTGGCGACGGAACGGTAGATGAACAGGTAGTCGATCTCGCCGGCCTCCAGCAGCGCCAGCAGGTCGGTTTCCTTCGGGCGAATGAAGCGGTTGCCGTCCTTGGTCTGCAGCCGCCGGGCCAGGTGCGGGATCTTCAGGTCGTGCTGGGCCAACTGCATCACCATCACCGTGCGATACCCGCACGGGTCGCGATTGGGGTCGGCGCGTCCGAACGACACGTCGTCGGCCAGCAGGATCTCGTGCCAGTTGTCCTGCGTGATCTCGCCTGCGCGGGCGGAGGCGGCGGTGTAGGCGATGGCCATCTCGTTGGTGGCGAAACGGATGTTGAACTCGGCGTGCTCGGGCATGAGCAGGTCCTCGACGACGGTATAGTCCGCCGAAGCCAGCACGTCGCAGCGGCGGCCGAGATCCCTGGTCTTCCGCGCGCAGTCACGGCTTCCTGCCGCCTCGGCGCGAACCTCAATGTCCGGATGCCGGGCCATGAACTCCCGGGAAAGTTCCTTCAGTGGCACGGTGAGGCTGCCGGCATGAAAGACCGTCAGGACGGTCTTGTTCTTTTCCTTGCAGCCGCCGGCGCACAGCGCCGCCATGGCGGCACACACGACGATCACGACCCGATGGTGTTTCATGCTCGGCGTCTCCCTGGCGTTATGCACAGCCTAACATAACGGGTGGCCCGCCCGAACGGAAGGGAGAAACGGAGATTTCCCCCCGGTCCGTCGGCGCCATTCGCCAGGGCGTGCGTCGCGCGCCGAGATTACTTGTCCCCGCCGGTGTTCTTGCGGGCGATCAGGGCGATGGTCTTCATCGCCAGCTTGCTCGCCGCGGGGTTCGGGTCTTCGGCGGCGGTGGTCTTCAGGACGTCCAGGACCACCGGATCGGTGGGGTCGATTTTCGCAATCGCCTCGATCGCCGCCAGTCGCAGGGGCGTCTTGGGGTGGCGGCGCGATTCCTCGCGGTCCCGGATGACCTTGGTCAGGTACGAGATCGCCGGCTTGGACACCTCGCCCATTTGCCCCAGGGCGACGATGGCCTGGCTGGCGCGGCCGCCCGGCTCGCGGTCTTTGCCCTCCACGTGCAGGACCAGGGCGGGCAGGGCCCCGCGGGCCTTCTCGCCCAGCGAGCCCAGGGCCTCGAAGGCCGCCCCGCGCAGGTCGGCGTTGTCGGACTTGAGGCACGTGACGCAAAACGGCACGGCCCGCGAGGGATAGCCCTTGATCCGCGCCAGGGCCACCGCGACAGCCACCCTGCACGGGTCGTCGTCCTTCAGGGCCCGGAACGTCTTGACCAGATCGAGCACAGCCGTCTTGGCCGGCGGGCCTATCCGCCCGAGGGCCTCGGCGGCGTATCGTGGCTGGCGCCCGTCGGACGAGAGCAGTCGCTTGGTCAGTTCCGGTATCGCGCCGGCCGCTCCGGGCCCGATGCTTGCCAGCGCCTGCAGCCCGCGGTAGCCCACCGCCTTGGTGTCCAGCGCCGCAACGATGTCGTCGACGGCGTCGGCTGCCCCGGGCCCGACCTTGCCCAGTGCCGCCACCGCGCAGGTCGCGATCGGCGTGTCGGGATTGTCGCGCAGGGCGTCGCGGAGGACGGGCACGACCACCTCGGCCGGGCCGCCCATCGCGCCAAGCACGCGGGCGGCCAGTTGGCGATGGGTCGAGGTGTAGTTCTCGTTGGCGAGGATCTTGGCCACGTCGAGCGCCGCATCCCTGCCCGGCGCGCCGATTTTGCCCAGCGCCACCAGCGCCGCGGTGCGCAGCAGGCCGTGCACGTCCTCGGGCTCGGTCAGCGCCTCGGCCAACAGGCGCGCCGACGGCGCCGCCGCCGGTCCGATGTTGCCCAACGCCTCGGCGGCGTAGCGGCGCAGGCCCATCTGCGCCGTCGGGTCCGGGGCCTCCAGGACCTTCATGATGCGTGCGACGGCCGGGGCGGCCATCGGACCAAACTCGCCCAACGTCCGCAGGCCGACCTTCCGGACGGTGGTGTTTCGGTGTTTGAGCATGGCCGTCACGTGCTCGACCATGTCCGGCCCCATGGCCGCCAGGGCCGACTGGGCCAGCGCGGGGTAGATCCCGCTGGAGACCGACCCGAGGGCGTCGATCAGTCCGTCGACGGCGGGTTTGCCCAGCTTGGCCAGTTCCCGGATGGCCCCGGGGCGGGTGCGGTTGTTCTTCAGTTGCCTGATCAGGCCCTTGACCCTGGCTTCGTCGGCTTCCGCGTCGGCCCGCGCGGGCGTCGTCAGGCCCAGCAGGACCACCCCCGCGACGATCAGCCACGCGCCAAGGCGCCAGGTTCTCGATCCGTTATCCATGGCAACGACCTCCCCGGCGCCCGGCGCCGGTGTGTACCTTAGCGTAGCATGTGCGCGTCCCAAGACAACCCCCCGTGCAATCACGGGGGGCGAAATGGGCGCTCGGTAGTCAGCGTGATGCGCAATTCGAGCGCGCCATTTAGCCCGGGGTGAATACACCCCGGGGCCCCCCTCGCCAACGCACGGTCAGCGAGGTAGGGCGTGCAACTTGCCTGCACGCGGAACGGCGACCCAATCCCTTCCGCGTGCAACGAGTTGCACGCCCTACCCGAACGGCGCGTCACGCAACCAGGTCCGCCACGGGGCCGGTCAGGGCGGATACCGGGACGCGGGGGCGGCCGAGAGAGACCTCGGCGCGGGCGGGGCCGTGGAAGTCCGACCCGCCGCTGATGCCCAGTCCCAGCCGGCGGGCCAGGTCGATCACCTGGCGCGTCAGCACGGGCGTGTGATCGCTGTGGTAGGCCTCGATGCCCGCCAGGCCGTGATGCATCAGGTCGCGAACGATGCGTTCCAACTGGGCGCGGTTCGCGCAGTTCAGTTGCGACGGGTGGGCCAGCACGGCGATTCCGCCGGCGGCGCCGATCGCCTCGATGGCCTCGCGGGCGGTGGGCCTGTCCTTGTCCACGTGCGCGGGGGCCCCGCGGCCGATGTATCGATCGAACGCATCGGGGACGCTCTTGGCCCGCCCCATGCGTCGGAGCGTCTCGGCGATATGGACGCGGCTGGTGACGGCGCAGTCCTGCCCGGCGTGCATCTCGTGGGCGACGGCGGCTACGTCGTCGTCGGTAATCTCGATGTCCAGGCCGCGCAGGCGGGCGACGATCTTCGGGTTCCGCTCGTCGCGGGCGTGCTGCAGGCGGGCGGCCAACTCGCCCAACCCGGCGTCGGCGGGGTCTATGCCCAGGCCCAGCACGTGCATCGCCCCGCCCCTGTAGCGCACCGAAACCTCGATGCCGGGGACAAAGCGCATGTCGGCTGCACGCTCCGCCGCCACACAAGCGTCGGACAGCCCGCTCAGCGTGTCGTGGTCCGTCAGCGCCAGCGCCGCCAGGCCCAGCCGGTCGGCTGCCGCGACCAGGTCCGCCGGCGCCAGCCCCCCGTCGGAGGCCGTGCTGTGAGTATGCAGGTCAACAAAGCGACGCATGGTCGTTAACAGAGGTCAAAGGTCGAAGGTCGAAAGTCCAAGGTCGGCCTCTGCGGGGGGCTGACCTTTGACCTTCGACCTTTGACCGTCTTCATGTTCCCGCGGGGGTGAGGATCTGGAGTTCCAGGCCCGTGACGAGGTCCTTGACGGCCTCCTTGTACTCGGCCATGTGCGGCGCCAGCAGGTGCGCGTTCAACGCGTCCAGCGACTCCCACTTCTCCAGCACGGTCACGACGTTGTCGCGCATCGGGATCTGCCTGCCGATGCCGCTGTCGATATCGACCGTCGGCCCGTACTCGATGCACCCGTCCTCGGCCAGGACCTTGGGCACCAGCTCGCCGAACAGCTCCAGCCACTGGTCCCGCTTGCCCGGAGCAATCTCAACGGTCGCTACTACATGAATCATCAGATCACCTTTCAGGAGAAGTTGAAGGTTGAAGGTTAAAGGTCAATGCTCGCATCGTAGATCGACACTCGGGACTCGTCAATCGTGCAGGTGGTCGTAGTGTCCCTCGCCGCAGCAGGGGCAGGGGGTTTCGGCGCAGGCACGGGCGGCGTGGATCTGCTGGAGGGTGTTGGTCCACAGGTCGAGCTTGGTCAGGTAGGGGCTGGCCTGGCCGGCGGCCCCGGCAAGGAGCTTGACTGCTTCGCAGGCCTGCAGGGCCGACATGACCGCCACCGCGGGCCCGAGGACGCCGGCGACGCGGCAGGCGGGATCCACGCAGGGCGGGGGGGGCGAGTCGAACAGGC
This sequence comes from uncultured Planctomycetaceae bacterium, assembly GCA_964625865.1. Taxonomy (GTDB): domain Bacteria; phylum Planctomycetota; class Phycisphaerae; order SM23-33; family SM23-33; genus CAZVEV01. The sequence goes on along the minus strand of CAZVEV010000028.1, from coordinate 18,472 downwards.
ACCGCAGGCAGGGCCTCCGGGGCGGGACGATGGTCATGATCTGTCCCTCGGCGCCGACGACGCCTGCGAAGATCCACGGGGTGCGGGTCTTGACGGCGTAGTCGTTGATGACGAACCGCGCCGCGAAGTTGTCCGTGCCGTCGAGGATCAGGTCCACGTCGCCGGCCAGGTCGGCGATCGTGTCGGCGTCGCATCGGGCGGCGATCGGTTCGACGGCGACCTGGTCGGTGATCCGGGCGATCCGGCGGGCGGCGGCGGTGACCTTGAGTTCACCGGCGTCGGCGTCGGCCTGGTCGTAGAGCCCCTGGCGGTGCAGGTTGGTCAGGTCCACGCGGTCGTCGTCGACCAGGCGCAGGGCGCCGACGCCCGCGCGGGCGAGCAGGTCGGCCGTCCACGAACCCAGCCCGCCGACGCCTACCACCAGCACGCGCGAGGCCATCAACTGGCGTTGACCGGCCAGCGCGATGCCCGGGAAGACCATCTGGCGCGTGTACCGCTCGAATGGGGTCTCGTCGGTCTGATTCATCGCCGGGTCAGTGTACGTAGATCGACGTGCCCAAGGCAAGTGCCCAGCCGGGGCGGCTGCGGGGGCGAGATTCTCCAGGCGATGCGATTTTCACGTAACTGGGGCGGTCTTTCCGCGGAAGAGTCGTGTTACTACTATTGGCTTAGTTTCATGAGAACTCGGACGGTATCTGTTCTTGGCAGGTTCCGCAGGCAGTCTCGCGGGCTTTTAAGACGGGTGAGAAGAGTATGGCTCCAGCAGCAGGCATGAGTCCCAAACACAAGAGAATCATTGACCTCCTGACCGCAGAGGACCTGACCATTCGCCAGGCGGCTGAACGGCTTGGCGTGTCGGTCAGCTCGGTCCATTACGCAGCCCGGAAGTACAACCTCAAGTTCCTCCGGGCGCACAACCTGAACAGGATTCCGGAGTTAGCGGACCCGAAGTGGCTGTACCAGAAGGTGACGGTCGAGGGGCTGACCTACCAGGAGATCGCGGACCTGCTGGGCTGCTCTCGCCAGTACGTCCACCAGAAGGTCAACGAGTTCGGCATCCTGCGCGCCGGCGAGGCCGGTCCCGCCGACCCGACGAAGCTCGCGGGCAGGCCCAGCCTGTAGCCGCCGCGACAGCCCCCTCCACAGAATACGACAAGCCGCCGATCCGACGCGATATCGGATCGGCGGCTTGCGTCTTTGGATCGTCGGGCGAATCAGCCTACGGCGAGCGGTTCTTCAGTCTGGGCGGCTTCGGGTTTGGCGGTGGCCTTCCGTGCGGCGGCGGCCTCGGCGAGCTTGGCGGCCCGGCGCTCGATCTTGGCCAGGCGGGCCAGGCGGAGGAACGTGTCGACGTCCTCGCCCAGGAAGGTCGCCAGGCGGATCAGCGAGTCGTTTCGGGGGCAGGTGAAGTGGTTTTCCGCCCGGCTCATCGAGTCGACCGACACGCCGGTGGCCTTGTACAGATCGTACTGCGTCATGCCTTTGCGGATGCGCGCCTTGCGGATCGCCTCGCCGATGTTCTTGGCCGGGATGTTCACGTCCATCTCCGGCGCGATCGGCAGGAACGGCCAGAACGCCTCACCGGGCAGGCCGAGGGCTTCGGCGATGGCTTTGGCCATCTTCCGGCTGGGGCGGCGGAAGTTCGTCTCGATGTGCGAGATGAAGATCCCGGGCCTGCCCCCCACGCGACCGGCCAGCGAGGCCTGGTCGAGTCCCGCCGCCAGGCGGGCCTGCTGGACGGCCTCGCCGATGTTCTCGACGGGCTTGGGCACGATCGGGGGCTTGACGGTGGTGTAGAAGTCCTGGACAGTCAGGTCCAGTTCCCTGCAGATCGCCTGGAGGATCGTTGCGTTGGGCTCGAGTTTGTTGCGCTCGATCCAGGAGATCGTATAGAAGAACGAACCGATCCTCTCGGCGAGGTGTTTCTGTGTAATCCCCTTGGCCTTTCGCACCCGTTTGACGATGCGTCCGTCGAAATACGTTTCGCTTGCTTCAATCATGGTCTATATCTCCCGATTCAATACCGTTAGCTCATGTATATTACGCACGTATTAGTAGAAACCCCTATATCGGCGGTGGGTATCGCCCAAGACAGGTGTTTTTGCAGATTCCCGCGTGGCTCGACGGAACCAGCGCCAAGAAAGCGAGCAGAAACTGTTGACGGGAGGTCTCTGTTTCCCTACAGTTGTCCGATCTGACCGGGGCTGTGACGGGACGAATGAACGTCTCGGTCCGCTTTTCGGCCAGACCGACCCGCCGGGGGTGCGCCGTGTAACGCACCTGGTCGCGGGACGGAAACCGTTTACTGGAGCTGCACACCATGCCGGAAGAAGACATCCAAGACCCGCAGGACGCTCAGGATCCGCAAGGCGTCGAGACGCCCGAGGACCTCGCGCAAGACACCCCCGAGACCCCCGAGGCGGTCGAGGCCGACGTCGACGAGACCCCGGACGTCGAGGCCGACGACCTGCCCCCCTTCACGTTCGAAGCCGCCGACGCCGATACGCTGAAGAAGACCGTCACCATCACCGTGCCCGAAGCGCGAATAGACGCCAAGCGCAATGAGCTGTATGGCGAACTCGGCCAGAGCGCACAGGTCCCCGGTTTCCGCATCGGCCGCGCGCCGAGGCGACTTATCGAGAAACGGTTCGGCAAGGAAGTGGCCCAGGACGTCCGCAACGGGCTGATCGGCGATGCGCTGGGCTACGTTGGCGAGGAAGCCGAGTTCCGCACCATCGGCGAGCCGGACCTGGAACTCGATGATATCGACCTGCCCGACCGCGGGGACATGGTCTTCAGCTTCAGCGTCGAGGTAGCCCCCGAGTTCGACCTGCCCGAGCTGAAGGGCATCGCGGTGGAGAAGGTCGCCATGGACGTCACGCCCGAGCGCGTCGACGAGTACATCGACCACATGCGTCAGCAGCAGCCGAAGTTCGAGGAATCGAGCGAAGGGGCCGCCGCCGAGCGCGATATCGTGATCGCCGACACCAAGGTCACCGTCGAGGGCATCGAGACGGCCGTCGAGTCGTCCGACACGCCGATCCGCGTAGCCGTCGGCCAGGTCGAGGGCCTGCCCCTGCTGGAACTGGGCAAGGAACTGACGGGCAAGACCGTAGGCGATACCGTGTCGCTGACCGTCGACGTGCCCGAAGCGCACCCGAACGAGGAATGGCGGGGCAAGGCGGCGACCGTCGAGATTACCGTCACGCGCCTCCGCCGACGCATCCTGCCGGAAATCGGCGACGAGTACGCCGAGTCCATGGGCTTCGAGTCGATGGACGAGATGAAGCAGTTCGTCGGCAAGCAGATGGAAAGCCAGGTCGTCACCGAAACCCAGCGCGCCATGCGCGACCAGGTGGGCCAGTACCTCATCGACAACACCGACTTCGACCTGCCCCCCGCCATGGCGGCCCGCCACGCCGCCCGGACCCTCCAGCGCCGCTACGTCGACCTGATGTACCAGGGCGTACCCCGCGACCAGATCGAAGAGCACCTGACCGAGCTTCAGGCGGCCGCCGAAACCGAGGCCGCCCGCGACCTGAAACTGCAGTTCATCGTCGGCCAGATCGCCCAGGCCGACGACATCGAAGCCGACGAGGGCGAGATCAACTCGCGCATCGCCGACATCGCCGCCCGGAACAACCGCCGCCCCGAGCGGGTCAGGCACGAGTTGGAGCAGGACGGCTCGATCGGGCAGATCGAGAGCCAGATCATCGAAGAGAAGGTCTTCGACACGCTGATCGAAGACGCTGCGGTGACCGAGATCTCTCGCGAAGAGGCCCAGGCCCGCCGGGCCGCCGAGCAGGCCGCCGCGGCCGAACAGGCCCCCGAACCGCCCGCCGACGACGCCGAGACCGCTGACGGCGACGACGACCAGAGTACCGACGAGTAAGCCCCCAGGAGCATCACGAATGACCCCGCACCACACCAACGCCTACGGCGCGGCACGCGACTACGTTGCACGGCGCGAAATGACGCTCGAGGAGCGGCTGGCTGAAGAACGGATCGTCTTCCTCTGGGGCGAAATCACCCCCGGTGCCGCCGGCGGACTGATCATGCGCCTGCTCGAACTGCAGGCCAAACACGGCGGCCGGGCCGTCAACCTCTATATCAACTCGCCCGGCGGATCGGTCGACGATACGCTGGCGATCTACGATACGCTGCAGTTCCTCAGTTGCGACGTGTGCACCTACTGCGTCGGACAGGCCGCCAGCGGCGCGGCGCTGATCCTGGCGGCCGGAACCAAGGGCAAACGCTTCGCCCTGCCCCACAGCAAGATCATGGTCCACCAGCCCTGGGGCGGCGTGACGGGCCAGGCGGCGGACATCAAGATCCAGGCCGAAGAGATCCTCCGCGCCAAGCGCCTGCTCAACGAACTGCTCGCCGAACACACCGGCCGCCAGGTCGAGCAGATCAAAGAGGAAACCGAACGCGATCGGTACATGACCCCGACCGAAGCACTCGAATACGGCATCGTCGACGAGATCCTGACCTCCGCCCAGGCGGACAAGGACGCCTAGAGACCCCCCCAAGGACACCTTCACCATGCCGAGCAACCAACATCTGATTCCGTACGTCATCGAGCAGACCGGACGCGGCGAGCGGCAATATGACATCTACAGCCGCCTGCTGAAAGACCGCATTGTCTTCGTCGGCGGGGGCATCGACGACGCGATGGCCAACGTGATCGTGGCCCAACTGCTCTTCCTGAGCAATGAAGACCCCAACACGGACATCAACCTGTACATCAACTCGCCCGGCGGGAGCGTCTCGGCGGGTCTGGCGGTCTACGACACGATGCAGTTCGTCCGCCCGGACGTCTCGACGTACTGCGTGGGGATGGCCGCCTCCATGGGCGCCGTCCTGCTGTGCGGCGGGACGGAGGGCAAGCGCTACTCGCTGCCCAACAGCCGCGTGCTGATCCACCAGCCGCTGATCTCCGGCGTGCTGACCGGCCCGGCGACCGAACTGGATATCGAGGCCCAGGAGATCCTGCGCCTGCGACGCCACCTGTACGAGATCCTCGCCAAGCACACCGGCCAGGACGTCGAGACGATCGAGACCGACTGCGACCGGAACAAGTGGCTGACCGCCGAAGACGCCATCGCCTACGGCTGCGTCGACCAGATCTTCGAACGCATGCCCGAACCGCCGTCGGACGAGTAACACCGGCGCGCCCCACACGACGTCGAAGGTTCGCGACACCGCAGGCGGTTCCCTGGTATGCATTGGCCCCCGTCCGCGTTCGGCGAGACGTCGCGATTCACGCGATTCACGCGATGCGCGATCGCCCATCGACGAGACTCCGGGTCTCGAACGCCACACTCCGCGCGGATACCACGTGGCGCCGGATGCTATAATTAAGGTGCAGCGAAGCGCTGTATGTCTGCCAAAGGAGATCGGGAAATGACGACTGCGATCAGACTGTCAGACGAGGAGATCGAGGAACTCGAATTGCTCCTCCACCGCGAATTGGACTCCACGCGTGTCGAGCTTCGCCGGACCCGGAATCCCCAGTTCCGCGACGGCATAAAGCACTACATGCGCGTCACCGAGCACATGCTCGAAGTCGTCGAAGGCGCCCGTGCCGGCGCCGAGATGTCCGACCAGACGGCGTGAGGTCCGAGTCGTGCGGCGCCTTTGGGCGCACGTGCCAAAAGGCGAAGCCTCGATGGTGGGCCCGTCGGAAATCGCGCCGCAAGCGCGGTGGGTCCACCGTCCGGGCTTCGCCTTTTGGCGTGACCCTGCGGGGCGCGGGGGTGTTCCTGACCGTCCCCCCAGTTGATCGGCGAGACCGTCGGCGGTATCCTCGTCGTCGGCGCCGAACCTCCCCGGGCGCCGGGAGCTTCGCGAAACGATGTCGCACCGACAAACAAGAACATGGGTTACCTGTGCGGTCTTGGCGTGGGCGGCCTGTCCCGTCGCGGGCGCCGTGCTGCCCAAGGCCGTCTTCGCCGGCGCGTCGGACTACGCGCAGATGTGGTGGACCCACGGGCTGCGCGACCCGCGCGGGACGTTCAGCATCCAGACAAGCCGCTACGTCGCGACCGTCAACTCGCGGACGCTCCAGATCACGCACCTGTCACCGCTGGCCAAGCCGCCCAGCGAGGCCGACGCGCTGACGCGCCGCAACGAGGACGTGTTCGAGATCGACCGCCCTGACGCGAAGCTGTGCCTGACGGTCGAAGCCGGCGGCAAGCGGTATCAGGCCGTCGGGGGCAGCGACACGTTCGCCGACTGTCACCTCGTCGAGAGCGGCAGGCTCTTCCATCGGCGCTGGTTCGACAAGATCGCCTGGTCGCCCGGGGCGCCGGAGCTTGCCGGCGGGGCCGAGATCGCCGCCTGGCCCGACCGCCTGACCGTCCTGCTGCGCCTGGCGCCGGCCCGGACGATCAAAGACGCCGCCGTGGAGATCACGTTGGACCTCGAGAACGTCTACTCCACGCGCCTGATCCGCGGGAAAGCCATCGCACTGACCCGCGCCGGCGGGGCGGGATTTGCGGCGGTCGCCACGAGCCCCGACGCGACCCTGACCTGCGATCCGCGACGAAGCACCTTCACCGTCCGCCTGCCGATCACCCACTGGCCCGCCGGCGCCGAGAAGACCGTCGGCCTGACGGTCTATCCGACCGCGGAGAACACCGATGCGACGCTGCGCCTCGCGGCAGCCGAGATCGACGCGCCGTTGAAGGTGTCCGCTGTCCAGACCAAGCCCGTACGCAAGCCGCTGACCGTCAGTGCCAACCGCGAACTGGGCTGGCAGGCGGTCGCCCTCCGAAACGACCGGACCGCCCGCGACGACGACGGGCGACACCGGCGCATCGAACGCGTCGCGGTGACAATCGCCAACCCGTCGGACGTCCCGCGCCCCGCGCGGCTGTGCTTCGAGAAGGCCGGACGCGTGCTCGGCGTTATGGGCATCTCGGCGATGCTCTGCGACGCCGAAGAGTATCCTACGGGGCTGGGCCTGCAGGTGTCGAAGAACTGGCACGCGGACAAGCCGAAGCACGCCCGGGGGCCGTGGGCCGCCCCGCGGTATCGCGGGTCGTGGTATCGCGGGCTGGCCTTCCTGATGATCCCCGCGCGGACGAAGATCGAGCTGGTCTACACCAGCGTAAACGCCTTCTGGGGCCGCATGCCCGCCGCCTCGCACGCGCAGTTGTCGCTGGTGGGCTGGGGCTCGAACCAACTGTGGGAGCAGGCGGCGATCGGGGCGTGGGGCGAGTCGCTGTGCTTCGAGCCCGACCAGGGCCACCGCGGCGGGGCCGTCCTCGACACGCGTCCGCTGATGGTCTGGGCGATGGGGTCCAGGCCGCGACGCAAGTGGGGCTGGACGCACAACGTCGGCGGGGCGGACTTCCTGGTCTACTATGACCGCCCCGGCCACAAGCAGTGGTCCAGCCGCATGCGGACCCGGACCGTTCGCAGCGGCCCCGTGCTGACCGAGTCGGTCACGGCCGGCCGGTCCGCCGATGACAAGATCGACCTGAAGTACACCGTCAGCTTGTACCGCACCGACGATATCGTGCGCGGTCTGTACAGCTTGCGTTACACCGTCCGCGAGGCCGCCACGTTCGACCGCCTCGTCCTGTTCCAGTGCGGCGGCGACGGCTACAGCTACACCGGCGAGCGGACGTTCGCCCGCGGGTCCGAGACGGGCCTGCACCGCGAGTGGGCCACCCGTTGGGGCGGCGAGGCGTACAAGACCAAACCGGTCGAGCTGCCCGGGCGCCTGCGGTGGTTGTCGATGCACCAGGCCGTCCGGCGGGAAGCCGACCACGGCGCCTGGGCCAACCGCGGGCTGGTGCTCCGACGCTGGCGGGCGAAGTTGGGAGGCAAGCCCGTGCGGCCGTGGGTGGCGGAGCGCGGCGCGAAGGTGCGCGGGCGGGACACCTCGCTGATCGACATCGTGCCCCCGCCGTCGGTCAAGCAACTCCAGCCGGGCGACTTCGTGATCGGCGCGATCGAGCACATTGTCATGCCGCAGCGCGCCGACGACTACTACGGCCCCAACGCGAACCTGCGAAAGGCCCTGACGCGATGGGGCGATACGTGGCGGATGATCCACCGTGAGGCGGTGGGAAACGACCTGGGCGTGGCGGTCTTGGTGGGTACGCTGGAGCGGACCCGCCCGACGAAGGTCCGCGCCAAGCACGACCGGGCCGAGTTCACCCTCGCCGGCGGGCTCGGCGCCGTGCCGATCACCCTGACCGGCCTGTCGTCCTATCGGCGCCCGTGCCTGGAGATGCGGACGGGGGCGGGCCACTGGAAGACCGTCGACCAGGGGGACCACGGCAAGGACTTCTGGCAGACCGACTACGACGCGGCGAGAGGCACGTGGGAGATCACCTACAGCGTCCCGGCCGACACCCCCGCCGACGCCCGCCAAACCCGCCGCTTCCGCTTCCGCCTGGACCCGTAGGGCGTGCCCCCCCCCTCGCCGACCGGGTGCCGTGGGCTGCGGCGCAGCCGCAACCACGTGGTTCCGAAAGGGAGCAAACGTGGTTGCCGCCTCGCGTCAAGCCACGGCACCCCGCTGCGGCGCCTCATTTGCTCGTCGGCATGGATCGCCACCATTGGGTGACTTTCTTCGTCAGGTCTTTGGCCACTTCGGGGCGGGCCTTGGCGAGGTCCTTCGATTCGCCGGGGTCTGCGTTCAGGTCGTAGAGCGTCGCCCGGCTGCCGTCGTAGTCGCACAGCAGCTTCCACTTGCCCTGCCTCACCGCCAAATCGGGCAGGTTGCTCTGTCCGTAGAAGCTCTTGCGGTCCGGCGGGCGGCTGAAGAATATCGGCGCCTTCCGCGAGGCGGCCTCCTTACCTAAAATCGTCCCGAGCAGGTCCTCGCCGTCATACGACGCGCCGGCGGGCGGCTTGGCGCCGGCCAGCGTCAGCAGGGACGGCGTGAAGTCTATCGCCGCGAAGACCGACGTGGTGTTTCGGGTCCCCTCCGCCTTGCCTGCCAGCAGGCCCGGGCCCCACGAAACCAGGGACGACCGCACGCCGCCTTCGAACAGGTGGGTCTTGAACCCCTTGAGCTTCCCCGCCCGTCCGGCGCCCTGTTCGGGCCCGTTGTCGGAGCAGATCAGGATCAGCGTGTTGTCGCGCAGTGCCGCGTTGCCGCGTACATAATCGAACAGCGCACCTAACTGCCGGTCCATCTCTTCCAGGACGGCGAGGTACAGTTCGCGCTTGCTGTTTCCCCATTGGGCCACCGGCGGGAAGAACGGGCTGTGCACGTCGTCCGGCCAGACGTTGACGTAAAACGGCTTGCCGTCGGACTCCGCCTTCTTCATAAATGCCACCGCCGCCTCGACGAAGCCGCCGGTGATCTTCGATCGCTGCATCCACTTGACGCCCTTGCCCAGGCGCACCGCGTCGCCCCAGATTCGCCGGGGCTTGGCCCAGCCGGGCTTCATCGTCAGCGGCAGCAATTTGGGTCCCATGCCCTCGAAGTTGGTCAGCGACGTGTCAAACCCGTAGGCCGTGATCGGCGGGGCGTCGGCGACGTCGCGCTGGCCTCCCATGTGCCACTTGCCGAAGTGCCCCGTCGCGTACCCCGCCCCCTTCAGGCTGCGCGCGAGCATGGGCGCTTTGGGGTCCAGCCAGTTCACCATGCCGCGCTGCTTGTTCATCCGACGATGGGCAAGGTACGACGTGATCTTCCACCGCTGGGGATACTGTCCCGTCGAGATCGCCACGCGCGAGGGCGAGCAGATGGGCGAATTGACGTAGAACTGCTCAAACGCGATCCCCTCGGCTGCCATCCGGTCGACGTTCGGCGTCTTGGCGTCTTTGTTGCCGAAACACGAGAAGTCCGCCCACCCCATATCGTCGATGAACACCAGGATGATGTTAGGTTTCGCCCTGGCCGCCTCCTTCGCCGGCGCCACCCGCGGCAAGGCGGAAACTGCCGTCCCCGCGGCCGCACTGATCAGGAAGTTCCTTCGCGTCAGTTGTCTGTTCATTGTCATGGACACGATAGTACTGGCGCCGTTCGTCTGACACAACTCCCTCTCGGTATGCGTTGCTGTGCCTTCAGTGAGAACAGGCGAGTTCCACCGCGGACCGGGTCCACCAAAGCAGGCAAACGCCCACAGGTTCCATCCTGTGGGGTATCACCGAAGAAGACTACCTCTATTCTTGTCATAACACATCACCACGTGTTGCATACTCCGTCTTAAGTGGACAGTGTTTCATTCGCAGACACCCCACGGGGTGGAACCCGTGGGCGTTTGTCCGCTTCGTCACACCGATCACTGCACGTCAGTGACGTGTTATCTGTGCACCGAACGGGATGAGCTTTCGAAACTCCGTTCCACGCCCTGATTCCGCTTGCCCGGCGCGACGCTTCGGATACAATCGTTGCGAGAGCCCCCCGCGATGTCGATGTGCCTTTGGGAGGCTGAGAAACCCTATGTTAATACGACGCACTATTTCGTCATGCACCGGCCGGGCACTCGTCGCCGTCTGCCTTGTCATACTGGTGGCCGGTGCTGCCCGCGCCGCCAAGCCCAACATCATCCTCTGCATGACCGACGACCAGGGCTGGGGCGATACGGGGTACAACGGGCATAAGATTCTCAAGACGCCGCACCTGGACCGGATGAGCCGCGACGGCGTGACGTTCACGCGGTTCTACTCGGCTGCCGCCATGTGCTCGCCCACGCGGGGCAGTTGCTATACCGGGCGCAATCCCTATCGCTTCGGCGTGACGTTCGCGATGAAGGGGCGGCTGGAGTCGACGGAGGTCCCGATTACCTCGATTCTCAAGAAGGCCGGCTACACGACGGGGCACTTCGGGAAGTGGCATCTCGGGACGCTGTCGAAGGTCAGGGGCGACCAGAAGCGGTGGGGGGCGTTTGCGAGCAAGCCCGAGCGCTACTACTGCCCCCCCTGGGACCGCGACGTCGACGCCTCGTTCGTGACCGAATCGAAAGTGCCCACCTGGGACCCGCTGCTGGACCCGGGGCAGATCAAAGGCAAGGGCAAGAAGCCCGCAGCCGCCGAGGCGGGCAAGGCGTACGGTAACGATTACTTCGTCGGCCCGGGCAAGACCGAGACCGAGAACATGCGAGGCGACGATTCGCGGGTGATCATGGACCGCGTGTTGCCCTTCATCCAGGGCGCCGTCGCCAGGAAGCAGCCCTTCCTGGCGGTCGTCTGGTTCCACACGCCGCACTCGCCGGTGGTCGGCGGGCCCAAGTGGCTTCAGATGTACGCCGATCAGCCCGAACACGCACGCCACTACTACGCGTGCATCAGCGCCATGGACGCCCAGGTCGGTCGCCTTCGGGCCGAGTTGAAGCGCCTAGGCGCCGAGGGCAACACCATGCTGTGGTTCTGCTCGGACAACGGGCCCGCCCGCCAGGGCTCGCCGCGCCACGTCGGCTCGACCGGCGGGCTGTCGGGCTACAAGCTGTCGGTCCGCGAGGGCGGCATCCGCGTGCCGGGCCTGCTGGTCTGGCCCGACAAGATCACCACCCCGCGAACCGTCACCGCCCCGTGCGTGACGTCCGACTACTTCCCCACGATCCTCGCCGCACTGGATATCCCCCTGCCCGCCGACCGCCCGTACGACGGGATCAACATCCTGCCGCTGATCCACGGGCAGCGCAAGGAGCGGGGCACGTCCATCGGCTTCCTCAATTCAGGCGGCAACGAAGCGGTCTGGATGGAAGACCGCTACAAGCTGATCGCCTCCCGCAAACGGACCCAACTCTACGACATCCCCGCCGACCCCGCCGAACGAAAAGACCTCGCCTCCAAACTCCCCAAGGTCAAAGCGGAAATGGCCGCCGCCCTGGCGGCCTGGAAAGCCGACGTCATGAAGGACCTCAAAGCCGTCGGGAAGCAGTAGACGCGGCATCCTGCCGCGTTGACGTAATCCGCCCGTAGAAGCGGCGTCTCGCCGCTTTGCTGTAATCGCGTTGTCAGGCCCCGAAGGGGTCGTCAGCATTTGGCCGGGGGTCGCCGCAGGCGGCCCCCGGATACATGCTCATTAATCCCTGAGCCCCGGCAGGGGTGATAGCCGGGCGTCTCAGACCGTGGGGAAGCGGCGCTGCCGACCCCTTCGGGGCCGGGACATGTGTAGCCGTGTTCCGGGGGCCTCGCTCCGCTCGACCCCCGGCCAAATGCTGACGACCCCTCCGGGGCCTGCCGGCATGCCCTCGGAGTGCCACTGCTCGCACACCCTGCAGTCCTGCGCTACTTCGCCGGAGTTCCCTTCCTTCGGAACCACCGAGCATGCATGCGCCACATGATAGCAGACCAGAGAACTAGCCATACCATCGTGGGAATCGCTGGCAAGTACACTCCTCCCTGAGTGTGGTGTGTGCTGATCGTACTGAACATGTCTGGATTGATAATCTGGAAGTGCGAGTGGTGTCTGGGACGGGGCAGCGTCCCGGCGCCCGCTGATCTAATGTGGGTCATAACGGCTTCTATTGCCTCCAGAAGCTCGGGATCCTCGCGGCTATCTGGTTCAGCAATCCATGTACAGAGAACGTCCCCGGTGAGAATGCCTTTCGACATTCCATACTGGTATTTCAGTTCTGGCAGAGTCACGATGGCTTCTGCCTCGCTGAAGTCCGACTTCCAGTTGAGACTCAGCACTTGATATGTGGGATTGCGTCGGTGATCCCAGCACCACTCAGGGCCGGACTCTCCCTCGATATCGAGCGTGCAGTAGCTCTCTGCCCCGACAAGGCAGCAACGAGTGCTGAAGCTGCTGTGATACACGCCAGGCCACGGAGAACCAGTATCCTTCAGATCACAGACAAAAGCAATCAACCAGAGTACAACCAGCAACACAACACCGCCAACCAACCAGAAGCACATGAGTTTCAGTTTGCGGATCATACGATCGGCCCCTCTCCAGCGTCCTGGGCTTGGGTGGCGAATGCCATCAACACCGCCCACGGCGCCTCGTACCGGTCGACAGTCGAATTTAGGTAGTTTCGGTCCGCATGTTCGCGGATGCGGTCGAGGTAGTCCGGGCGCTCAGCCTGGACGTAGTAGAGGTGGCGGGCCTGGTCGGGCTCGTCCAGCAGGGACGGGATGTTGTGCAGGTGGTCGGCTTCGATCTCGCAGACGGTCGCGTCGCCGCGACACGCCGCGGCCCGGATGGCGAGCAGGCCGAATCCGAGGATCGCTTGGTAGGCGTCGCGTCGGGACTGGGTTTGTTCAGGTCTCATCATGTTGGCTCGATCATTCTCGGGTATTCATGTCCCCATGTTCGAGGCGGACGACGGTCCCGCTGACGGTGGAGACAAAGACGCCCGTGTCGGTCAGGGCCATCCCGTCCAGCACGGGCCCGGCCGGCAGGGCGCAGGCGGTTCGCTTGGACCCGTCCTCGCGAGAGACGACCCAAAACGCCCCGGGGCCGCGGGAGTCGGCGTTCTCGGCCGGCGACTTCGCGCCGGCGACCAGCAGGGCGTCGCGGGTCAGCACGAGCGACCGGGCGACAAAGGGCAGTTGGGTGGTCCACTTGATACGGCGCGAGCCGTCCCGCCTCTTGTCGGCCGCCGGGGCGGGGGTCAGGGCTTCTGCGAACAGCCTGTAGCCGCTGGCGATGTCCGCGCGGACGTGGCCGTCGCCCATGCGGTAGGCCATCCGCCCGTATCCGTAGATGAGCTTCCCGCCGTCGAAGGCCAGCAGTCTCCCGGCGGGCACGACATTGCCGACGTCCGGCCAGTGCGAGTATCCGCCGCCGATCTCCGTGCCGTAGAGCCAGTACGTCCGGTGCCACCACGTATCGTCCAGGAACCCGCGCGGTGCGAACAGGTGAGGCCGGGCCATGACCGGAGCGAGGGTCTTGTCGACGCCCAGTGCCCGCATCCATACAGCGCCGGCCTGCACGGACAGGATGTCCGGCAGGACGCCTCGCCTGATCCTGCCCGATCCGCGGCCGGTCCTGCCGGCATCGGTCTGGTGGAGCACCTTGCCGGTCTTCAGATCCAGCGCGTAGAGGCGGATCCCGCCGTCGAGCAGCGAGGACCGTCCGGCCGCCACGTAGGCCACCGGCGTGCCGGCCGACAGCGTCTCGTCGACCAGTACGGACCCATGGACGGGCCAGACCGACTCGAGCTGCTCGTAGGCGACGATGCGCCGATCGCGGGGCGCGGCGCGGAATCGCCACACCACCGCCCCGTCGGAGGCCCGCAGGCAGTAGACCAGCCCGTTCCGCGTGCCGAACACGCACAAGCCGGCGGCAACGGTCGGCGGGGAGTCGATCCGTCCGTCGGCGATGAACGTCCAGACGCCCTTGCCCTCGGCTGCCGACACCGCATGCAGGGCGTGGCGTTCGGTTTCCGCGACGAAGACCATGTCTGCCGCGGCGACCGGTGCGGTGATCGGCGCCGAGAGCTTCCGCATCCACACGACGGCGGGCCTGGCGGGGGCGGGAAGGTCCTGGAAACCGCTTCGCCGTCCGTCGCGGCGGTAGGTGGGCCAATCGATCGATTTACGATTGTAGATCTTAGATTTTAGATTGATCCTCCCATAGGCAGGGCCCTTTTGGAGGGGGACGGGGCCTTCGCCGGCATTGGAGTTTGGGGAAAGGGCGTTGCAGCCGGCGAGCATGATCTCGGGGCCGCACGCGCAGGAATGCTGCGGCGCATAGAGCAGGCCGTTGGCGGGCATGACGCCGTACTGACAACTGCCGCGGGCCCACCAGGTGCTCGTGGCCGTCCCGTCTTTGAGGTCGACGAACTGGACGCCGCCGCGGCCGACGAGCAACCAGCGCGGGGTGGCCTTGTTGCGGTAGCAGCGGTGATGGCCATGGCCCTTGCGGGGCGGGAGCGTCGCCACCACCTTGCCCGTCTTCAGGTCGCGCCCCTGCGTGAAGCCCGTATCTTCGCCGTGGCGCAGATTGCCCACCCACACCACGCCGCCGATGACGAACACGTCCAGCGGGACGTTGTAGTTCTCCTGGTACGGCCCGCGCCACAACGGCTTGCCGTCCTTCAGGGCCAGCGCGACCAGTTCGGCGTCCTGTTTTTTCAGCGATCCGCCGCTGGTGATCACCCACGTGCTGCCCTTCGCCGGCGGGGAGGCGTCCGCCTCGGCGCTGGCCGCCCGGTCCACGCAGAGCACGACGCCGTCGTGGACGACCAGTGTGGGCACGGACCAGGACAGGCGGCTCCTGGCCACCGGGCGCCTGGTTCGCCACAGTTCCTTGCCCTTCCCCGCGTCGAGACAGACCACGTGCGAGACGGTCTGGAGGCATAGCCGCCCGCCGCCAAGGGCCATCGTCGTGGGCATGATCTCGCCGGGGGCCTTGAACTGTCGCGTCCAGAGCGGCTTGCCCGTCTTGGTCTTCACCGCGACGATTCGCGGGGTCCCGTAGAGGCGGATCGCCTTTTTGGGGAAGCGGTACCAGATCTTCAGCGTCGGGAAGGTCCGGTTGATCCACGCCTTCCGCTTGTCGTGCTCGGCTGCCGTCATGTCGTCGGCCAGGACGTAGAGCACGCCGTCTTTTAGGAGCATTTCGCGGGCCCCGGTCGTGCCCGCCAGCGTCGCCAGTCGCTTGCCCGTAGCCGCTTCGAGCACCGTCACGCCCTGGCCGTACCCGAGGGAGACGTAGACCCGCTTGTCGGTGGCCACCAGCAGCCTGCCGATCTCGGGCGGGCCGCTGCGGAAACCGCGAAGGGCCGACTCCCAATTCGCGATCGGCTGCTTCCAGAGCAGTACGCCGCTGAAGGCGTCGCGGGCGACCAGCATCCATTTAGGTGGCAGGTAGACCGAACTGATGGGGCCCTCGTCGATGATCGTGAAGAACCGCCCGCCGGCGGTGACCATGGCCGAGACGCTGGCGAAGTGTTCGTGGCTCCGCGCGAATTTAGGTCCGCAGGTCCAGCGCAGCCCCTGCGGCGGAGCGACCACCGTGTCCGAGGAGACGGCGTTGTTCGACGCGTCGTGGAGGTAGTGCGTCCATTCGTCGATGTTCGCGGGCCGGGGCTTGCGGACGATCTTCGGGGCGCCGGCGCGAACGTCTGCGATGACGCCGAGGGGGGCGAGTACGCGCATCATTTCGTCTTTGGGTATCCCGGGGACCTCCGCGGCGATCACGAGCAGGTTGACCAGGCCGTCGGCATAGGGCAACTGCGCCCCGGTCAGGCGCGCCGCGGTAATCCGGCCGTAAAGCCCCTTCTTCGCCAGGGTCGCCCGGGCGGCGGCGACCTTCTTGCGATCGCGATCCACGCCCTGCACCAGGTACGCTTGGCCCGCCCCCAGTTCCGCCAGCACCTCGGGCCCGCCGCAGCCGATCACGACAACCAGGCCACCGGCGACGCCGGAAGCCCCGAGAATCCGCTCGCCCTGCCCCGCCCGTGCACCGGAAGGACACGCCGCGAGCAGCCCCAGCGCGATCAGGGCGGTCAATGCCGTGCGACGCGCACCCTCACTGGCGTGCCTTC
The DNA here is from genome assembly GCA_964625865.1 of uncultured Planctomycetaceae bacterium. Classification (GTDB taxonomy): domain Bacteria; phylum Planctomycetota; class Phycisphaerae; order SM23-33; family SM23-33; genus CAZVEV01. Next base: position 2,057 of record CAZVEV010000028.1, on the reverse strand, counting down.
TTGAAGTACGGGCTGCAGCGGGCGACGACGTCGGGGTGCTTGTCGGCCAGGTCCGTCGTCTCGCCGATGTCGTTCTCGAGGTCGTACAGGGCGTAGCGGTTCTTGCCGCGCGGGTGCAGCTTCCACTTGCCCACGCGGATCGCCCAAATCCAGTAGAAGTACTCATGTGTCTTCTGTTCCTCGGTCCGCCCGAGCAGTTCGGGCAGATAGCTGATGCCGTCGATGTCTTCCGGCGGCTTGACCCCCGCGATCTCGCAGGCCGTCGGCAGGAAATCCCAGAACGCGCTGGCGTGGTCGCTGGTTCGCCCGGGGGTGATCTTGCCCGGCCAGCGGGCGATGGTCGGCACGCGGATGCCGCCTTCCCACAGGCTCCGCTTGCCCCCGCGCAGCGGCCCGGAGCTGTTGAAGAACTTCGGGTTTTGGCCGCCCTCGGGCGTCGGGCCGTTGTCGCTGCTGAAGATCACCAGCGTGTGTTCATCCAGCTTCAGTTCGCTCAGCAGGTCCAGGATCCGCCCGATGCTCCGGTCCATGCGCGAGACCATGCCCGCGTAGGCGGCGTTGGGGTGGCTCTGCCCGCAGTAGCCCCGCGTGTACTGGCTGCCGTACCCCCCGCCCCCGGTATTGCCCTTGCCTTCAATCTTAGGTTTCTCGGGCCAGTTCAGCTTCAGGTAGGGGGCCATCGAGTCAGCAGGCACGGTCAGCTCCGCGTGCGGAATGCAGAAGGGCAGATACAGGAAGAACGGGCGGTCCTTGTTCGCCCTGATCCAGCCGAGCGCTTCCTTGGTCAGTTCATCGTGGCTGTACGTGCCCTTGCCCGGGACGTACTGCCCGTCGACCCGCAGGTTGTGGTTCTTGGGGTAGAGCACCTTCTTGTCATTGCGCCAGAGGAACTCGGGATAGTAGAAATGGGCGAAGCCCTGGTTGTCGAAGCCGAAGAAGTGGTCGAAGCCCTTGTTGTTCGGGCTGCCCGGATGGCCCGGCCGACCCACCAGCCCCCACTTGCCGATCATGCACGTGGCGTATCCCGCTTTCTTCAGCAGCATGGGCACCGTCACGTCGGTCTTCTTCAGCCGCCCGCCGTTGCCCGTGACCGACGCGTGGCCCATGTGCTTGCCCGTCATCAGCGCGCAGCGCGACGGCGAACAGACCGTAAACCCCGCGTAGTGGCTGGTCAGGCGGACCCCCTCTGCCGCCATCCGGTCCAGGCGCGGCGTCTTGATCTTCGTCTGGCCGAAGCAGCCCAGGTCGCCATAGCCCAGGTCGTCCGCCAGGATAAAGACAATGTTCGGCCGGCGCCGGGCCTCCGCGCCGGTCGCCGCTCGCGTCAGCGAAGGCAGCGCCGCACACGCCGCCATGCTCTTGAGAAACTGCCTGCGATGCATCGCGTCTCCTCAGTCGAACGTTCGCCCCGCACCTGCCCAGCCGGACCGCCCGGCCGCGACGCCAGTATCCCGCAATCCGGGCGGCAGTGTCAATCCCATTGGCCGCGCCCAACAAAGAGTCCTAACCCCTTTCTCTCTCCCGAGTGATCCACAGACTACGCCGATTGGGACGATTAACGAAGAGGTCAACACGTAGTTTCTTCTGTCCGCCCTTCGCCAGGCCCAGGACCCACGAACAATCTGTCAAATCTGCGACATCTGCGGTTAGAGTCGTTTCCACCGCGTCTTCGTCCCGGCCCGCCGGGATCCCCTTTTCACGGTGTCCCCCGGGCCCGGTCCTCAGGATCTAGTGACAGGATCCACGGCGCCCGAGCGGCCCCGGGCCGCCCCCCCCGCCCCCCGCCCCCCCCCCCCCCCACCCCCAAGTAGCCGCCCAGGCCCGCGGCGGCCAGGCCCAGCACGGCCAGTGTCGCCGGCTCGGGAATCACCGTCACGTTCTCGACATTCCACTCGTCTCCGGGATGCCGCGCGATGAACTCGAATACAGTCCCCAGCGGCAGCGTATCCGGGAACGGCACCACTCCGACAGGTTGACCCGGCGGACGGAGGTCGATGATTTCGTCAGTCCCGAACACAGCCGGTACGTCGATATCCGTACCGTCGATCCCCAGGTCA
>CAZVEV010000027.1:11602-36338 GCA_964625865.1 uncultured Planctomycetaceae bacterium | reverse complement strand
TAGCTCGCCGGCGCGGGGATCGGGACCTTGTTTGCCGCGTTGGTCGTCAGCGACAGGCGAAAGCTGTACGTCATCACATTGCCGTCCCCCGCGGCGGCGGGCCCGGCGTTGGTGGTGGTGATCAGCGGAAGGGGGGCGCCCCCCGCGTCGAAGCCGTTGATGTTCATCTGGCTCTTCGGATAGCGCTTGCCCGCCAGCGACTCGCCATACGCGGCCGTGCCTTCACGCCCGATCGTCCAACTGACCCCCGCCGCGGCCATCAGGTCGCCCTCGTAGCTGCCGTCGACGAACGTTCGCCCCGAGTACGTACCATTGGTGGTCGCCAGGCTCGTGATCCGCGCGCCGCTCTTGCTGACGGAACTCAGGTAGCGTCCGGTCCGCACCTGCACGCCGGCTTCGCTGAGCATCTGACCGGTGACCCGCGCCGCGACGTGCGGTTCGTAAGACCAGTGGGCCTGGTCCTTGACGCTGACGTCGTAGGGCAGGGTGATCCCGCGGGCTTCGTAATCCTGCTGGATGCGGGTGTGCCATTCGTGGAACAGCCCCATCACCGTCTCGCGATAGGTCTGGTTCGAATCGCTGAAGCTCAGCCCGCCGGTGTTCATCCCGCCGACGTGAGCGGTCGGTTCGAGCAGGATCACCGACGCCCCCTCGCGCGCCGCGGCGATCGCGGCGCAGAATCCACCGGGGGTCGAGCCATAGACAATCACGTCAGCTTCGTCTGCCGCGGCGTCCGCCGCAACGCCGCCCAGCGCGATCAGAACCGCCGCGGCCGCAATCGATCTCATTATCTTCATCGCGATCGCGGCTATGCGCGATTCCGTCTACGGCGCACCAGCGCCAATCCGCCAAGAGCCAACAGGCTCATCGTCGCCGGCTCGGGGATCTCGTGCTCCACCACCAGTTTGGGGCGATTGCCGGTCGTGCCGAACGAATCGGCTGCGAACCGGGCGAATTCATGGGTGCCGACTGTTCCCTCGTTGCTCTTGGCCACAATCAAACGGAGGAACCCGTCACCTGCCAGGGCGTCCGACACGGCGGTGCGGAATGCGGATGAGTCGCCGAACGTGATCGGTTGGCCGGTGGCCGTGACATCGAAGCTGGCCGAAGTGAGGAACGTGCCCAGGGTTCCGCCGTCCGTCAGGTCACCTGTCCCGCCGTTGCCGTTGCCATCTGGGTCGTCCCAGGTCGAGACCGACTCGACGATGTCGAAATCGTACTCGTAGACATTGAACGTGGGGTTGCCGGTCTCTCCACCGTTGTCAATTCCGACGTTGCTGTGGGTTGTCAGTACCAGCGACGCTGAATCGATCTGGTCAGTCGCCGGAATCGCGCTGACGTCAAACTCCAGCAAGCTCCTCAGAACGTCGTTACTGACAGGCGCTGTGGTGCCGACGATCAGTTCGAGGTCCGTATCGCCGTCAAAGTTGCCGGCTGGGGTGCCCGAACGGATGTACGTCGCATCGTGGGTATAGGCGCCGGTCGGCGAAACACCTTCCTGGAAACTGGTTATCGTCGCGGCGCCGGCTTGCCGGGTCGCAGCGGTCAGTGCAATCGCCGCCAGAGCGAGCAGCGCCGGACAACGCGTGATGAGAGATTTCATAATGTGACTCCGTAATCGTGACCGTATCAGGCGGGACCCTCGATCCGTCTTCGTCTTGCGACTCCGACGTGACAAACCTGAAGATGACCTCGCCTGACTCTGGATCGTGCCGACGACAATCGCCGGCGCTGATAAGAAAGTTACCACACTCAGCAGACTTTCGCAAGAGAAAAATCTCACGAATAACGCGCCGTCGCGCCGTTGGGTCCATGGGGGGGGAAGTGCTTGCACGCAAAGCGGTTACGGCGATCAGTGCTGCCCGAAAAATCTTTCGTTGAGCGCCCGAACACACCGGTGATCTGGTGCCGAAACGGGCAGGCCAGCAGCGCGGCTGTGGGATTGGTGACCCATCGCGAACCGTCAAATGCGGAATGTGGATTGGGGAGTCAGCGCGTGTGGGCGGTTCTCGGTGGCGGCGGGAGTGACCGAGCCCAGCCGGACCCTCTGGCAGGCGTCAGGAGGCGGCCTAAGCGACGATCAGGGGTCAAGGCGGGTGGAGGAGCGTTTTCGGGCGCGGCGGGCGGCCAGGGGGCGGCCTGTGCGTTTTCCGGGGCTCGGCGCGATCGGTTGCGACCAGGCGCCACGGTGACCCGGCCGTGATCGAGTCAGCGGTGGGGCGACAAGAGCGTTGACTTTGGGGGCACGTGCGATTATCGTCCCGCGACGGACTTGCCCCAACGGCGCGGCGCTGAATGATGGCCCGCGGCGTGGGGCGGCGTGTGTTGGGAGTGAGTGTGACAAGGCCTGCAGAAGGACGTTTTGGGCTTGGACTGATGATCGTGGCGGCTCTCTGCGCTCCGGTTGCGGGTGCGGACGATCCGTCGGGGCGCGTCAGCGACGTGCGGGTGCAGGGCAATACGCGAACCAGCCGCGCCGCGGTGATGGCCCACCTCCGCACGCAGGTCGGACGCATCTACGACCCGAAGATCGTCGCCCGCGATCGTCAGCGCCTCCTCCGCACGGGGCGGTTCGAGAGCGTCGTGATATACGGCCGCACAACGCCGGCGGGGGTGGTGGTCACGTGCGTGCTCGTGGAGCGGGATCTGGTCGCCTCGGTCACGTTCGTCCACAACAGGGCCTTCTCCGCCAAGGAACTGCTCAAGGAGGTCACCGTTACGCCGGGCGGCCCCTTGGACGTCTTTGCCGTCGAGGCCGGGCGGCGGGCGATCAGGCTGAAGTACCGCAATGCGGGGTACTACTTCGCCGAGGTCTCCTACGACGCCGACGCCCTGGCCAAGCGCCAGCAGGTGATCTACAGCATCATCGAGGGGCCCGACGTCAACATCTTCTCGCTCCGCTTCGAGGGCATGACGTATTTCAACGCCTACCAGCGCAAGTGGATGGAACTGACCACGCTCCGCTCGTCGGACAGTCCGTGGTGGTGGCTCCTTCCGGCCGGCGAGTTGAAGGACGACGACGTCGAGCATGACGTCAACGCGATCCGGAAACGGTACGTCGACGAGGGCTTCCTCGACGCGGCGGTCAGCAGGACGCTCGAGTTCTCCGCCGACAAGTCCGACGTGGCGCTGACGTACGTGGTTCGCGAGAACGCGCGGTTCTATGTCAACAAGGTGATCTTCCGCGGCAATGCGGTCTTCAGCGACGCGGAGTTGGCCCGCAGGCTCGTCCTGGAACCGGGCGACATCGTCAAGAGCGAGGCGATCAAGATCGACGTGGAGAGGCTCACCACCACGTACGGCCAGTTGGGCTACGTCGACGTAGCCGTCCGCCACGTCAAGCAGTACCTGCCTCCCGCCGCTGAACTGCCCGCCTGGGCCCAGCAGATCGACGACGCGTATCCGGTGGCGCTGGTGAATATCGTGTACACGATTCGCGAGGGCGGCCAGAGCCGTCTCGGACGCGTCGACGTGCGTCCGGCGGCGGCCTACGAGTTCAGCCGGAGCGTCACGCAGCGGCGAATCGCCCTTCGCGAGATGACCCTGTTTCCGGGCCAGTTGTTCTCGATGTCCGCGGCGAAGGAGTCCGAGAACCGTCTCCTGGACACGCGCGTGTTCGGGCAGGCGACGATCAAGCCGATCGCGCCGATCGATCCGATCGCCCGCGAGTTCGGCATTCGCGACGCGGTGGTCGAGGCCGTCGAGGGCAAGACGGCGAACTTCATCGTGGGGGTAGGCGTGAGCACGAATACGGGGGTGGCGGGCACGATTTCCTTTGCGCAGCGGAACTTCGATATCCGCGCCTGGCCCGACGAATGGCGCGACGTGATTCGCGGGCATGCCTGGAAGGGCGCGGGGCAGACCTTCCAGATCTCCGGCGAGCCGGGGACAACCATCTCGCGATTCAACGTCAACTGGTTCGAGCCGGCGATCAACGACAGGCCCTACACGCTGAACCTGCGGGCGTTCCTGGCTTCGGGCATTCGCGAGACGTACGACGAGAACCGCGCGGGGTTCGGCGTCAGCGTGGGCCATCGGTTCAAGAACGGCTGGTACGCCGAACTGGCCTCCCGCACCGAGAACGTCGAGATCGTCAATATCGAGAACGATGCGCCGGCGCAGATCGTCAACCTCGAGGGCTACACGTTCCTCCAGGGCCTCAAGGCCTCCCTGACCCGCAACCGCGCCGACAGCCGGTGGAAGCCGAGCACCGGCGACGTGCTGACCATCCGCTTCGAGCAGATCCTCGGCGACTTCACGTTCGAGAACGTCTCGGCTGAATACCGCATCTACCAGACCCTGCACGTGGACAGTCTTGACCGCAAGCACATCCTCTCGGGCAAGGCGGCCGTCGGGCAGATCATCGGCTACGCCCCGACGTTCGAGCGGTACTACGGCGGGGGCGTGGGGGGCATTCGAGGGTTCAGGTATCGCGGCATCAGCCCGCGAAGCGGAATGACCGACGAGCCGATCGGCGGGGATTTCCTGGCCTACCTGGGGGCCGAGTACACCTACCCGCTTGCGGGCGAGCAACTGCGAGGCGTGGTGTTTCTCGACAGCGGAGCGGTCGACCAGGACATCGAGTTCGGCACGTGGCGCGTGTCGACGGGGTTTGGCATCCGCTGGCAGGTGCCCGCCCTCGGACCGGTGCCCGTGAGCCTGGATTTCGGATTCCCCCTGGTCAAGCATCGCCAGGACGACACGCGACTTGTGAGTTTTACACTGGGTTGGATGTACTGACCGCCGTTGTGCCGCCCGACCCGGCCTGACACAACGCCCCGATGCTGTGGGGCACCAAGAGAGACACGAAAGGATCGCAAGATGAAGAAGACATCACTACTCCTGTTGGCCGTGACGGTCACCGTCTGCGGGCTGCTGATCATCGACCGCCTCGAGGCCCAGAACAAGCTCGGCGCCGGCATTGCCCAGCCCACTCGCGTGGGCGTCTGCGACGTGGTGACGATCTTCAACAAGTCCCTCCGGGCGGCCTCCCTGAACGACCAGTTCGAGGCCCGCCACACCGAGTTCGAGACGCAGCGCGAGACCAAAGCCAAGCGGATCGAGGCGGCCCGCCAGGCGCTGGCCGACGAGGTCAAGCCCGGGACGAAGGACTACGAGACGCAACTGGCCAAGATCCGCAAGATGATGATCGAACTGAAGGTCTGGGAAGAGGTGCAGAACGCGGGAATCAAGCGTGATCGCTACGTGCTGACCCGCCAACTGCACAACGAGATCGTCGCCGCAATCGAGGTCGAGGCCAAGATGCGCGGCATGGAGATCGTGCTGCACCAGCCCCTGGCCTCGGCGCCCGATGCGTCGCTTCGCGACATGCTCGACCGCGTCCGCAGCCCGCAGGTCCTCTATGCAGCCAAGTCAATGGACCTGACCGACGCGGTATTGAAGATGGTCAATGACCGATTCAAGAAGGAAGGCAAGTAGGCAGGAAGGTCGAAGGTCAAAGGTCGAAAGTCGAACGTCCACGACTCACTGTGCGAGACCTCGGACTTTCGACCTTGGACCTTCGACCTTCGACCTGTTCATTGCCCGCGGGGGACTCGGGCGGTATGATTACAGGTTGACCTGATGAATACCATGCACATGACAGTTCAGGCCATTGCCGACATCGTCGTCGGCAAGGTCGAAGGGGACGGCCAGGTCGTCGTCACCGGCATTGCGTCGATAGATGCCGCCGGCCCCGATGACGTGACCTTCGCCGTCGATGCCCGCCGGGCCTTGGCTCTGGGCAGAAGCCAGGCCGGAGCGGCCATCGTTACCGCCGACACACCGGCGGCCGAGATCCCGCTTATTCGCACCGCCGACGTCGACATGGCCGTCGCGACCCTGCTGGGCCACGTTGCCAGTGCCGAGGACATGCCCTCCCCGGGCATCCACCCGTTGGCCTGCGTGGCTGACGACGCCGAACTCGGCGCCGACGTGGCGGTCGGCCCCGGCGTGGTGATAGCCCCGCGAGCGGTCGTAGGCGCCCGCAGCGTGCTGTGCCCCAACGTCTCGGTGGGGGCCGACGTCGTCATCGGCGCCGATACGGTGCTCTTCGACGGCGCCGTTATCCGCCACGGATGTGAGGTGGGCAGCCGTGTACGGATCGGCCCCAACAGCGTCATCGGCTTCGAGGGGTTCGGCTACTATCACGTCAACGGGATCCACTACAGGGTTCCGCACGCCGGTTCGGTGATCATCGAGGACGACGTGGAGATCGGCGCTTGTGCGTGCGTGGATCGCGGCAAACTCGAACCGACCCGGATCGGCGCCGGGACCAAGATAGACAACCTGGTCCTGATTGCTCACGCGGTGCAGGTGGGTCAGAACTGTCTGATGGCCGGTCAGGTCGGCGTCGCCGGTTCGGTGCGACTGGGCAACGGCGTGGTCATTGGCGGCGGGGCGGGGCTGCGAGACAATATCAGCGTTGGCGACGACGTGCAGTGTGCGGCGTTCTCCGCGATAGCGGGCGACGTGCCCGCCGGCCAGGTCGTCGCCGGAGTGCCCGCGATGCCCCGGAGGGACGCCTACCGGGTCATCATGGCCCAAGCCAAGCTGCCCGAACTGCTCAAGCGTGTCAGGTCGCTGGAGGCGAGGTTAAAGGCCCTTGAGTCATCAGAAGACAATCCGTAAGCCCGCGACGGTTGAGGCCCCGGGCCTGTTCAGCGGTCAGCCCAGTCGCCTGCGGTTCCTGCCTGCCGAGGCCGACCGCGGCCTGGTCTTCGTCCGCAACAACGGGCAGGACGACTCGATCCGGATAGCCTGCGACGTGGCCAACCTTGCCGACCGCCCGCGGCGGACGGCTCTGCAGGCCGGGCAGGCTGTTGTCGATACGGTCGAGCACGTCCTGTCGGCCGTCGCGGGGTTGGGAATCGACAACCTCACCATGGAACTCGACGCCGACGAGACGCCCTCGACCGACGGCTCGCCCCTGCCGTTTGTCGAAGCCCTCGCCGGTGCGGGCATCGTCGAGCAGGACGCGGCCCGGCGGACCTTCGCGATTGCCGATCCCATCGTCGTCAGCGACGCCCACGGTTCGCTGGCCGCCTTGCCCGGCGATGACGAGAGCCTCGAAATCCTCTACGAACTGGACTACCGCGATACCCCGGCGGTCGGGAAGCAGTATTTCTCGTTCACCCTGGGACGCGGTGACTACGCCGCCGAGATCGCGCCGGCCCGGACGTTCCTGCTGAAGGCCGAAGCCGACGCCCTCCAGGCCCAGGGCATCGGGAAGCACCTGACGTACAAGGACATCCCCGTCATCGGCGCCAACGGGCCCATCGACAACGCACTGCGCTTCCCCGACGAGCCGGTTCGTCACAAGCTTGCCGACCTGATCGGCGATCTGACGCTGGCGGGGCGACCCCTGGCCGGGCGAATCGTCGCCAGCCGCAGTGGACATGACCTAAACCACGCCCTGGCCCGGCGGCTCCAGGAGGCCATCGACGCAGCCGAGCGGGCCGAGGCAATGGGGGCCTCGGGCCCGCCGATGGACATCCACAAGATCCTCCGCCTCCTGCCGCACCGCTATCCGTTCCTCATGATCGACCGCGTAATCGAGCTTGATGGCGAGCGGCGGGCCGTGGGGATCAAGAATGTCACCATCAACGAACCGTTCTTCCAGGGTCATTACCCCGGCCAGCCTATCATGCCCGGCGTACTGACCCTCGAAGCGATGGCTCAACTCGCGGGGCTGCTGCTGAGCGGCCGGCTCGAACACACCGGGAAGGTCGCGGTCCTGCTGAGCATGGACGGCGTCAAGATGCGCCGCCCGGTCAGGCCGGGCGACCAACTGATCCTGGAAGCCGAGACGATCCGCGTCAGGAGCCGCACCGGACACTGCCGCTGCCGCGCCCGCGTGGGCGACGAGATCGCCGCCGAAGCCGAGATCAAATTCATGCTCGTGGACGCCGACCAGGGATAAGACCATGCTGGACATATCACCCAACGCATCGGTCCATCCGTCGGCGCAACTGGCTGACGACGTCGTGGTGGGGGCCTTCACGTGCATCGGCCCCGACGTGAGGATTGCCTCCGGCTGCGTCATCGAGAACAACGTCACCGTGACCGGGCGGACGCTGCTGGGCCCGCACACGCACGTGTATCCGCTGGCCGTCGTCGGCGCCTCGCCCCCGGAGGCCCAGACGCCCGGCGAGTGCATCATCGGGCCCCGAAACACCATCCGCGAGCACGTGACCATCCACGCCGGCCTGGACGGGCAGCCTGCGACCCAGATCGGGCAGGACAACCTCATCATGGTTGCCACGCAGATCGAGTCCGGCGCGGCGGTCGGGAACCACGGCATCTTCGCCAACAGCGCGGTCATCAAGGCCGGCGCCGTTGTCGAGGATTACGTTCGCCTCAGCGCCTTTTCCGTCATCGGCGCGTCGGTGCGCGTAGGGGCCTACACGTTCGTAGCCAGTTGGGCCGACGTGAACCACGACGCCCCGCCGTTTGCCATGCTCCAGGGCTCGCCCTATCGCGTTCGCGGAGTCAACAGCCACAACCTCAAACGTTGCGGATTCGACGACGACGACATCCGCGCCATCAAGCACGCCTTCCGCGAACTGTTTGCCGACCCCGCCGCCAGCGAAGCCGATGCGGAAGCATTGGCCGAACTCGGCGCCCAAAACGACCTGAACGAACACGTCAGACAACTCGTCGAGACCCTCAACCGATTCGCCGCCGTCCCCGTCGCGGCAGGGGGACGCGATGACTGAACTGGCGGTCATTCGCGAGGTGGCCTCATCGGCCGTCGTTGCACCCACCGCGGAGGTCGGTCCGTTCTGCGTGGTCGGCCCGCACGTGACGATAGGCCCGCGCACGCGCCTGGTGCGCCGCGTCACGGTGACCGGGCACACCACCATCGGCGCCGACAACGTCTTCGACGACGGCTGCGCTATGGGCTGGGATCCCCAGGACCTCAAGTATGAGGGCGGCGCCACCGAACTGGTGATCGGCGACCGCAACACGTTCGGACGCCTCGTAACGGCCCACGTGGGCACCGAAGCGGGCGGGGGGCTTACGCGGATCGGCAGCGACTGCGAACTGATGCACGGGACGCACGTCGCCCACGACTGCTTCGTGGACGACGGCGTGACGCTGGGGCGGTACGTCCAGTTGGCCGGGCACATCCGTGTGGAAACCGGCGCGGTGTTGGGCGATTTCGCCGGCGCGCACCACTTCACGACGATCGGGCGTTACGCGCGGGTTGGCCCGCGCACGCCCGTGCGACGCGACGTGCCGCCCTACACGGACTTCTACAGCACGGACCCGGACATGCAGCCGGCGTCGATTCACGGCATTCACCGCAAGGGTCTCTGGTCGGCCAAGCTGCCTCCCGTCGACGAGTGGGAACTGCACAGGACGCTGCTGGAACTGTTTGCCGACGAGTGGGCCCTCCAGACGCGGATCGAGCACCTGATGAACATCGGCGTCGAGGGCGAGGCCCTGACCGTCTGCCGTTTCTGCCAACGCTCCCTGCGCGGGCCGTATGGCCGACATAGAGAGACCCTCCGCGGCGCCGTGCCTCCCGAGGCCAAGGCCTACTTCGCGTCGCGCGCCGGCAGCGGGACACGACACAACACCAGGGGGGGGCGGCGCCGCGGCGCGCCTGATGCCTCAACGCGAACTTCATCCACCCCAACCGATAACATCGGGAGATCGTAACTATGAGTTTTCGAGTAGCCGTCGTGGGCACCGGACGTATGGGCAAACTGCACGCACGCGTCCTGAGCCAAATGGACAACACTGAACTGGTCTGCGTTGTCGATAGCAATCCCGCGGCCGCCAAGGCCGTCGCACGGCAGCGCGACTGCGAGGCCCTGACCGACGTCGCCGACGCCGTCGACAAGGTCGATGCCGCCATCATCGCCGTGCCCACCACCGCGCACGCCGATGCCGCCACGCCGTTCCTGGCCGCGGGCAAGGCCGTGCTCATCGAAAAGCCGATCTCCGCCGATATCGCCACCGCCAAGAAGCTCATCTCGCTGGCCAAGAAGAACGGCACGAGCATCCAGGTTGGACACACCGAGCGGTTCAACCCCGCCGTGCTGGCCATCCAGAAGTACGAGATCAAGCCCAAGTTCATCGAGGCCCACCGGATCAGCCCCTACACGTTCCGGTCCGCCGACGTGGGCGTCGTGCTCGACATGATGATCCACGATATCGACCTGGTGCTCATGCTCGCAGGCGGCACGGTCAAGAGCGTCCACGCCATTGGCGTTAACGTCATCGGCGCGCCGGAAGACATCTGCAGCGCCCGCCTGATCTTCGACAACGGGTGCGTGGCCAATATCACCGCCAGCCGCCTGGCGATCAAGACCGAGCGGAAGATGAGGATCTTCTCCACCGAGGCCTACCTCTCCGTCGATTACGGCAAGAAGATCGGCATCGTCATCCAGAAGAGCCAGAACCTCGACCTGATCCAGATGGCCCGCGAAGCCGACGCCGAAGACCTCGCACAACTGGCCGAGAGCATCGACTTCAAGACCATCGTCAATTCCGAGGAACTCGTCGTCGACGACTCCACCGAGCCACTGCGCATGCAGGCCGAAGCGTTCAGGGACACCGTCATGGACGGCGTGCCCCCCATCGTCTCCGCCGAGGACGGGCTGGCCGCCGTCCAGGTCGCCAACGACATCGTCGCCTCGGTCAAGAGCTACCGCTGGGACGGCAAAGTCTTCGGCCGAAAAGGCCTCGACGTGATCCAGAAAGAAGACTGACGTGCCGCGCCATGTCTAGCGGCGGAGCTTGCTCCGCATGTGGTGTCACTTCCCGTCACAGGTCGTCACCACGCGGTCCAGTGGTAGGGCGTGCAACTTGTTGCAAGCGGAAGGAATACGCAATCCGTTCCGCGTGCAACGAGTTGCACGCCCTACGACGTGTTCAAGGCGGCCGGGGGGCTCCAAACGCGTCAGCCGAGATGCCGGGGCTACTTCCCGTGATACGTCGCGACCACGCGGTTCAGGACGATCTGCTTGAAGCGCTTCAGACGCTCCTCGTCCTCGGGGCGCATGAGCCTGTCGAACTCACTGAGCATTCGGGCCAGGTGAGCGGCCCGGCGGCGCGAGAACTCCTCGTTGCGGAGCAGGGCCTCTATCTCCTCCTGGGCGTCCTCGAAGCTCACGTTGCCCGCCCGCTGGACCTGGGAGGCTTTGATCAGGTAGCAGCAGGTGTCGGTTTCCTCGACGGCGCCGACCTGCTCCTGCTTCAGTTCCGCCGCGGCCCGGGCGAGCACCTCGTCCTTGAAACTCTCCGGCCTCATCATCTCCGACCACAGCCCGCCCGCGTCGGCCATCCTGTCGACGCCGGTCTTCCCGCGAAAGTAGATCTCCTCCCACGTCTTGCCATACCTCTCGCGGATCGCCTTGCCCAACCCCGTGGCGACCGCTTCGAAGTCCTGGCCCCCCGCGACAGCCTCCGCCGCGGCGCGGACGCGCTTGCGTGCCTCGGCCCGGGCGGCCGAGACCTGGACGGCCGTGGGCTTGTCCAGGCCCGGTTTCAGCAGGGCCGCGGCGGGGATGGCAATCACGCGGAGACGCACCTCGCGCTCGGTCACGTATTTCTCGCGGTGGGCGGCGTAGTACTCCCACATCATCTTCCGCGTGATGACGATCGAGGGCATGAACGTGTTGTAGTGATACATCCTGATCGTCAGGTCGCGACGGTGGTCTTCCAGGACGTCGTCGAGTTCCAGCCCGTCGGCGGCCAGGTCGTGACGCAGTTGCTCCAGGGACCCGCCGGCTTGCGTGATCATCTCGGCCTTGACATGGTCAATGTTGGCCCGGACGATCTGCTTCTGTCGGTCCGTCAGTTCGCGTTCGGCATCGCCCAGGGCGATCGTGCCCTGCAGCACGCGGGCGATCTCGGCGTTGACCACGGGCAGGGCCTTCTTGCGGAACTCCTCGATCGGCAGAGAGCCGTTCAGACGTCCAAACGCGCGTCGCCCCGTGGCCATGACGTCCTCGATGGTGACGAACCGCTTGTAGACCTGAAGCATGCCGGCGGCGACTACCGGGCCGTTGGCCTGCCCGTTGGCCGGCGCCGTCGTCGGCGCGGGCGCCGACTTGCTCGTCGTGCCCGGGCGGGCCCTCATCTCGCCCGGGCGGGCCGGGGGGTCCTTCTTGGCGCAGCCGTGCAGGGCACAGGCGGTCAGCAGTGCGGCGGTCAGCAGTTTCGTGGTCATGCGATCGTCGTTCCTTGGTCTCCGCTGCGGCGGGGGGCTCGCGACGGTTCAGCCGTGCATATTATACCGGTCGTCCGGCCTGCCTCAACCGCTTAAGCAGCACGCGCATCAGCGTGGGCATCTGGCGGTAGGGCGGTGGCAGGCGCCAGTGGACGGTCTTGTCGTCCGGCAGGCGCGCCGTACCCGCCGACCCCTCGAACACGGCCGCCACCTTCGCGAAGTCCGTTATCGTGAAGACGATATCGGGCTCCATGATGATGATGCTCGTCACGCCCAGGGCGCCGGCCCGGGCGCGCACCTCGGCCAGGTCCAGCAGCGTCTGGACCTCGTCCGGCACAGCGCCGTACGCGTCGGGCAGGTCGGCAGAGAGCTGTGCGATGTCCGCCTCGTCGGCGCACCGCGCCAGGCGACGATAGATCTCCATGCGCTGGCGATCGGAGGGGATATACGTGCGGGGGATGTACGCGTCGAGGCCGAGTTCCACGTGGACGTCGCGGCGCGGCGGGGCCTTCTCGCCCCGCAGGCTCCGCACGGCCTGCTCGAGCAGTTGGCAGTACAGTTCGTACCCCACCGTCGCGATGTGCCCGCTCTGGGCCCGCCCCAGAATGTTGCCCGCCCCGCGAAGCTCCAGGTCGCGCATCGCGATCTGGAACCCCGCGCCGAGGTCCGAGAACTCCTCGACGGCCTTGAGACGCTTGGCCGCCACCGGAGAGACGCTACGGGCCTCCGGAAGCAGCAGGTAGCAGAACGCGCGGTGCTTGTAGCGTCCCACGCGGCCGCGAAGTTGGTGCAACTGCGCCAGGCCGAACCGGTCGGCGTCGTGGATGATCATCGTGTTGGCCGACGGGATGTCCAGGCCGGATTCGATGATCGTCGTGCAGACCAGCACGTCGGTCTCGCCGCGAACGAAGTGGAGCATGGCCTTTTCGAGCTGGTGACCGTGCATCTGGCCGTGGGCGAAGTCCACCCGCGCCTCGGGCGCCAGGCTGCGGACGCGGTCGGCGATGCATTCGAGGTCCATCACGCGATTGTGCACGAAGAAGACCTGCCCCTCGCGGTTCAGCTCGTTCAGGATGGCCTGGCGGATCAGGCGCTCGTCGTAGTGGCGCACGTCGGTCTGGATGGCGCGGCGGTCCATGGGCGCGGTGGCCAGCGAGCTGATGTCGCGCAGGCCCAGAAGGGCCATGTGCAGCGTCCGCGGGATGGGGGTGGCGGTCAGCGTCAGCACGTCCACCGTCGCGCGCATCCGCTTGAGATGCTCCTTGTGCTCCACGCCGAACCGCTGCTCCTCGTCGATAATCGCCAGCCCCAGGTCGCCGAACCGCACGTCGGCGCTGAGCAGCCGGTGCGTGCCGATCAGCACGTCGATACGCCCCAGCGACAGGTCCTTGACGATCTGCTTCTGCTCGCCGCCCGTGCGGAAGCGGCTGAGCATCTCCACCGTGAACGGATAGTCCGCCATCCGCTCGCGGAACGTTCGGTAGTGCTGCTCGGCCAGCACGGTCGTCGGCACGAGCACCGCCACCTGCCTGCCCGACTCGGCCACCTTGAACGCCGCACGCATCGCCAACTCCGTCTTGCCGTACCCCACGTCGCCGCACAGCAGGCGGTCCATCGGGCGGGGCGCGGCCATGTCCGTGTCGATCTGCTCCATCGACGCGACCTGGTCCTCGGTTTCGGTGTAGAGAAACTCGTCGCGGAACCGCCCCTGCCACTCGCTGGTTCGCGGGTAGGCCTGGCCCCCCATGGCCTGTCGCATGGCCTGGAACTGGAGCATCTCGGCCGCCAGGTCCGCCACCGCCTCGCCCACGCGAGCCTTCTGACGGGCCCAGGTGGCCCCGCCCAGCTTGCTCAGCGTCGGGCGCGCCTTCCGCGTGCCGACATACTTCTGCACGAGGTTGATCTGGCTGACCGGCACGTGGAGCAGGGCCTTGCCCGAGAACTCGAGCGTCAGGAACTCCTCGGTTCGCCCGTCGCGGTCCAGGCGCGTCAGGCCCTTGAACCGTGCGATCCCGTGTCCCACGTGCACGACGTACTCGCCCGCCTGCAGGTCCAGCAGCGACTCGATAGGCCTCCCCGCGCGGACGCGGCGAATGCGGCGCCGCTTCGAGTAGCGGTGGAACACCTCGTGATGGCCCACCACGACCAGGCGCTCGGCCGTCCAGTGAAAGCCGCTCGTCACGTGGCCGATCGCGGTCTTCATCGCGGCGGCAAGGGCCGGCACGGAGGCCTGGGCCAGTTCCATCAGCCGCGTGCGCTCGGCGTCGTTTTCGCAGTAGACCCACACCTCGGCCGCGGCGGCCAGTTGGGCAAGCTCGGCCAGCGCGTCGGAACTTCGCAGGCTCATCCGCTGGAGCGAGCGGAAGCCCATCCTCACCGCCTCGCCGCGGCGGCGCGGCATGAAGGTGTACATCTCGACGCGGGCGAAGCGCTCGATCTTGGCCAGCAGTTCGTCCGGCTCGAACAGCGTTCGCGCCGCGGCGGCGGTCTGCTCTGCCCCGGCGAACACCGACACGCCGGTGTCGAAGCCGGTGTCCTGGACGCGGCGATACACGTCGCGGGCGAACTGGCGCACCTCGGCCGGCTCGGCCGTGCAGATCAGCCAGTCTTCGTCGAGGTAGTCCAGCAGGCTTTGCGCGTCGGCCCCGCCCGCGGCGCCGGCGGCCAGTGAGGTGACCTCGCAACTGTCGACCCGCTCAATGCTCCGCTGCGTGTCCAGGTCGAACAGGCGGATCGAGTCCACCTGGTCGCCAAAGAACTCCACGCGCACCGCCCGAGCCGTCCCCGGCGGGAAGATGTCCACGATGCCCCCGCGATGGGCGAACTCGCCCTGCTGGTCCACCTGGTCCACCGCATCGAACCCCGCGTCGACCAGCCACGCCATCAGGTCCGACGGCTCAAGCTCTGCCCCCACGTTGATCGTCCGCCGTCCCGCCGCCAGGGCCGCAGGGGTCGGCACGGGCTGGAGCAGCGCCATCACCGGCGCGACGATGACAGAAAAGGGGACTGGCTCCGTAGCGCAGCGAAGGTGCCTGTCCCCTTTTCTGTCCTGTGCGGTCGACGAGGACTGTTCGCTGCCGCCGTGCCTGTCCCCTCTTCTGTCATCCTGTGCGGTCGACGAGGACTGTTCGCTGCCGCCGTGCCTGTCCCCTCTTCTGTCATCCCGTCTTACCGAACGAGAAATGGGTACAGGCACCTCCGCTCCCTGCTGCGCCCTTCGGGCTCCGCTGGTCCGGTCGCTGCGGAGCCAGTCCCCATCTCTCGAAAAACGGGTACAGGCACCTTCGCTCCCTGCTGCGCCCTTCGGGCTCCGCACGACCGGTCGCTGCGGAGCCAGTCCCCGTTTTTCGAGCAAGAGGTTGCACACGCGCAGGCGCTCGCCGGTGATCTCGTCGCTGACGTGCCCGCCGGCCGCCCCGGTCTCCCACGCGGGGAACACCTCCGCCGCGGCCCCGCTGAAGACCTCGATATCGTCAGCTACCTCGTCCGCCGCGTCCGGACTGGTCGTCACGAACAGCACGCGCCGCCCACTGATCCGCCCCAGCGCCGCGGCCACCAGCGCCCCAGCCGACCCCCACACGCCCCCGAGGCGCACCGCCTCCCCGGCTGCCAGTCGCCCGGCCGCCTCCCGCACCAACTCGCTGTCCAACACCGTCTCAAACACGCCACATCACTCCATGCGCGCATGCGCATCCCCGGACGGATTCGCCGAACCCGCCCGCGGTCTGCACCACGTCGCCTGATTTCACCACAGCATATCCGTTAGTGACCGGGGCGATCAACGGGTTGTTTGCAGCGCTCGCATTGTACCTGCCACGGACACGCGCGGGGCGATGCCCCGCCGCTGAACGCTGCGCGCGGGACGCAGGGAGAGTTCGTGTCGGTATGCAGTGTCCCGCGGTCGATCCAACCTGTCGTTCCTTCCACTGTTTAGCGGTCGGGCAACGCCCGACGTTCGTCGTTCGACAACGCCCGACGCTTGTCGTTCAACGACGTCCCGCGCCACGTTGCACGTGCGTCACGCAAATGGACTCACAAACGACCACTCCTGCAGCGGTTTGCCCTCCTTGGCGGGGTTCTGCTCAACGTAGCGAATCGCGCGGCCGATCGCCTCGTCAGTGCTCAGGAAGACGTTCCATCCCCGGCGCACCCACGGCGAGGGCGGGTCGGCGAGATGTCCGAACGGATGCAGGTTGTCCCGTTTGAGCTGTTTGGTCGCTTCGCCCTTGAGTTGTCCCACGACCTTCTCGATCTTGTGATCGCACCGGGCAATCACCGCGTGGACATGTTCCGGCAGTATCGCGCAGGCGGCGAAACGATACCCCGACCGGGCTATCGCACTGCGGAATCCATTCGCCACTGACAGCGCCTGTTGCCCATTGAAGGAGACCGGCGGGTAGCGAAGTGACGCCTTGGCAGCACGCCGCTTCACGTGATCATGCTCGTCCCGGGCGAGAGATCGTCGCTGGTTGGTCTTCGTCGCCGGACCGAAACGGAATACCTCCCAATTGCGGACGTAGTCCGACCACGATCCACGAGGGTCGTTGGGCAACCAGAACCCATACGTGGTGAAGATGACATGATACGCCCGGACCATGACGGCGGAGTATATGCAACGTGAGTCGCGATGTCATCGGTGCAGGCGGCGGGGAATGATAGTCGCGGCGTCGGATGATGTTGAACAATGAGCGCTAGGCGTTGTCGAACGACGAACGTCGGGCGTTGCCCGACCGCTAAACGTGGAGGGACGACAAGTTGGACCGACCGCTAAACAACGACGTGGTCTATTCGGCGCGCGGATTGCAATGGGCGGCGAGCGGGTCTATAATCATCGATTCGGATTGGACGGCTGGAGACTGCTATGAATGTGCTTTTGACAGGCGGGGCGGGATATATCGGGTCGCACGTGGTCCGCGCGCTGGCGGGGGCGGGGCACCGGTGTGTGGTGATCGACAATCTCGTCAACGGACACGCGGAGGCCGTCGCGGATACCGAGTTGGTCGTCGCCGACGTGGCTGACGGCGAGGCGGTGCGGCTGGCGCTGCGAGAGCACGAGATCGACGCGGTGATTCACCTGGCGGCGTTCATCGAGGCGGGTGAGTCGGTGGCCAAGCCGGACAAGTACTTCCGCAACAACACGATCATCGGCCTGACCCTGCTGGACGCGATGCGCGACTGCGGCGTGCGGACGATGGTGTTCTCGTCGACGGCGGCGGTGTACGGCATTCCGGACCGCGCGGTCATCCAGGAAGACGACACGCTGGACCCGATCAACCCGTACGGCGCGAGCAAGCTGTGCGTCGAGTACATGCTCCGGGCCTACGCGGAGGCCTACGACATGGGCTTCGTGGCCCTGCGGTACTTCAACGTCGCCGGGGCGCATCCGGACGGCGACATTGGCGAGGACCACAGTCCCGAGACGCACCTGATCCCGCTGGTCCTCCAGGTGCCGCTGGGCCTGCGCGACGACATCAAGATCTTCGGCGACGACTACGACACGCCGGACGGCACGTGCATTCGCGACTACATCCACGTCTGCGACCTTGCCGACGCCCACGTGCTGGCGGTCGGGGCGGCCGAGGCGGGCCAGGTCAAGGCCTGCAACCTGGGCAACGGCGAGGGCTTCAGCGTCAGGCAGGTCATCGAGACGTGTCGCGAGGTGGCGGACCATCCGATCCCGGCCGCCGTCGTCGACCGCCGCCCGGGCGACCCGGACCGCCTGGTCGCCTCGTCGCGCCGAGCGATGGACGCGTTGGGCTGGCAGCCGAAGATGCCGTACCTCAAAGAGATCATCGGCCACGCGTGGGCGTGGCACGAGAAGCACCCCAACGGTTACGACGGGTGACGCCCATGCGTCGTCCATCGCCCGCTGACGCGGTCCAAAAAGCCCCTCGACTGCGTCGAGGGGATCCCCATGACGCCGTCATGGGGCGTTTCCCTGGTACGAGGACACGCGATTGGCGCCGACGCACAGGTGTGAGTAACCGTTTGATACGAAACTGAGCAAGAGACAGGAACGAATCAGGAATGTTTGAGATCGTCAGTAACGAAGAGTTGGCTCCGAACGTGCATCGCTTGCGCGTGCGGGCCCCGCGCGTGGCGGCGGCCCGGATGCCGGGGCAATTCGTGATCGTCCGCCACAGCGAAGGCGGCGAGCGCATCCCGCTTACCATCGCCGACGCCGACCCCGAGGCCGGCACGATTACGCTGATTATCCAGGCCCTCGGCGAGTCGACGAAGCAGATCGTTTCCGAGCCGATCGGCGGGTCGATCCGCGACGTGGCCGGACCGCTCGGACACGTCACCGAAATCGAAAACTGGGGCAAGGTCGTGTGCGTGGGCGGGGGCGTGGGCACGGCCGTCCTGTTCCCGCTGGCCCGAGCGCTGGCCGAGGCGGGCAACGAGGTGACCACGATCATCGGCGGGCGGAGCGAGCCGTACGTGATTCTCCGCGACGACCTGGCCGAGTTCTGCTCCGAGGTGCTCGTGACCACGGAGGACGGTTCGCTGGGCGTCAAGGGCTTCGTCACCGCCGTCCTGGGCGAGATCCTCGCCGACGAGTCGCGTCGCCCGGCCGCCGTGTTTGCCGTCGGCCCCGTGCCGATGATGCGGGCCGTCGTCGAGCAGACCCGTCCGGTAGGCATCAAGACCATCGTCAGCCTGAATCCCATCATGGTCGACGGGACGGGCATGTGCGGGGGCTGCCGCGTCACCGTCGGCGGCGAGATCAAGTTCGCCTGCGTCGACGGGCCCGAGTTCGACGGCCACCACGTGAACTTCGACGAACTGACCGCACGCCTGGCGACTTACGAGAAGGATGCCCACTGCCGCCTCGACGCGCTGGCCGACGCACTGGACGCCGAGCAGGAGGGCCGGTCATGAGCGAAACGAAACTGACACCGAAAGAGCGGATGGCCATCGAGCGGACGACCATGCCCGAGCAGGATCCGATGGTTCGTTCCGGGAACTTCGACGAGGTGAACCTGGGGCTGGGCGAGGCCGAGGCCATTCGCGAGGCTCAGCGCTGCATCCAGTGCAAGGCCCGCCCCTGTGTGGGGGGCTGCCCGGTGGCCGTGCGGATACCGGAGTTCCTCGGCGCGATCGCCGAGGGCGACTTCGCCGCCGCCGCCGACATCCTCCTGCGCGACAACGCCCTGCCGGCCACCACCGGGCGCGTCTGCCCGCAGGAGACGCAGTGCGAGCAGGTGTGCGTTCGCGGCAAGAAGGGCGAGCCGGTGGCGATAGGGTGGCTCGAGCGTTTCATCGCCGACTGGGCTTCCGCCCACGCGGCCGCCCCGACCCCTCCGGCGGAAAGGTCCGGCCACAAAGTCGCCGTCGTCGGCTCGGGCCCCGGCGGGCTGACCGCCGCGGGCGAGCTGGCCCTGCTGGGACACGACGTGCACGTTTTCGAGGCCCTGCACGACACCGGCGGCGTGTTGCGGTACGGCATTCCGGAGTTCCGCCTGCCCAAGCGAATCGTCGATCACGAGGTGGCGAACCTGCGAGCGCTGGGCGTGACGATCGAGTGCAACGTGGTGGTCGGCAGGACGATCACGATTCAGCAGATCATGGCCGAGTATGACGCGTGCTTCGTCGCCAACGGCGCGGGCCTGCCGATGTTCCTGAACGTGCCCGGCGAGAACCTCAAGGGCGTCTACTCGGCCAACGAATACCTGACGCGAGTGAACCTGATGGGGGCATATCGCCCCGACGGCACGACGCCGATCGCCCGCGGCGCCACGGCGGTGGTCTTCGGCGGGGGCAACGTGGCGATGGACTCGGTGCGGACGGCCAAGCGGCTCGGCTCGACGCGGGCGGTGTTGGCCTACCGTCGCAGCCGCGTCGAGATGCCCGCCCGCCTCGAAGAGATCCACCACGCCGAACACGAAGGCATCGAGTTCATGTTCCTGGTGGCCCCGCTGGAGATTATCGGCGGGGACGACGGGTGGGTCCGCGCGATCCGCATGCAGCGGATGGAACTCGGCGAGCCGGACGCCTCCGGGCGCCGCCGCCCCGTGCCGATCGAGGGCGACATCTTCGACCTGCCCGCGCAGATCGCGGTGGTGGCCATCGGCACGCGGGCCAATCCCCTGCTGACCGCGACGTGCCCCGAGATGAAACTCAACCGGTGGGGCAATATCGAGACCGACGAGAACCACATGACGTCCGTGCCGGGCGTGTTCTCCGGCGGGGACATTGTCCGCGGCGGGGCGACGGTGATATTGGCGATGGGCGACGGCAAGGACGCGGCCGGCGCGATAGACCGGTACGTCAGGGGCCAGTCCTAGCGCCGGTGCGCGTGGAACGACGAGCGCGGGGCGTTGCCCCGCCGCTAAACAGTGCGCGCCACACCTGTAATGCGCCGATCGATACAACGCGCCGTTCAGTGGTCGGTCGATGGCGTTGTTTCTTCCACGTTTAGCGGTCGAGCAACGCTCGACGTTCATTATTCGCCGCCGACCCCGGCGCGGACGAGGTCCGCCAGGGCGAGGCGTCCCTTGCGGGCGCGGACGAGGCCCGCGGTGAGCAGGTCCGGGGTTTCCGTCCGTTCCGCCGCGGCGGCCAGGGCCTCGGCCTCGGCGCCATCGCGGATGACGTCGGCAAGGACCTGGTCGATCTGCAGGAGACTGGTCAGGACGGTCTTTCCCTTATAGCCGGTGTTGGCGCATGCGGCGCATCCGCGAGGGGTGAAGGTCTCGAAGTCCACGTCGCGTGCTTTCAGCCCCAGGGCCGACAGGTCCTTCCTTGCAGGCTTGGCGGGGGTGCGGCAGTCCTTGCACAGCGTGGGGACCACCCGTTGGGCGACCACGCCCTGGAGCGTCGCCGCCAGCGGCCAGGGGGCCACGCCCATCCGCACCAGCAGGTGTATCGCCTCGACGGGCGAGTCCGCCCACAGGCCCGCAAGCGTCGTCATCCCGCCCAACGCCCCCTCAACCGCCGCGGCTGCTGCCGCCGGATCGCAGATGTCCTCGACGGCCACCACGTCGCAGTCGTGGTCCGCCGCCGCCCAGAGCGCTTCGTCCCAGGCCATGCCCCCACGCCCGCCGCAGCGACACTGCGCGACGTTGTCGATGCCGGACCCCACCGATCGCTCGATGGCCAGCACGCCGCGACGTCCATCAGCCAGGCGGGCCGTCATCGCGCGGAGTGTCTGGCCCCGCCCGTGACGCGGCGGGGCGGCCACCACGATCAGGCCCGACCGCCGGTCCAGCATGTCCTCGATCGCGTGGGCATCCTTCCGGGTCATGCCCAGGGCGGTCAGGCCCTTTGCCGCGATGGCTGGGTCGCCCAGTTGTACGACGATCTCCTGGCCGCCGACGGTCGGCATGGCCGAGACGGCCAACTCCATCACACGCCGCCCCACAGTTGTCTCGACGCGGCCCTGCTGCGGCCCGGCGGCCAGGCCGTCCAGACCCGCAAGCGACATCAGTTCGTCGATCACCTTTGGCCCGGCACCTGCGGGCAGGCGACGCCTGAAGCTCTCTCGCTCCTCAAGCTCACCGCCGATGCGCATACGGAGGGTCATCCGGTCGCCGCACGCTTCGAGGCGAATCGCCGTCGCCCTGCGCTTGACGGCGTCGCTGAGAATCGCCTGGACGATCTGGCCGGCCTGTGAGTCGCGGTCAATCTTTGCCGCGGGGGAGGCCGGCTCGGGCTTCTCGTCACTCGCCGGTTCGTCGTCTCCGTCGGTCGTCTCGTCGGGCGCCTCTGCCGCCGGTGGTTCATCCTCGTCGGCAGGGGGCTGTTCTGCCGACGGGACCGTGGCAGGCTCAGGTGTGATCACCGGCTCGGGCGTCTCTTCGACAGCGGGCTCATCCGGCACGGACGCAGGCTCGGGCTCGGGCGCCCGGTCGGGTACGACCGGCTCGACGGCGGGGGGAGTTGGCTGTTCGACTACAGGTTCTGACACCGGTTCAGGTGCCTCCCCGGCCGGTGCCGGTTCACCCTCGTCGTCAGCGGGTTGTTCCGCGGACGGGGCTTCGGCAGGTTCCGGCGCGATCTCGGCTTGGGATGTCTCCACCGGAGCGGGCAGGTCAGGTGCGAGGGCCGGTTCGACCAGCGGCTCAACTGCCGGTTGGTCCTCGGGCTCGTCCTGGCGCTGCTCGGGTGCGGCCGCAGCGCGGAAGGCAGTGGTCTGGGGAACGTCCGGCTCGTGAGAGTCGGCCTCGACTGGACTCTCATCCGGCGGAGGGGTCGCGGCCGAACCGTTGATCGTCTCGGTGAAGCTCTGATAGGGGTTCTCAGGTCGATTCGAGTCGTCGGCGGGCGGCGCCTCGTCCGGGGCCGGCGCATCGGCCTCCAGGGCGGCGGCAACGTGCGCAGCCATCGCGACTCGCGGCTGCAGCGTGTCATTGTCGGTGACGGGCGCGGGGTGCAGGGGCTCGGCTGGGGACTTGGGCGGGGGGGGCGAGGCGTCCACCGGATCGGGCGGATCGGGCGAGAGCAGCCTGGCCCGTTCATCGGCGGAGGTCTCCTGGCGTTCGGCCTGCAGGGTCTGGGCCATCAACGCCTCCATGTCGACACCCTGGCGGCGGAGGAACCGCACGAGGTGCTTCTCGGAGATGCGGACCGTTCCGTCGTCGAGGCGCTGCGAGGCCAGTTCGCCGCTTTCGATCCACCCCTGCACCTCGCGCCGGGGGCGTCCAAGGATGTCGGCGACCTGATATGCGGTGAATAACCTTTCCATCATGAGTCGTCCCTCTCTGCGAGACTAGGCGCCCCGGGGTGACCATCCACCATCGGATATGCAGCAAAAGACCTTTCCATCATGATACGCCTCCGAATCAACGACGGTCCATCTCCACCCACAGTGCAGTCCCAATTGTGCCACCCCGTGCCGGGCCGGTCAATACCAAGGCTCGATCGTGACGGGCCGTCCACACGTCCGCGCTACAGCGTCAACTCCGTGCCGAGGTCCAGTTGGCGGGCGCTGTGAAGGGCTTTTCCGGCGGCGGCGAGGTCCTGGACGCCGACGCCCACCGACTTGAACAGCGTCACTTGGCTGTCGCTATCGCGTCCGGGGGCGTGGCCGGCGATGACGGCGCCGAGTTCGGTGGCCACGTGCTCCCGTTCGATCAGGCCGGCCTGCAGGGGCATGATCAGGTCGCCGGCCTCTTCGAGGGCGGCCTGGATCTGGTCGACCACCACATGGGCCCGCGCCACCGTCGCGGCAGGGACCTCGCGGACCTCGGGCTTGTAGGAGCCAACGGCGTTGATATGCGTCCCGGGCGAGATGTCCGCATCGTCGAATACGGGCGTGGTGGCGGTGGTGGCCGTGCAGATCACGTCCGCGCCGGCCACCGCGCCCGCTGAGTCGTCGGCTACGCTGACCGGGATGCCCAGCGACCGGCCCATGCGGTCTGCGAATGCCTCGGCCGCGGACCGGCTGACGTCGAAGATGCGGGCCTCGCGGATGTCCCGCACCGCGCAGACGGCCTCAAGCTGCGTGCGGCCCTGCGCGCCGGCCCCGAAGATCGCCGCGACCTTCGCGTCGCGCCGTGCCAGGACATCGGTCGCCGCTCCGGAAGCAGCCCCCGTGCGGATCGCCGTTATCGCCGTCCCGTCCATCACGCCGACGGGGCGGCCGTTGGTCGCGTCGAGCACGACCACCAGGGCCTGGATGAACGGCAGGCCGATCTCGCGATTCTGTTCGAACAGCGTCACGATCTTGACGCCCATCAGTTCAGCGCCCGGGCTGTAGGCGGGCATGAACAGCGCATCGCCTTCGGCCTGGGCGATGTTGATGTGCGTCCGCGGGGGCACGGTGACCCGCCCGGCCGACAGGTCCGCAAATGCGCCCTTCATGGCCTCGACAGCCTGGGCCATCGGCAGGGCGTGCCTGACGTCATGGCCGGACAGGAACAGCAGCTTCGGTTTGCTCACGTGATGTCTCCCGATCGCAACGGATGAATCATCGCAGGCAACGAGTCTAATGGCCTTCCGCGCAGGACACAACCCGACATCGCCCGGACGTTGCGTTCGGGCGGTGGGGGCCTATGATGGGGCCATGGCAGGCAATTCGAGATACCGCGTGCTGGGGATCGACCCCGGGCTGAACATCACCGGGTACGGGTGCGTGGACTTTTGCGGGCGCGAGGCGGCGGTGGTGGAGGCCGGCACGCTGCGCACCGACGCCAAGGCCTCGCTGGCAGACCGGATCACGCAGATCCATGCCGACCTGACGGACCTGCTGGCCGACCTGAAGCCTGACGTGGTGGCCGTCGAGAAACTCTACGCTCATTACAAGCATCCACGGACGAGCATCCTGATGGCGCACGCGCGCGGCGTGATCATGCTGGCGGCCAGGCAAGCGGATACGGCGGTGCGGGACCTGCCGGCGACGAAGGTCAAGAAGAGCCTTACCGGCAACGGGCACGCGTCGAAACAGCAGGTCCAGCACGCGATCCAGAGCGTGTGCAAGTTGGATGAGCTTCCGCAACCCGCCGATGTTGCTGACGCGCTGGCGATCGCGCTGTGTGCGGGCAGGCAAGTGGGGGGGCGGGGTGATATAAATATTATTATAGTGGATGTGGGTGAGGGAGGGAGGGGGGG
>CAZVEV010000027.1:0-11592 GCA_964625865.1 uncultured Planctomycetaceae bacterium | reverse complement strand
CGATTGTTGCGTAGGCAGGAGCTGGGGAAGAGTGTTGTCACTAATCACTAATCAAGACCTGACCCCACCGTTGTCCCCCCGTTGTCAAATCCGCGGATGAAAACGGCGGCGGTTCGGTGTAGGGTGTTGTCATGATTGCGAGAGTATCGGGCAGGTTGGAAGAGGTGCGGGGCGCCGCGGCGCTCATCGACGTGGGCGGCGGGCTGTGGTACGAGGTGATGGCGCCGGCGTGTGACGTCGAGCGGCTGGTGCGGCGCGTGGGGCAGGAGATTGTGCTCCACACGATTCACCACGTCGAGGGCGACCCGACGCGCGGGGCGATGGTCCCGAGACTCATCGGGTTCCTCTCGGAGTCGGACCGCGAGTTCTTCAAGATCTTCACCACTGTCAAGGGCATCGGCGCACGCAAGGCCCTGCGATCGCTGGCCCGCCCGGTAGCCGAGATTGCCGCCGCCATCGGCGCCAAGGACGCCAAGCTGCTCAAGGCCCTCCCGGAGATCGGCCCCCGCACGGCCGACCGCATCGTGGCCGAGCTGCACGGCAAGGTGGAGGAGTTCGCCGGTGAACTGCCCGAAGGCCCCACCGAGGCCGAACTGCCCGAAGCCGGCGCCGAAGCCATCGCCGTCCTGGTCCAACTCGGCGAGCGACGGGCCGATGCCGCCTCCCTCGTCGAACGCGTCCTTGCCGTGGCGCCCGAACTCGATACGCCGGAAGAAATCATCCAGCACGTATACAAGCTGAAGGGAGGCGGCGTCTAAGTGGCCAGAGAGAAGATTATCTCAAGCCAGTCTACGGGTGCAGAGGACGAGCAGCTCAATCTGGCGCTGCGGCCGACGACGCTGGATCAGTGCATCGGGTCGGGCGACCTGATGGAGAAGCTGCGGATTTCGATCGCTGCCGCCTGCCAGCGGTCCGAGCCGATGGAGCACGTCCTGCTGCACGGCCCGCCGGGACTGGGCAAGACGACGCTGGCGTACGTTATCGCCCACGAGATGGGCAGTACGATCAAGGTAAGCTCCGGCCCCGCACTGACGCGGGCGAGCGACCTGATCGGCATCCTGACGAATCTCGAGCAGTCCGACGTGCTGTTTATCGACGAGATCCACCGCCTGAGTCCGGCCGTCGAGGAGTACATCTACCCGGCGATGGAGGACTACAAGGTCGACTTCGTGGTCGACTCGGGCATGCACAGCCGCACGATCAACCTGCCGCTGAAGCCCTTTACGCTGATCGGGGCCACCACGCGCAGCGGCATGCTCAGCCCGCCGCTGCGGACGCGGTTCGGGATAACGCACCACATGGAGTTCTGGTCGGCCGACGACCTCCAGCAGCGGTGTCAGATGTCCGCCGAGATGCTGAGCCTGGACTACGACGCGGCGGCCCTGACGGCGCTGGCTGGGCGGGCGCGCGGGACGCCGCGAATCGCCAATCGCCTGCTGCGCCGCTGCCGCGACTACGCCCAGGTCAAGGGCGACGGGCGCCTGACCGTCGAGATGGTCGCCGCCGCGCTGAAACTCGAGGGCATCGACGAGTTGGGCCTGGACGATCTGGACAGGCGGTTCCTGCGGCGGATCATCGACACGTACAAGGGCGGCCCGGTCGGTATCGAAGCGGTGGCTGCCACGCTGGGCGAGGAGACCGACACCCTGGTCGACGTCGTCGAGCCCTTCCTCCTCCAGATCGGCCTGCTCGCCCGCACGCGCAGAGGGCGGCAGGTTACGGTCAGGGCCTACGAGCACCTGGGCGTTGCGCCATCCGAGCGCCCCGCCGCGCCGAGCGAACAGGGCGAGTTGTTCGACTGAATTCCGCGGTGCCACGGTCCTACGCGCAGCGGAGGGCCGTGTCGGGTGCGGTTGGATGTGCGGGTGCCGTGGCTTGACGCGAAGCGGCAACCACGCCTGCTCGCCGGCAGATTGTCTCCATTCGAGAATACGTGGTTGCGGCTGCGCCGCAGCCCACGGCACGCGGCCGGCGCGCACGTTGCCGGCGGGAGCACGGCCCTCCGCTGCGCGTAGGACCGTGGCACGCGGCCGTCAGAGGTTCCACGCCTTGGCGAAGTTGGCGAAGCTGCGGTCGTAGGAGGCTTCGGCTTCGGGGGGGAAGCAGCAGCCGGGCAGTTGCTTGCTGGCCAAGTGATACTGGATGCAGTCGCAGCAGACGCCGCGCCGCCCGCAGGACATGTACGTGCAGGTGCATCCGTCGCTGTTCTGGTCTTTCTTACACTCCATCGTGGAGAGTCCTTTCGGTCTTGAATACGCACAATCGCTTTCGACGGGGCGCATTGTAGCCCAATGTCCGTAGGCGAACAAACCTCTTGCATTCGCTCTGGCCGGCGATAGGCTCGGTGACTCATCGGCTCGGCCGTTCGGATTGGCGGAGTGAGACGTCTACAGGAGCATGCGAGATGGCCAGGGAACGAGTGGTGGTTGTCGGCGCGGGGGGAATCAGCAACGTCTGGTTTCGCGAACTGGCGGCCGAGAAGGTCAAGGTCGTCGGCGTGGTGGACGTGCGATTGGACGCGGCCCGCGGGCAGATTGCCAAGTACGCGCTGGACTGCGAGGCCTCGGCGGACCTGGTGGGGGCGCTGAAGGAGACGCGCCCCGAGGTCGTACTGGATCTGACGGTCCCCGAGGCCCACTGCACCGTCACGTGCACGGCCCTCCGCGCCGGGTGCCACGTCATCAGCGAGAAGCCGATGGCCAACAGCATGGCCGAGGCCCGTCGCATGGTCCGTACGGCCGAGGCCACCGGCAAGATGTACATGGTCAGCCAGTCGCGCCGGTGGGACCCAGCCCACGACGTAGTGCGCAAGGCCGTCTCGCGGGGCAAGATCGGGCGGGTCACGACGGCCAACTGCGACTTCTACATGGGCTGTCACTTCGGCGGGTTTCGCGAGGAGATGCCCAGTCCGCTGATCCTGGACATGGCGATACACCACTTTGACCTCGCGCGGTTCATGACGGGCGCCGACCCGGTGGCCGTCTATGCCCGTGAGTTCAACCCGGCCGGCTCGTGGTACGCCGGCGACGTGGCGGCCTCGTGCATCTTCGAGATGACCGACGGGGTGATCTTCACGTACAGAGGCAGTTGGTGCGCGGACGGTCCGGCGACGAGTTGGAACGGCGACTGGCGGATCATCGGTGACGGCGGGACGCTGATGTACGAGCGCGACCAGGCCCCGTCGGTCCACGTGCCCAAGGCGAGAATGCAGTTCCAGCGCGAGTTGAGGACCCCCAAGATGCCTGCCCGGACGTTGAAGTACCGCGGTATGCGGGGCGCGCTGCGGGAGATGCTGGCCTACCTCCGCAAGGGCACGGTGCCCCAGACCGAGTGTCATGACAACATCAAGTCGCTGGCGATGGTGTTCGCGGCGATCGAGAGTTCCAAACGCCGCCGGCGCCTGCCGGTCCGTGCGATGTGAGAGTGAAGCTACGCTTGCCAGTGGGCGTGATGAATAGAGATGCGAGAGGTCCCGCACGCTGTTGTCTGCTGGATGCGAACTGGATGCCAGTATGAGTATGAACAGTGCAGAGGCCACCACCGGGCTTGTCCCGGTGGAGCCATGATTCGCCACTACCGCGACGCGTGTTCTGCGGCTGCTCCCCTTCCTCCCGCCCCCCGCAGGCGGGGGGGTGGAAGGGGGGGGGGTGGGACGTCTACGCGGCTAGTGGCGAATCACCGTTCCACGGGGACAAGCCCCGTGGTGACGTGTCACCATTGCAGGTGATCAGACGGTTAGATGCGATGGTATCTTTGAAGGAGAATATCGATGGCGAACAGACGCAAGTCCACCAAGGCCACGCCCCCGCCCCCATGCCGCGAGGGTATCCGCATTGGCACACTGGTCAAAGGCGGTGACAAGGCCGCCGATTACATCAGCCAGATCCTGCCGTACGGCTTCGAGTCGTTCTCGCTGACGCACTGGCAGGTGCTCGGCGGGGACCTGAGGCAGACCGCCGCCGAGGTCAACGAGGTGCTCGCGGGCACCGACGCGGTGGTCAGTTCGCTGAGCGTGTTCGGCAATCCGCTGGACGGCGACAAGGCCAAGGTCACCCGCGAGGGTTTTCGTAAGGCCATCAACGCCGCCCGCCTGTACGGATGCGACCTGGTGACGGGTTTCAGCGGGCGGATGATCGGCAAGCCGATCGACCAGTCGATGAAGACGTTCAAGCGGGTCTGGGAGCCGCTGGTCAAGCGTGCGGCCGACAGGGGCGTGCGGATCGCCTTCGAGAACTGCGATATGGGTGGCACGTGGGCCAGCGGCGACTGGAACATCGCCCACAACCCCACGGCGTGGGAGATGATGTTCAACGAGATCCCGGCGGACAACCTCGGCCTGCAATGGGAACCATGCCACCAGATGGTCAGCCTGATCGATCCGCTGCCGCAGTTGGCGCGGTGGGTGGACAAGGTGTTCAACGTGCACGGCAAGGACGCGACGGTCCGGTGGGACGTAGTGAGGGAGTATGGCATCGATGGGCCCAAGCCATTCGCCTACCACCGCACGCCGGGGTTCGGCGATACGAACTGGACGGACCTGATCACGATCCTGCGGCAGGGCGGTTTTGAGGGCAGCATCGACATCGAGGGCTGGCACGATCCGGTGTATCGGGGCGAGTTGGAGATGACGGGTCAGGTCCACGCCCTGAACTACCTGAAGACCTGTCGCGGAGGCGCATTCGTGCCGAACCCGACGTGACGCGCTGGCCCCGTCAGTCGTTGGGTGCCATGGTCCTACGCGAAGCGGAGGGCCATGGCACGGTGCTCGCTGTGTTAGTAAAGCCGATAGGCGCATCGGCCGACAAGACTTACATCCCGCTGCGCGTCGCGGTGTCGTAGATGCTGCAAGCGGGGGGCGGGTTCACTGAGCACGGGTGAGGGAATCGGGCATGGCTGGAGGAGATACCGAGACGGTCGTTGAGGTCGATCCGGAGCTGCGCGCTGCGGACCTGCGGCCCGAGGGGAACGTGAACTGCTTCATCTGCAGGCGGCTGGGGTCCCTGCCTTTCATGCGATGTCGCTACTGCGATCTCCCCGGCGCCAACCACTGCTCGACCCTTCAGATAGGTCTGCTGCTGATGCTCCTGACGTTCGGTGCGGGCATCCTGGCTGAACTGATGGGGGGCCGGACGGGCGAGACCCTCTTCATCCTGACGGGCCTCTGTGCTCTGCTCGTGCTGTTCCTGGCCAACGCCTATTCCAACGAGAAGGCCCGCACGCGGCTGCGACTGGTGCACCTGCAGCAGGAGTTGACCGAGCAGCACGAGTTCCTGAAGGAACTCTCACCGCAGAGCACGATGGACGGGTGCCTCAACCAGATCATCGCGAGCACCGTCGCCCGTCTGAACTGCCGCCGCGTCTCGATCATGCTGGCTGACGATGAGCAGAAGGACCTGCACATTGCAGCGTCATGCGGCGTACCTCAGGACGTCGTGGCCCGGACGCGGATCCCGATCGGCGAGCGGACGGCCGGACGCGTCTTCCAGAACGACAAGCCCGTTCACCTGCGCTACGCCGAGCAGGACGACCGCGATGACGAGGCGCTGCCGACGGCATCCGACGTGGCCCTGTCCGGACCGCTGATGCTCTCCGGGATGCACTGGGGCAACATTCGCCTGGGCGTCCTCAGCGTCACCGAACCGATCGGACGGGAGGACTTCAGTGTCGATGACGAGTTCGTCTTCTGCAACATCTGCCAGGCCGCCGCGGTAGCCATCCACAGCCTCAAGGCCGTCGACAAGGTCAAACAGGGCAACGCGGAACTGCTGGAAACCCTCGTCAATGCCATCGAGGTCCGCGACCCGTACACGCGCGGCCACAGCGAACGCGTCAGCCGATACTCGGTGGCCATCGGACGGCGCCTGCTGATGTCGGACGAGTCGCTGACCCAGTTGAAGGTCGCCGGCTGGTTGCACGATATCGGCAAGATCGGGATCCCGGACGCGATCCTGCACAAGCCCGGCGCCCTGACCGACGAGGAGCACGAGGTCATTCGCAGTCACATCGCGGGGGCCGCCGAGATGCTCTCGCGGGCCTCGCTGGTCGCCAATTCGATGGACGTGATTCTCAGCCATCACGAGCGCCTGGACGGGTCGGGCTATCCGCAGGGCCTGACCGGAACGCAGATCCCCCTGTCGGCCCGGATTGTCGGGCTGGCCGACGCGCTGGATGCGATGACGACGGTGCGGCCTTACAACGAACCGCTGTCTGTCGCCCAAGCGGTGGAGCACCTGAAGGGGCTCCGAGGCACGGCGTTCGACGCGGCCTGCGTGGACGCCCTGGCCGCCGCGGTGGCCGACGGGGAGTTTGACGACCTGCCCCCCGAAAGCCCTGCCCCCGCGCAGGCGTCCGATGCGGCGCCCGTCTCAGTGCATGTCCACCCCAGCGACAGGCATCGTGCGATGTGGCGCAACTAGCGGGCGGCGCTATGATTCAGATCATGGCCCGGTGCACAAACTGTGCATTTCCACCTTGTCCCGCCAAGCTGTCAGGCATACGATAACAGTATACGCCACAGGTTTGTGTTGCCGCGGGGGCGGTCCCGGGTGGCGATGTACGGGAAACATGGGCTATGCACAGGATGACCGAGTGTAGTGTTGGCGCGCCGTCCGGGTGTGTCCGGGGCGGATTCACGCTGCTTGAACTGATGGTCGTGCTGGCGATTATCGCCCTCCTGCTGACCCTGCTCGCCCCGTCAGTCCATTTCATCCAGCGGCTGATCATCAGGACCCAGTGTCAGACCAACGAGCATGGGATGGGCAACGCGCTGATGATGTACGCCGCGGACAACCGGGTCTTCCCCGGCCACGTCGACCGAAAGACCAACAGCGGGACTGTGGCGGTCTGGCCCCCTCGGATGAGGCCGTACACGGACGGCAGCAACCAGTCGTTCTGGTGCCGCAGTCAGCCTGACGGGTTCAAGTGGCGCACGGTTTACGGCAGCGGGGGGGGGTATGCCCAGCAGGAGCACGTCGACGCGTGGGGCTACGAACTCGGCGAGAAGATGCTCAACGTCTTCACCGTGCCGTTCAGCTACGGGTATAACGACTGGGGCGCCCACGGCGCCTTTGTTAACAGCGGGCTCGGCGGCGACATGTGGTCGTGGCCCCACGTGCGATTCACGCAGGTGGTCGACCTGAGCAACATGATCGCCATTGCCGACAACGTGACCGACGGCAGTTGGGACTACAACATCGATCCGGGCAACTGGCGGGAGTACCCCAGCAAGATCCACGAGGGCGGCGCCAACGTCCTGTTCGCCGACGGGCACAGCGAGTGGATTCACCAGGATGACATCACCCACGTCAGTACAACCACCGATGCCGGTCGGGCGATGAACAGGCGCTGGAACAACAGCAACGAAGTAGAGAACTACTAGGAGTGAGAGAGCGAAAGTTCCTTATCGCGGCGCTGGTGGTCCTGGTGGGGCTCATTGTCCTTTCGGTATGGCTGCGGTCGGGCGACTGGGGGCGCGGGTACGGCGACAACAACGCGAACTTTCCCGATGGGATTCACTTCGTCTGCAGCGACAAGACATGCGAGCATGGCTTCACGCTGACGGTCAAGCAGTGGAACGCCCACCACGCCGATGACGCGACGTACGGCACGCCGGCCGGGTGTCCGCACTGTGGGACCGATTCCATTCGGGCCGACCTGTGCAAGACGTGTCGCACGTACTATCCCATCGCCCACGACTCGTCGGCCGTCTGCCCCCGCTGCAACCCGCCCGCCGCGCCGTAGGCCCGCCCCCGCGATCAGAGGCGTTGCATTGTGCTGCCCCGCGGGTAGAATGGCGGCCCCATGGCCAAGAGGCATGTAAGAATCCCGCTGGCGACGAAGCTTCGCCTTCTGTTCGGACCGGCCGTCCTGGTGATTATCGCCGCCGCGCTGGTCGTGCCCTGGTACTTCATGGAACGGCTGGCCGAGCAGGGCCTGCAGAAGCCCGGCGCCGAGTTGACGCTGCTTCGGCTCAACGAGTTTGTCCGCGACCATCGCAAGGACAAGGACAAGGGGGACAAGGTGGTCTACAGCGTGGGCCCCGTCGGCGGTGAAGGAGACACCCCGGCCCGCATGGGGCCCGGGATTATCGTCCTTCGCGGCAAGAAGGCCAGGGCCCTGTCCGAGCTTGAACGGTATGCCCTCCGCGCCCGCAAGGCCTTCAATCGCGATCCGGGCGAAGAGACCGTCGTGATGCGGGACGAGGACCAGGGGCGGACGGTCTATCGCTGCCTGCGGGCCATCCGGGCACAGCAGACGTGTACGGTCAGCACGTGTCACGATCCGTCGGCCACCGACAAGCCGCCGTTCGAGGTCGGGGAACTGGTGGGCATGGTGGACGTCGCCATGCCCGGCTCGCTGGCCTCGGGGGCCCTGGTGTGGTGGACGCGCGTCGCGTTCATCGCCGGGCTCGTGCTGGCCTCGCTGTTGGCGCTGGTGCTGTTTTCCGTGATGGCCCATCGCCTGATCCTTCGCCCGCTGAGACAACTGCGGGACATTGCCGACAAGGTCGCCGAAGGCGACATGGACGTCCGAAGCACCATCAGTACCAGCGACGAGCTGCAGCGACTGGGCGAGAGCTTCAACGACATGCTGACGGCGATTGACGACCAGCACCAGAAGCTCCTGCTGGCCAACAGCGCCCTGGACCTGAAACTCAACGAACTGGCCGAGGCCAACGTGACGCTCTTCCAGGCCAACAAGGTCAAGAGCGAGTTCCTGGCCAACATGTCCCACGAGCTGCGCACGCCGCTGAACAGCATCATCGGTTTCGCCGACCTGCTCGTCGAGACCGACGAAGAGCGGACCGCGCGGTACGGCACGAACATTGCCACCGCCGCACGGAACCTGCTGGCGATGATCAACGACCTCCTGGACCTGGCGAAGATCGAGGCGGGCAAGGCCGACGTCCGCTTTGACAGCGTCTCGGTCAGCGACACCTG
Source organism: uncultured Planctomycetaceae bacterium (assembly GCA_964625865.1). Taxonomy (GTDB): domain Bacteria; phylum Planctomycetota; class Phycisphaerae; order SM23-33; family SM23-33; genus CAZVEV01. The sequence goes on along the minus strand of CAZVEV010000027.1, from coordinate 2,653 downwards.
CCGGACGCTTCTGGCGTTGATGAAGCCGCTGGCCGACAAGAAGCAGATCGCGCTGCACTGCGAACTGGCCGAAGACCTGCCCATCGTCGTGACCGATGCGGGCAAGTTGCAGCAGATCCTGTACAACCTCCTGTCCAACGCCATCAAGTTCATCCCCGCGCGCGAACGGGTGACGCTTTCGGCCGTCAGTGAAGGGACGGGAGGCAACGGTCACCGTCACGGTGGGGTCATGATCGCCGTTGCCGACACGGGCCCCGGGATCGCCGAAGCCGACCAGAAGCACCTGTTTGAGAAGTTCTACCAGGCCGACCGGTCGCTGACGAAGGCCTCGGCGGGAACGGGGCTGGGCCTGGCCATCGCCAAGGACCTGGCCGCCCTGCTCGGCGGGCGCCTGTCGCTGAAAAGCTCGCCCGGCCATGGGGCCGTCTTCTCACTGCACTTGCCCATCGACGGCCCCGAAGCCCTGCGCATCCGCGACGCCAGCCATCGGCGCCAGTGAGCCGTACCATCAGCGCCTTGCGTGTGGTCGGCAGCGCGTGGTGCGCGGCCAGGCGACGGCCAGACCGTCAGGCCGCCCCCGTAGCCGCATGCCGCGCCTCCAGACGCCTCTTACCCCCTCGGCCGGGAGATCGTCGCTCAGGCCGCCTCCTCGTGCGTGCCAGACGGTCTGGCTGGGCGACCCGGCGCCCGGGAACCGGACCGCCTCCCTCTTCGCACGCGCCGGAGGCCCATGGCGCCGGAGGCCGTCCCGGGCCCGTCCGGACCCGCGCGCAACTGGCATCTCTTACTAAAGTGGTCGCTCCCTCCACTCGATAACGCCCCAAGAGACGCACCAGACTTCTCTTGCCGCACTCGGCGCGGTGTCGATGCGGCCTGAAGACCTCACGCGGCCAGCGGCCGGAGGATAGCCCGATGTCAGTTGCAGCCATAAACGTTGCTGGTATAGACTTCTATCACTGCCTTCTGGACAACCTCGACGATGCGGTGTTCTTCGTCGACCGCGAAGGTACGGTGATCCACTGGAATCGCGCCGCCGAAGAACTGACCGGACGGATGGTGGAGGAGGTCGTCGGCAAGCCGTGCAGCCAGAGCATTCTGCGACACATCGACTCCGACGGGACGTGCGATGAGTCCGACCCCTGCCCGGCCGACCGGGTGCTCTCGGACGGACGGCGTCGTGAGGCCGACGTGTTCCTGCGTCACCGCCAGGGCCACCTCGTGCCCGCCCACGTCTGCGCCGTGCCCCTCCACGACGTCGAGGGCCAACTCACCGGTGTCGTCGAGATCCTCAGCGACAACTCGGCGGCCCTCGCCGCCGAAGCCGAGATCGAAGCCCTCCGCCAGAACAGCCTGCTCGATCCGGTCACCGAGACGGCCAGCCGTCGGCATGTCGAGGTGCGCCTCGAAGCCCGTATCGAAGAGACCAAGCGATACGGTTGGCGGTTCGGCGTGGTGGCCGCCGCTGTCGACAACTTCGACATCATCTGCAACGCTCACAGCCACAAGACCACCGACCGGCTGGTCAAGATGGCGGCCAAGACCTTTGCCAACACGCTGCGAAACTATGACGTGATGGGGCGATGGAACGATGGCGAGTTCCTGGCCGTCATACCGGTGAAGGACCCGCAGGACCTGAAGGCCGTCGGCGAGCGCGTCCGTTCGCTGGTCGAAGAGGGCCAGGTCAAAGTCGACGAGCGAGTCCTTGGCGTGACGCTGAGTATCGGCGTGGCCCTTGCTGAAAAGGACGACACCGTCGAGTCACTCGTCGACCGTGTCCGGCAGGAAGTGCGCAAGAGCCTCGACGAAGGGGGCAACAGGGTCTGTTAGGTGGTTGAAGGTTCAAGGTTCAAGGTTGAAGGCTAGTTGACTGGGTAGGGCGTGCAACTCGTTTGCACGCGGGACGAATACCCAATGCGTTCCGCGTGCAACAAGTCCAGCGCCCTACCAATCAACCAGTTAACCAGTCAACCCCATGGCGCTGTACGCCTAGTACCACACGCTGATGACCAAGTTCGGCTTGGGGTTCTTGCCTTCCATGACGGCCAACTCCTGGCAGACGTGCTTGATCTCGATGTTATCGCTGTCGATCCACTGGTTGATCTTCGATTCCATGTTCTCGATGGCCTCGACGGCGATGCGGCAGTAGAACAGGCGGCATCGGGTGGCCCCCGCGCCGGTGACGTTCAGGGGCCTCTTGAGCGTCACCTCTTCCTTCAGCAGGCTCGAGCCTCTCTCTCGCTGTCGCACGCGTGAGACGCCGGCCGACTCGCCGTCCTCGGGCGATTCCTCGACCAGGCTGATCGGTTCGTCATCGTCCTCGGCCAGGCTGATCGGCTCGTCCTCGACGGGGAGCACTTCGGGTTCGACCGACAGCGGCTCGGGTTCGATGGACAGCGGCTCGGGCTCGATCGACAGCGGATCGGGCTGGGCGGGTTGCCGCGGCGGGGTGGCTTCTGGCAGGTCGAGTTCTTCCGGCATGGTCGTGCTCCAGGACTCTATATGTTGACGATGCTTCCGATCAATGCAACGCGCGCCCCTTAGTGTAGGCCCGCCGCCCGTCACGTCAAGGGCTCACGGCAGGGCACCGGTCCGCCGGGTGCATCCCACGTGAGTAGGCCGTGTCTCGGGCCTGTCCGCACTTCGGTGACAGGCC
>CAZVEV010000026.1:0-37481 GCA_964625865.1 uncultured Planctomycetaceae bacterium | reverse complement strand
GCACATAACTGCTTAAAAATACAATTGTTGTGCATTTCCGCACGGGCACTATCTATCGCCAGTGTGCTGATCGCGGCACTGTGCGTGGTGTCGATGAGCCAGGCCGCAACGGTCGTTCCCATCACCAACGGCACCTTCGGTAGCGGCGGCACGCCACCAACGGGCTGGACGAACGTTACGGGAACCGTCCGCACGTTCAACTCCAGCGGCAACCGGCTCATCTCGACCTCTCCCTCCGCCGCTTACGTGACCGAGCAGATCACCGCGACGGCCGTCGCCGCCGATACGACCTACCTGCTGGAGTTCGATCAGGGCTTCGCGGCCTCAGGTGCCCGGAGCGATGACTACGATGTCTTTATCGGCACCTCGGCGGCCACCGTGTTCACATCCCTGGGCACAAAGACGGGCACGGTCACATCGAACGCCTCCTCCTCCGCCGGTTTTGGCGTTGACAACTCGCATTATAACTCCCTGCAAGTGACCACCGGTGCGACGGTCTCCGGCGATTCCTTGGCGGTCCGCTTGGGCGCCGACAAGAACACCGGTGCCTGGCTTGGGTACGACAACGTCTTTCTCTCGGCCTTCGCGGCCAACGAGATTGTCATCGGCAACCACTCGTTCGACATGACAACCCGGGACAACCAAGGTACACTTGTCGGCGGGCTTGACAATCTGGAAGCCTGGACCGAGGTCTCCGGCACGACCTCCAACGATCAGGCCCGCGGCTTCGATGGCGGCGGCTTCCGGAGTCTTATCGGGTATCAGGTCACCGACACCTTCACCGCCGAACAGGTGCTCGACACCGCGATCGCTGCCAACACCGCCTACGACCTGGCCGTGGACATCGGCTTCATGCAGAGCGGCGCCGGCATCACCGGTGACTACAAGATCGAACTCGGGACCTCCAACGGCGGGGTGTTCACCGCTCTGGCGACGCTCGACTCGACGCTGACCCAGTCGGTACCGAGTGAGTACAACATCGCCGCTGGCAACGCCCTGACGGTGAATGTGCTGCTGAATACCGGCGCGAGCGTTTCGGGCGACGACCTGGCGATTCGACTCACCAAGGAAGACACGACCACATTCTTCGGTTTTGACAGGGTCGAATTGACCATTCCCGAGCCGGCCACGATGGCCCTGCTGGCCCTCGGTGGGTTGGGTGTCCTGCGGAGGCGCAGGCGGTAGGACAAGGACCGCCAAGTCCGGTGCGCTGTCGTGCCGTGGGCGAACGGGAACACGCATGGTGGCCCGGTCGAGGCGCTGCGGTCTGGTTGCTTGAATGGACTCATGGCAGGCTTTCCAAATGCGCATAGAGGATATTCCAAATATCGGGTGCATTCCTGGGAGTATACGCTATAATAAACCAGACTGTAGATCGAGCCAGAGAGTGGTCCGTCAAGTCAGTCTGATGGAAAGCGAGAGGCAACGTTTCTGAACGTACTGCAAAGGAGAGTATGACATGAAGATGAACACCTTGACAACTATGGTAATGCTCATCGCTGCTTTCGGCGTTGCCCTGACGGGCCCTGCTTCGGCGGCGATCCTCGTCGAGTACGACGCGAGCCTGGGAAGCCCCGCCGGCGCTGGCGATATCGTTGACCCGAACCACTGGGCCGGCAACGGGGCGGCGTGGTCGATGTTTCACACGCCGTTGGGCGGGACGGACTCACAGACCGGCGTGATCAGTGACGGCTTGGCCGCGTGGCAGAACCTCGATGGCACGAACAACAATAACCCCGGGTTCACCAACCGCATTACTGAGACTCAGTTTGAACTGATGTACGACTACGGCTGGAAGATGACCACGGTGGTCAAGCTTGTCCAGGGCGGGGCGTTCCAGTCGATCGGGTTTGGCGGTTCCACCATCTACACGGACAACGGCGTCAACGCCAATGAACGCGCAGGGTATAGCCTGGGCGCCAGCGGGGCGGACGTGAACATCACGCCGGTGGGGGGGACGGTCATTTCCGCCACCGGCGCGCTGGGCACCACCGGCGCCGGGAACGAAGACGACGGCGACTTCGTTCGCATCGTGATGGAAGGGGCGGCCCAGTCCACCGACTACTCGTTCAAAGTCTTCGACATGAGCGATACGCAGATCGGTTCGACGCAGACCATCGGCATCAACGCCGGTAACGCCAACGCCAACACCAACAGCGCGATCTCCTGGCAGTCCGGTTCGTCACAGACTGACAATCGCGAGACCTTCACCCACCTGACCCGCCTGGAGGTGACCGACCCGAGCGTCCGACGCGTGGCCGTGCCTTGGCTGACCACCCAGGAGATCGTCGTGTCCGGCGCCGGTGCGGGGGAGGTTAATGAAGGCAACCCGGATACGACGGACGGCAACGGATACCTTCATCTTTCTCCGTCGTGGGTCGGGACCAACCAGCCCGAGCCCGGCGGCGGGACTGTGGATCAGGACTGGGTTTCGGTCATCAACGACGATACGTCCGACGACGACGGCGCCGATCTGTTCGCCCACGTTGACGGTGTTCTGCGTCACACCACCAGCGAAACACTTGCGGCGGAGCACACGTACATCTTCGCCGTCGACCTGATCTCGGGTACGTCCAGCAGCACGAACAACGACTACGACATCTTCCTCGAGGCCGACGGCGTGCGGCTGGTAAGCCTCAGTGACGATCCGACCGCCGACGGCGACCTGGCCGGCGCTGCGTTCGACAAGGCGGACCCGGCCGGCAATGCGACGGAGTCCACCGCCAAGACGATTTCGTTCACCACAGGCGGTACGGCCCCGAGCGGCACGTCCTTCGGCGACTCGATCGTCCTGGGTTTCCACTCCGGTGGGGTCGACGGACGCGAGAACGTCTTCATCTACGCCGTAGAAGGTTCGTTCGACTTCGTCGTCGTCCCCGAGCCAGGCACGATGGCCCTGCTGGCCCTCGGCGGGTTGGGCGTCCTGCGGAGGCGCAGGCGCTAAGGGCTGCCCTCAAAGCCCCGGTGCTGCGGCTTCAGGAGCGAAGCGAACAGTCCGGGCGACCTTCAGACGAGAATACCGGGCTGCGGCATTCGCCGCGGCCCGCTGTACATAGAATCCCGATCTGACCAGGTGATCCCGCCGACGGGGCTGGCGAACGAGACACCCGCCGCTCAGCGCACCATGGGGCTGGCCACTTCAGTGGCCAGCGGGGCCTCAGCAGGGCTTCGCCGCGGTTCCGCTCCCTACGTCCCGGCCAAGCCCCATAGCCGCCCCGTAGCCGCATGCCACGCCTCTACCCACCTCTTACCCCTTCGGCCGCGAGATCGTCGCTCAGGCCGCGGCCTCGTGCGTGCCAGGGGGGTCCAGCCGCGTCGCGCACGGACTCGGGCCGTCAGGACCACTTCTCGCGGACGCGGTCGACGAAGAAACGATAGTTATCCAAGGGGATGTCAGGGGAGACCTTGTGGTCGCAGGTCGGGATGTACCCGCCGTCGGCGACCAGCGGGGCCAGGCGGTCCAGTTCGCGGTCAATCTCGCTCCGGCCGCCGGCCAGGATGCGCTTGTCGAACCCGCCGATGATCCGCAGGTCCCTGCCGAATCGCTTGCGATACTCCAGCGGGTCGGCCCCCGTCGTACCGATCTCGAACGGCAGCAGGCCGTTGACGCCCACGTCCAGCCACAGCGGAATCAGTTCGTCGCACCGGCCGTCGCTGTCGACGATGATCGTCTCGACGCCGAAACGGCCGAGCAGGTCCGTGATCCGGCGGTATCGCGGCGAGAGGAACTGCTCGAAGTGCGCCGGCGAGATCAGCGGGCCCTTGTTGTACGACATGTCCTCCCACAGGAGGCACGCGTCGAATCGTCCGCCGCGCTGCAGTGTGCGCTGAAGCACCGCTGTGATGTTCATCGCGACGGTCTCGACGATCTCTTCGAACAGGGCCGGGTCGTCGTAGATCAGGTACGAGACGCCCTCGACGCCCATCCAGTTGCGAATCCACCCGTACAGGCTCCCGCCCGGCAGGATCAGAACGTGGTCGCGCCCGTCGTCGCTCGCCAGGGCGTCAAACGCGGTCCAGTCTGTCGGGTAGCGCCCGGGCGAGTCGGGCTGCAGGCGCGGCTTGTAGTGCGCGGCCCACGACTCGCGGTCGGTCAGCAGGTGTCCCACGTGCGAGGGAATCGAACTCATCGTCTTGTGCCTGCAAACGCGCGTGCCGTCGCCCAGTTGAACGACCTGCGTCTCGCCCTGGTCTTCGATGACGGTCTCGTCGAACAGCGGGTCGATCCCCACGCGGAGGCCTTCGGGCACGACCATGCCGCGTTCGACCAGTGCGTGGCCGTCGGTGGCCTCGGGCGACAGGTAGTACCGCCAGAACCCGTCCATGCCGAAATGTGCGTCGGTGTTGGTCGCGTTGACCGACGCGGGCAGGCCCTGGTCGTGCCACGCCGTCAGCGTCTCGCCCCAGAACCCCAGGTCGATCAGGCACGCCCGGTCGCGCGGGGCGTAGTGCATGGTGGCGTTGAATCTCTGGCGCGCGTTCATAGGCGATCCTCGACGTCTCGGGGGGCGGCTTCAGTCTCCATGGAGTTTCGGCTCCTCGTTGCGCAGGGCCGCCGAGGCGCCGGGGCCGTAGGGGGCGACGGTCTCCGGCGACCACGGGTGGTGTTGGACAAACAGGAAATCCGCGCGATCCAGCGGATCGCCCGTGCGGCGCATCCACCGCAGCAGACGGCGGCGACACTCCCGAAGAACGTCTGAATGCTCGGGCGAGTCGATCAGGTTGGTCAACTCGTGCGGGTCGGCCTGCCGGTCGTACAACTCGTCGAACGCGCCGGGATGGAAGACGTACTTGTGGTGGCCCCACACGACCATCCGCGTCTCGTAGGCGAAGTGCACGCCGAAGCACTCGGCCGTCACGTGGTCGGGCCAGTCTTGCGGTTCCTCCCCGCGGAGGATCGGCAGCAGGCTGCGTCCGTCGAAGGTCTCGGGCACGCCGAGGCCGGCGATGTCTGTCACGGTCGCGGGGATGTCGAGGTTGCTGACCGGCAGCGAGCACGTTCTCCCGGGCGCCGCGGCGCCCGGCAGGCGGGCGATCATCGGGATGTGCATCAGTTCCTCGACGCAGAATGCGTTCTTGTCGTGCATGCCGCCGTGCGAGCCGGCCAGGTCCCCGTGGTCGGTGGAGAAGATGACGGCGGTCTCGTCGGCCAGGCCGTTGTTGTCCAGTGCGTCGAGCACGCGGCCGATCTGGTCGTCGATCTGCGTGGCGAACCCGAAGTACAGCGCCGCCCACTCGGCGCACTCGGCCCAGCTTCGCCTGGGATTGCCCTCGCCAACGAACGAATCGTGGTGGCGCCGGTAAAGCGGCGGCTTGCCCGCGAAGTCGTCGGCGAAGTTGCCCCACGGTGGGATGTCGGCCGGATCGTACATCGAGGCATACGGCTCACACGGCACGTACGGGGCGTGCGGGCCCCAGAAGTTCAGCGCGAGGAAGAATGGCCCGTCGGCGTCGGCGCGGGCGGTGATCCGCTCGATGGCCGACTCGGCCAGGAAGTACGGCACGGAGGCCTCCACGGGCCCGGACATTCGCCCCGCCAGCAGCAGGTTGTGCGGATAGCCCACGCCGACGGGCGTGACCGTCGGGCGGTCGAGGCCCCGCGTGCGGAGATAGTCGAGGTAGTACGGATTGCCCCCCGCATCGCCGTAGCCTTCCACGTCCTGGCCGGCAAAGCCGCACTCGCTGGGCAGGCGGCTTCCCGCGTGCCACTTGCCCAGATAGAACGTCTCGTATCCGCCGCCGCGCAGGCGCTCACCCAGCGTGGGAATCGCCCCGCCGATCGACGGCGCGTTCGGCATGGACGATTCAACGTTGCGGACCACGCCGTGCTTGTGCGGCGCCAGGCCCGTGTACATCGACGCCCGTGCCGGCGTGCACAGGGGGCAGATGCTGTAGGCCTGCCGGAAGGTCACTCCCCCGGCGGCCAGACCATCCAGGTGTGGACTCCGACAGATCGCCGACCCGTTGGCGCCCACGATGTCATAGCGGTGCTGGTCGGTCAGGATCAGCAGGATGTTCGGCTGCGTGCTCATGGGGCCCTTTCTCCGCCGATCTCCGCGCGAAGTTCAGTCGCCAGCGGATCGCCCGTCTCGACCGTCCATTCGGCCAATGCCCGGCGAAGTTCTCGCAGGATGCCTGCGGGGGGCTCCGCGATCAGGTTGTGCGTTTCGTACGGGTCGGCTGACAGGTCGTACAGTTCGTCCAGGTCGCCGCGGTTCCACGTGTATTTGTAGCGCCCGTCGGTGACCATGCGCCAGTCCACGGCCCCGTGGAACTCGCCCAGCGGCTTGTGCTCGCTGAACAGGTATCGCCGCGGGGGCAGGTCGCCCCCGGCCAGGGCTGCCGACAGATCGGCGCCCTCGTGCTCGGGCGGTGGCTCGATGCCGGCGGCTGCGAGGATCGTGGTCGGGATATCAATCAGCGAGGCCGGCGCGTCGCTGCGTTGGGCGCCGCGGATCCATGGCGCCGAGAAGATCAGCGGCACGCGGAGGGCCTCCTCGTAGGCGTGCATCTTGTGCCACAACCCGTGGGCCCCGAGCATCTCGCCGTGGTCGCTGCAGTAGATGATCAACGTGTCATCGAACGCCTCGTGATCTCGGAGGCAGTCGACGAGCCGTCCGACCTGGTCGTCGATCAGCGTGCAGAAACCCCAGTAGGCCGCGACGCTCTGTCGCCATGCGTCCCATCGCTCGCCGTGGTCGCGGAACAGTTGGCGGTAGAAGCTCCGGCCGTTGCAGGGCGGCTCGCCTGCCTGCGGGCCGAAGTTCGGCGGCTCGGGAATCTCGTCGGGATCATACATGCTGAAGTACGGCTCGGGGACCTTCAGCGGCGGGTGCGGGCCGTTGAAGCCGCAGACGATGAAGAAGGGGCGGTCGGTGGGGCGGCCGGCGATGAAGTCAATGGCGATGTCGGCGATCCACGCATCGTTGGAGCACGCCGGGTCGATCGGATTGACCGACGCGGTCGGGATCGACATGTGCGGGACGCGGTCGGTGCGGGTGGCCGTGTCATTCAGCGGCCAGCCGTCCGGCAAGCCGTTGTCGGCACACCAGCGGACGTACTGGGCGTTATCGTGGCCGTGGTATTGGTCGAACCACGTGCCGATCACGTCGCGCCCGAGATGCCACTTGCCCGCGTAGGCGGTGTGATAGCCCCGGTCTCGCAGCAGGTTGGTCAGGCGGGCCGGCTCGGCCAGCGAGTAGTCGTTCAGCAGCATGTCCGTCGCGGTGCGGTCGCTGTCGAGGCCCTCCAGCGGCCCGTCGTCCAGGTCAGGACCGGCGCCGCCGCGGGCCTGGTGAGGGTACAACCCCGTGAAGATCGACGCCCGCGCCGGGCCGCACAGCGGGCAGGGGGTGATCGCCCGATCGAACGAGATGCCTCGCTCGGCCAGCGCGTCCAGGTGGGGCGTCCGGCAGGGCGTCTTGTCGGCGAAGCCCAGCGTATCGGCCCGCTGCTGGTCGGAGATGATCAGCAGAATGTTGGGACGATCCGGGCGGTGCATCACCTGTCTCCCGCCTTCGGCGCCGGCGCGCCGGCGGCGCGCATCTGGAACGGCCCGGCCGGCAGGCCCGCCGCGTTGTACAACGTCACCACCGGCCACATGTGCCACGCGTATCGAACCGCCACCGGGGCCCGGACCTCGCTGCTGTTGACGGCGAGCAGTGCCGGGCCCACGACCTTCGCTTGGGCGGCACGGTACATGCCGTCCGCCCCGGCCAGTTCGAATCCGACCTTCCCCGCATGTGGGTCCTTCCGCAGTTCGATCGCCGAACCGCCCGTCGCGAACGTCACCAGCAGCTTGCCGCTCTCGGCCCGGACGGCCTTCGGCACGGGGCCCGCGTGCGTGACCGCCTGGCCGTACACGATCTTCCGTGCGAGCAGGGCCAGTCGCTGTCCGACGGGCGCCTTGTTGGCCGGGTGAACGTTGCTTCGACGCCGGTTGTCGCCCAGATCGAGCGTCACGGCCAGGCCGACGTCGGGCAGGCTTCGGGCGACGCGGGCCTGGCTGGCGCGGAACGCAGGCCAGTTCGCGCGCCCGGGGCTGCTGATCCGCGGCAACTGGACGACCAGGAAGGGCAGCTTCTCGCACTGCCACTGCTTCCGCCAGTCGGCAATCAGCAGCGTCAGCAGATCGTCGTGGAGGGCGATGTCCTTGGGGGTTTCCGCGTTGGACTCGCCCTGGTACCAGACCACGCCGGCCAGCGGTAGCGGGACAAGCGGCTCGATGCCGAAGGTCCACATGCAGCCGAGTTCGAACGGATGTGTCGGGCGCGGGCGATAGGGCGCAGTCTTGCCGGCGGCGCGGTCTTCGGCCACGCGAGTGAACCAGTTGGCCAGGTTGTGTTTGGCGCGGCCTCGACACCAGGCGCCGATGCGATCATTGGTGAACCAGTCGCCCTCCGTCATCGCCTTGAGTCGCGGATGCCTCTTGACGGCTTCCGGGCGGACCCAGCTTTCGCAGGGCGTGCCGCCCTTTGACGCGTGGATGAGGCCGATGGGGATTTTGAGGGCCTTGTGGAGCTGTCGGGCGAAGAAGAACCCGACGGCCGAGCAGGGGGCGGCGGCCTTGGCGCTGCAGACGGCCCACGTGCCCTGCATGTACCGCTGTCGTGTCAGGCGGTCGAAGTCCGCCTCCGTCCAGCGGCCGCCCCCGCCGTAGGGCTTGGCGACGTAGTTGAGGATGCGGATGTTCGGGAAGTTGCCCGCCTCAGCGATCGCCTGCTTGCCGCCGGAGGCGGACTTGAGGGCCCAGTACATGTTCGACTGCCCCGAGCACAGCCAGACCTCGCCGACCACGACGTCTTCGATTACCGATTTACGATTGCCGACGGCCGATTGAACGACCAGAGTACGCCCGGTGTTGCTGGCGGTCAGGGGGTCGAGGGTGACCGTCCACTTGCCGTCCTGACCCGCGACAGTTGTCTTGGTCTGCGAGGCGAAGGTGACGGTGATCTTCCGGCCCTTTGGCGCCTCGCCCCAGACGGGAATCTTCCGCCCCTGCTGGAGGACCATGTGGTCGTCGAAGCATCGGGCCAGCCGGACCTGGGCCGATGCGGACGTCGGCACGAACAGCGCGACCGCCAGGACGGTCAGTCCCAGTCGTGCCCCCGTCTTCATAGCGCTCAGCCGACTCATTCTTCACTCTCTCTGACGGTCTGGATGTTCAGGCCGGTGACGTCTCGCGTGAACGCCGGTGTCAGCAGGCTGACGAGGTATCCGACGATCACACACGTTCCGATCCCGATCACCGCATAGAGGAAGAAGTTGATCTTCGTAAAGAAGAAGATGTACAGCAGCAGGCCGAAGCACGCCGCCGCGCCGACCAGGGCGCCGACGGTGTTGGCCCGCTTGGTGAACACGCCCAGGATGAAGATGCCCACCAGCGAACTGCTGACCAGCCCCAGGATCTTCTGGAACAGGAAGAACGCGCTCTTGACGTCGCTGGAGGCCATCACCGACGCGATGCCCATCGCCGCCACCCCGACGGCGACGACGACCCAGCGCGCGAGGTTCAGGCACTGGTGGTCCGTCACGTCGCGTTTGAATGGGCGATACCAGTCGATCGTGACCGCCGTCGCGATACTGTGCATGCTGCTGTCCAGCGTGGACATCGCGGCCGCGAAGACACCCGCGATGACCAGTCCGGAGACGCCGGCGGGCAACTGCTGGACGATGAACAGCGGGAAGACCTCGTCGTTCTTCATGCCCAGCGTCACCAGGTCCGGGTTGTTCTTGAAGTAGACGTACAGGCACGTGCCCAGCGCCATGAACAGGAACGCAAACGGGATCGACAGGATGCCGTTGGTCCAGATGCCCTTGGCGGCGGCCTTCTCGTCCTTCGTCGAGAGGTATCGCTGGATGACGGCCTGGTCGGTCGTATACGGTCCGAATTGCAGGGCGAACGTGCCGATGAACATCGACCAGGTCGCCAGCGTGGTGGTGTCCCACGTCCAGTTGAACATGGCGAGTTTCCCGTCGGCCAGCGCCGTGCGATAGACCGTGGAGGGCCCTCCCACAAGGACGAGCACGACCACGAGACTGACGATCATGCCGCCCAGCAGGACGATCGTCTGGATAACGTCCGTCCAGACGACCGCCTCCATGCCTCCCAGCGTCGTGTACACGATTGACAGGACCGCCATGACGATCAGGCACGTGTAGACGTCAATGCCCGTCACCGTCGCCAGCGCCAGGGCGGGCAGGTAGACCACCACCGCCATCCTGCCCAGTTGGAAGATGATGAACGACGCGCTGCCGAGCAGGCGAACCGCCGTCGAGTAACGCCTCTCAAGGTACTCGTAGGCCGTCGTGATCTTCAGCCGCCTGAAGAACGGCAGGTAGAAGCAGATGACCACCGGGGCCATCAGGAACAGCGTGATCTTGCCCGGATAGACCAGCCAGTCCTTCGAGAAGCTCACCGAAGGCGAGGCGATGAACGTGATGGCGCTGAGCTGCGTGGCGTAGATGCTCAGGCCGGCGGCCCACCAGGGAATCCGCTTGCCGGCCAGGAAGAAGTCCTCCGTGGTCTTCTCGCGACGGGAGAAGTAGAACCCCATGCCGACCAGCAGGCCGAGGTATCCGACGAGCACGCCGTAGTTGATCCAGCCGAAGCCCGCGTCCGGACGATTGGGGACGCCCGACTGGATGTTCGGCGTGCGGACGCCGGGGCGCGTCTCGCCGCTGGGAATGATGATTCGCTTGCCCCAGCGAACCGGCGGGGTCGTCACGATGCCCAGCGGGACCTCGCCGGCCGGGGTCCACGTGTTGGTGATCGTGTGATAGGCCAGGATGTCCTTACGGAAGAGGGGGCGGTCCTGGACGGGCTTGTGGATATGCTTGCCGGTCGAGCCGCTGAAGACCAGGACGTGCGACTGGCCGTAGTCGATCGCGCCGGCCGCCGCGAGGGGGCCCGGCAGGTCCTTCATCGCCTCCCACCGACCCTTGCCGCCATCGCCTCGCGGATCAAACCGCCACACGTCGGTCAGGAACGTCCGTACCAGTTCGTCGTCGTCGCCCTTGACCACGTGCGACCCGCCGAAGACGTAGAGGAACTTCGGCGCGTCTCCCGCGGACTGGACGGCCGAGGCGGCCTTGAGGCGGGGCAGCGCGGGCAGGGCGGGGGCCGGAAGCCACTTGCGCTTGTCCTCGGGCTGGCTCAGGTCGAGCGACCAGAAGTTCTTCTGGCACGTCTCGGCCCCTTTGGTCCGCTTGCCGAGGCCCGCGTAGATGACGTCGCCGACCTTTCGGGCCACCAGGAACGCTCGCGGCTCCGGCAGGGGCGTCAGCGCCCTGGTGACGATCTTCTTGCTCTCAGGGTCCCACTGCACGAGCGTCACGTCAGCGTAGGTGCTCGTGGCGTCCGAGCCGCCGATGAGGATCAGGCCCTCGCTCGTGCTGATCGACGCGCCGTACGCCAGCGGGCGGGGCAGCTTGAAGCCCGTTCGCCACTGTGTGCTTTCGGGCGATTCGAGCACGTAGATGCCGTCATACCAGACCTTCTCGCCGTCTTCCCACGGGGGCTTGACGGGGAAGTTGGCCCCGCCGGCGACGATCAGCGCGTCGTTGTGCACACCGGCGAACGGCCCGCCGAACCCGAGCGTCTTGGGCAGTTTGGTCAGGTCCTTCCACGTCAGGACGTCAGGCGTCGCTTGCCCGTCGGCGGCCTGGGCGACCGTACACACGCACAGGGAGATAGCGACGACACGTAACAGGTTCTTCATTCTCATGCTCCCGCGCGGCTCTGCTGCGCATAGTCTTCGCCCGCGGCGCTTCGGCGGCAGGACGCGATCCACTTGTCCAGTACGGTCTTCATCCGCGCGACGACCTCGGCCTTGTCGGGCGCCAGGTTCTTCGTCTCGCCCGGGTCGTCGATCAGGTCGTACAGCACGTAGGTCTTGCCCCCGTTGACGCTCATGAGCTTGTAGCGGTTATCCGAGAGGGCCAACTGCTTCGTCCCCGGCTCGGCCAGCGGGCTGATCTTCTTCTTGATCGGGGCCTGGAAGGCGATCGGCACGGGGCGGTGAGTCGTCTTGCCTTCGATGATCGGCATGATGTCGATGCCGTCCAGCGGCGGCTGGCCGGGCACGGTGGCCCCGAGGATCCCGAGCAAGGTCGGATAGAAGTCGCTGGTGCAGCATGGAGCGCTGACGACCCGCGGCTTGCTCAGTCTCGCGGGCCACTCGAGAATCGCCGGCACGCGGATGCCCCCTTCGTACAGCGTCGCCTTCTTGCCGCGGAACGGACCGGCCGAGTTGTGGTCGTGGATGTAGCTCGGCCCGTTGTCGCTGCAGAACCAGACGAGGGTGTTGTCGGCGATGTCGAGCCGCCGCAATTCGCGTCGCAGTCGCCCGATCTGTCGGTCCATCGCGGAGATGCAGCCGTACCAGTGCTGGGCGGGCATCGACTGGTCGGCGTAGGGCTTGCGGTCGTCGTCGCCGGCGACGATCGGCGTGTGGGGCGTGTGGAACCAGACCAGCGCCAGCAGCGGCGTGCGTGCGGCGGCCTTGCGGGCGATGAAGTCCAACGCGCGGTCCATGATGATCGTCGAGTCGTCGCCTTCGAGCCACTGGTCGACGATCTGCCCGGGACCTGTCCAGTAGTGATCGCGCCAGCGGAACCCTCCGCTGCGCTGCCCGCGGACCACCGGCTCGGTCTGCAGGTGGCGATACTCATCCGTGCCGAAATCGCCGCCGAGATGGTAGTACGGGTTGTACGTGGGCACCATCGACTCGGTGCTGAAGCACTCGTCGAAGCCGTTGTCCCATGGCGGGCTGTAGGTCGCCGGGTCGACCGGGCCGGCAAAGTAGCTCTGCTTGACCGTGCGACTGAGCCCGCCGAGATGCCACTTGCCGAAGTGACCCGTCGCATACCCACACCCTTTGAGCGCTTCGGCGAGGGTGATTTCGCCCGCGGGAAGGGGATACTCGCCCGCCCAGGGGATGTTGTACCGATGCGGATGGCGCCCGGTGATGCAACTGCCCCGCGTCGGCGAGCAGACCGGCGCTCCGGCGTAGAACCGGTCGAATCGGATCGACTCGCGGGCCATCGCGTCGAGGTGAGGCGTCTTGAGCACCCGATTGCCGTTATACCCCACGTCGCCCCAGCCCTGATCGTCGGACATCACCAGGATGATGTTCGGCCGCTCGCCGGGAGCAGTCCCCACGCCTCGATGCGTTCCATGCATGGCTCCGCAGCCGGCCAGTGCTGCCGCGGCTGCGCCCACCCCCGCGGTCTTGAGGAGCTCTCTGCGAGTCAGTCGATTTGACATGGGCTTTCATCCTTGCTGCTGCGGGACTGTTCGTTGGGCTTGGCCAGAAGCTTGCTGATAGAAAGCTTGATGAAACGGATGTCCTGGTGGTGATTGGTTTCGTAGAAGAGGCCCAGGAGTTCGGTGTCGATCTGAACCAGAGCCGAATAAGCAAAGGGGCCCCGAGTGATGAGTTTGCGTTCCGGCCAGGTCCGGCCACCATCCTTACTTATATGTATTGTACCGTTGCTACGCCCGCGGCCTTGCGGCAGACTGCAGAAGACAGTTTGGGTCAACTTGCCTTCTCTGTCTCTCAACGTTCGCATGGAACCATTACAGGCCGGACCAACCAGATCCTTGGCCGTAGTCGTTACGGTCCAGCTTTTGCCCCCATCCTTACTGAAGGATATCTGTCTTCCAAATCTCCGACTTCGCATAGTGTAAACAAGACTGCCGTCGGGCAATTCCGAGACTCGTCCTTCACAGGAGTAATCTCGCACACTTGGGGCCTTTGTCGGCGTGTTCACGGTTACGAATCGCCATTTCTCACCGTGGTCGTCGCTGATCCACACCCCGCATCTCTTGCGGATGAGTTTGCCCGTGCTATCTATCGTGCGATCATCGCCGCCGGCAAGGACCAGCCTTCCGGCATGTTTACCGAGAGTCAGTTGACGGCCTTCGCCGGCGCCGAAATGGGCATCGCCTCCTACCATCGTGGTGATATCGAGCGGCGTGCTCCAGGTCTTGCCTTCGTCGCCGGAAGTGACCATGTAAGCACTCATGGCCCGCTTCCCTTCCGCGTGCATCTTGCTATAGAGTGGAGCGGTGGCCTTGTAGCCGCGTCCTTTGACGCTTGAGTAGTCCCAGTTGTAGGTGACGTAGAGAAAGATGAGACGAGTCTTCTGCGCATCGTAGACCAGGCCGTGACTCTGACAGGAGTAGTTGCCGTGCTCAGCAGCGACGACCAGCGGACTCCAACTCTTGCCCTGATCGTCGGAGTAGCGGACGACCAGATCCTGTCCGGAACGTTCGGGCCAGCTTTGCCTATTGCCGGCGTGAACGCCGACGACGATGCGCCCCGAATTGGTCTTCACCACCACCGGCTCACGATAGTTCTTGTATGCGTGTTCACCGAGACGGTCCGTTGTGGCCGAGTAGATGAGAGAGCCTTCCTGTCTGTCCGTCTCCTCTTCTTGCTCACCTGCCATGGCCGTCAGAAGCGGACAAAGAAGAACAATCAACATTGTCCAGGTTGTTCCCAATCTAATCACGGTACTGTTTGTCCTTCTACTCAGATCAGCGCAAACAGGCCTATGGAGCACGATCACCACAAAACAGGTCCGAACGCCACAGTGCTTTCATCCACATAGGCCCTCTGTACTGAACGGACGGGCCTTGCACGCAGTGACCTCTCTGCTATTGGTCTGGCCGCAGATACTTCAGATACTGCCAACCATCCCTGGGACACTTTCCACGACCTGCAGCTTTCACTGCATCATGTTCCTCGGTAAGCAGTCTCAGCTTCTTTGGGTTATCCACCCAATCATTGGTGTCCTTCATCCATTGCTTCAAGGCCTGCTTCATTCGTTTCTCGACAGCGGCGTACTTAGGGTTGCCAGCCAGATTCCTGAACTCCCATTCATCGTCTTGAAGATCGTACAACTGGTATTCCGGGGGGTTGAGCCAGATTTCATAGACCTTCCGGACGTCTTTGGGCAGCGCGGCGATCTCTTCCCTGGTATAGGAGCACTTCAACCATTTCTTCTGCGTCACGTAGTCGACGGCTCCGGCATCGGCTCGGTTTTGTGCTGCAAGTGGGGACCAGATGATCTTGTAGCGACCATCGCGGACAGCACGCTGTGGGTAGTAGAGGTTGACCGCATCACAATTACGTTCGTAGCCGAGATACTGACGCCAGTCGTTCGTTGCGCCTGTGACCAGCGGGACCAGACTCTTGCCTGGCAGTCCTTCGGGGGCCTTGGTCCCAGCCAACTCCGCAAACGTCGGCATGAAGTCTATGGTCGATACGAGTTTACTCGAACGCTGCCCCTTGGCTACTTTGCCAGGCCATTTGACGATATAGGGGACTTTCATTCCGGCCTCTGTGGCGAATATCTTGCCACGGGGAAGCTGAGCACCGTGGTCCCCAATGTAGACAACAAAGGTATTGTCCGCCTTGCCGGATCCTTCCAGCACTTCAAGAAGTTCGCCAACGCAGTCGTCAAGGCGCATCATGCAGTTGTAGTATGCGGTGACGATCTTATGCATGCGCTCATTTTGCGATCCGATATAGTCGATCTTGCCCACTTGTTCCGGCTTCAACGGAACTCTGGGACGTCCGGCCACCTGATTCTGAAGTGGATGATGGGCGTCAGGGAAGTTGACCGTCAGGAAGAACGGCTTGTCACCTGCCTGCTTAATGAACTCAGCGGACTTGATCGCATAGCTCTTGAGGCTCTTCTTTGAGAAGTTGCTCCCTTTGATGGCCCGGAAGTCAACGTACTGTTCCACGCTCTTCGCTGGATTTATGTGGGTCTTTCCCAGCAGGCCGGTTGTATATCCGGCGCTGTTGAGCATGGCGTACGTTGTCGTGAATTCCTTGAACATGGCGTACGTGTGTGTCGCCAGCCCAAGATGCCCGTTCTGATGAGGATAAAGCCCGGTGAAAATGGAGCTTCGGGATGGACTGCAGACCGACTGGGTTACGTATGCGTTTTCAAACAACATCCCATCACGGGCGAGGCTGTCCAGGTGTGGTGTCTTGACATTGGTGTCTCCATAGCAAGACAACTCCTGGCCGTTGTCTTCGGACACGATCAGGAGGATGTTCGGCCTGTCTGCTTTCCGCCTTGCGGTGCGGGCCTCGGCTACAATCCCCGCGCCGCCGAGGGCAACGAGGCCAACACCCCCAAGGAAAGCGCGACGCGACAGGCCGCGCGGACTCGGCGTGACGTTTGGTCTGTTCATGTCCCTGGTTCTCACGCGCTACGGTCCTTTCGGCTTGAGGTAGTCCAGGTATTTCCAGCGGAAGCCCTTCTTGCGGCGGTAGTTGATCTTCTCGGCCACGGTGTCGTCCATCTCGGCAAGGTAGGCCTTGAGCTTCGTCGTGTTGGTGAACGGGTCGGCGGTGGTCTGCTGCCATTGGGCCATCGCCTTGGCCAGGCGGTCTCGAACGTCCGCGTACTTCGGGTCGTCCGCCAGGTTCACCCACTCGTGCGGGTCGGCGGCCAGGTCGTACAGCTCCATCGCGGGATTGGCCTTCCACGTGGCGTAGGCGGTGCGGACCTTCGCCGGGGCCGCCGCCAGTTCATCCGGCGTCGTGCCAGCTTTGAAGAACGCATTCATGCACGTGGCATAGGCGTTGTGCGTTGGGTCCTCGCGCTCGGGCGTCAGGGCCACGTGCAGTTTGTACCGCTTGTCGCGGACGGTTCGCTTGGGGCACGTCCAGAACGGAGCCGAGCCGGCCTTTTCGGTGAACAGATACTCGCGCCACGCGACGGTCTTGCCTTCGCACAGGGGCCCGAGGCTGGCTCCGGGAAGACCCTTCGGGGGCTTGACGCCGATCGCGTCGAGGATCGTCGGCAGGATGTCGATGGCACTGACGAGCTTGTCCGAGACCAGCCCGCGCTTGCCCCGCCCGGGCCAGTGGACGATGAAAGGCACCTTCACGCCGCCCTCGTACAGCGTCGTCTTGCCGCGCGAGAACTGGGCGCCGTGATCGCCCAGGTAGATCACCAGCGTGGTCTCGGCCTGGCCGGCCTTGGCGATAACGTCCAGCAGCATCCCGACGCCCGTGTCGAGACGACTGATGCAGTTGTAGTAGTTTGCGGTGAAGCCGCGGAGCCGTTCGTTATCCAGGCCGACCTGGGGCAGGGTCTTGACGTCCTTCGCTTCCAGCGGCGCCGCGGGCAGGCCCGAGTCCTGCTTGATCAGCGGGAAGTGCGCGTCGGGGAAGTTGACCATCAGGAAGAAGGGCTTGTCGTCTGCGTTGACGAACTTGGCGGCCGCGTCGGCGAACTGGCGCATGTTACGCTTGTTGAAGTTGCTGCCCGACATCGCGTGATAATCCAGCGGAAACGCGGAGGCCGGATTCACGTGCAGCTTGCCCACCATGCCCGTGCGAAGCCCCGCGTCTTTGGCCAGACTCACCACGTTGGGCCACTTGCGGAACATGGCGTACTTGTGCGTCGCCAGGCCGATCTGCCCGTTCTGGTGGGGGTAGAGCCCCGTCAGGATGCTGCCCCGCGACGGGCTGCAGACGGGGTTGGTGATGTAGGCGTTGGCAAACCGCGCGCCCCGCCCGGCCAGGGCATCAAGGTGCGGCGTTTGGGCGTAGGGGTCGTCGTAGCAGCCCAGGTGCGCGCCGTTGTCCTCGGACGTGATCAGCAGGACGTTCATGCGCCTGCCCGGCGCCCGGGCTGCGGCGGGTGCCGCGGTCTTGGCACAGGCTGCCGCCAGCACGCCGGCGCCCGCGGCCTTGAGTGTCTCTCGTCGCGTCAGCGTCTTATCCATCATTGGGCCCCTTTCAGCAGGTCGGCCAGGGGGATTCGCTGGAATGTCATGTGGGCCCCGCTGCCCTCGTACAGAATGCCGACCGTCGCCTTGTCGATCATCGTCAGGCAGGAGTAGCCCGCGCTGGGGCCGGCATCGAGCAGCAGGTGGTGCTTTTCGGGCCAGGTTGCACCCAGATCGCGGCTGAGCTTGATCGTCATGTGCCTCCGCGGCCTGTCGCCGACGTCCGGGTTCGAAAACAGCAGCCACCGCCCCTTGCCCGCGCCCGCCGGTGGGTCGCAGGTGATCAGCGACGCCATGCATGAACCGGGCTCGGGCAGGGCCTTGCGGCTGGTCGGGTGCTCGGTCCACGTCTTGCCCATGTCCCGTGTGGTGGCCACCACACGCCGGTTCTGGCGGTTGTAGCGGCAGTTGAGCATGAGCGTGCCGCCCCCCAGTTCCGCGACGGCCGACTCGGTGGTGTCGTCGAACGCCCCCGTGCCGATCTTCCACGTCTTGCCGTGGTCGCGGCTGTAGATGAACGTCGAGTGTGGCAGGCGGCGCTTGTCGGGCGGGTCCTGGTACTGGGCGGGGAAGACGATCGTGCCGTCAGCCATCGTGATCCCGCGCCCGGGTCCGGCGAGGACGAAGCACCACTTGGGGTCCTTGATCTGCTTGGTGATGTTGATGGGCTTGGACCAGGTCTTGCCGTCGTCGTCGGACCTGACGAGCATGAACTGGCCTGTCTGCTCGGGGGTCAAACCCGGCCCCGAACCCCGCCACGACCGGTTGCCGTGGGACCACGTCGCAGCGACCCAGATCGCCCCCGTACCCTTGTCGATCAGGACGGCCGGGTCCCCGATCCCGTCGTAGCGCCACTTCGGGTCCCTGCCCATGTCCATGATGACCTTCATGGGCTCCCAGGTGCGTCCGCCGTCGGTCGAGCGGCTCATGCCGACGTCGATGTCGCCGGGCAGGTCGCCCCAGCCGCGGTAGCGAACGTCGTAGACGGCAATCAGCGTGCCGGTGTTCGTGGTGACCAGGCCCGGGATGCGATAGGTCTTCGAGCCGTCGTCGCCTGCCTTGCGGACGGCGACGCCCAGGCGCTGGCGAATCGGCGCGGCGGAGGCGGCAAGGCGGTGCGTCTGGGGGCCGGCCTTGCCCCGGACCACGACGGCCTCGCAGGTCGCGGCAACGACGTGGTCGATGTTTGCGGTGTCCTTGAGCCTGAGGGAGACCCACAGCGAGTTGTCACCCGCCTGGAGCGGCACCGAGCCGCGGAACGTCACGGTGGCGGCCGGTTTCTGCGCGGCCCCGAGCGCGGGGGCCTCGGGGGCCCAGGCTTCGGCCCCGCGCCAGTCGGGCGCGCGGCGCGAGCCGGTCGAGATTACCTCGATCGACTCGATGTCGTCCAGGTCGTCCGTGCCTTTGGTGGTGAGCCGCAGTTCGGTTACCGCCAGCGCCGCCAGGCTGCCCGCGGCCTCGATGCGGACCTGGAGGACGGGATTGTAGCGATTGCGAACGAGCACGGGGGTGGCCTGCCGGGCGGTGGTGACCGAGACGATCCGCATCGGCTCGGCGCGAACCAGTTGCACGTCGTCGATCAGGATGCCGGACGTGTCCGGCGCAGTGCAGACGAAGCGGTATTTGTCGGCGGGTTTGTCGGCGATATCAACGTCGACACGAACGTGAAAGCCGCCCACGCGGATGGCCTTGTCGCCGGTGTACAACTCGTGCCACTTGCCTCCGTGGAGCCGATCGATCCGGAAATGGAACGGGCTTCGGCTGGTCCATCGTTCGGCCCAGAAGCGCAGCAGGTGACGGCCGGTCCGCTGCGGTGGGGGAGTTAACTCGACGGTCCTGTCGGTCCCGCCGAACAGGCGGAGGGCCTGTCGCCCCGTGCGCGCGGTACGCCGGGAGATCTCGGCGTGTCCGGGCGCCGCCTTCCACTGCCCGACCGTCGTGTCCAGTTTCGTCAGCGGGCCCGCGGGGGCCTGCTCGAATGATTCGGCGACCGGGCGCGCGGTCTTGTCGGGCTCGAACAGCCAGTCCGCCGAGAACCTGACGACGTCGATCTTGCGGTATCCGTCGCACTCGTAGAACAGGCCGATCTTCCCGTCGGGCAGTTCCAGCAGGCTGGAATACGCGAACGAGCCGGGCACGACGAGCTTGCTGACCGGCCAGGTCTTGCCCCCGTCCAGGCTGACATAGACCGTGCCATGCGTGCGCTTGGGTCCGACGGGCACCGAGCACAGCAGGATCGTCCCGCCGGCGCCTTTGGCGTGCTTGACGGCAATCAGGCTGCCGTTGCAACTGACGGTCTTCAGCGCCGGGTCGTTGGCCAGCATCGACCACGTGATCCCGCCGTCTCTGCTGAACGCTCGCGTGCGAAGGCGCTGCTTCGATCCGTCGGCGACGAACGTGCGGCTGTTGAGCACGAGCGTGCCGTCGGGCAATTCGGCGACCTTCGACTCGCTGGCCCAGGAGACCTGGCCTTTGAAGGGCACGGGCTTGCCCCGCTTCCATGTCTTGCCCCCATCGTCGCTGTAGAAGCACAGGACCTTCTTGCCCTTGTAGAAGTCCCCGCCGGCGATGATGAGCCTGCCCTTGTGCGGCCCGTGGCGCAGTTGGATTCCCTCGCCCGAGCCGACCACCATCACCGCGCCGCGGGTGACCACCATCTCGGTGATCTCTCGCGGTTTGGACCAGGTGCGTCCCTCGTCGTCGCTGGTGACGGTGAACTGGCGACAGTTCAGGTCGCCCATCTCGCCCCGGATGCCCTTGGGCACGTTGGTGAAGTCCCACATGAACAGGTTGTAGAGCACGTGGATGCGCCCGGTGGTCCGGTCGTAGACGGCCGCGTTGGGACAGACGGACTTCAAGCCATGCGTGACCACCAGGCGGGCGCCGCCCCACGTCTTGCCGCTGTCGGCGCTGCTCCTGCAGACCAGGTCCTGGCCCGACCGGTCGGACCAGTTGCTCTTGTTGCGGCCCTGGGCGACCATCACCAGGCGCCCGCTGTTGGTGACCACGACGTTCTGCTCGCGGTACTGGGCGTATCGCGTGCGGGCGTCGGGCATGCCCTCAACCGCGTCACGCCCCGCCTGGAGGATCGTTATCGGCTTGGGCAGATCACCCGCCGCCATCGCCGTCGAACATACCACCGTCAGCAGGGCGGTCGCGCACGATAAGAGTGCGCTCGCCTCCGGAACTATCCGAGTCATCATTCGTTGTCCTTTGCTTTCATCTCTTCAAGAATCTGCCAGCAGGTCAACTGCATCCGCGGCAGGTGGAACGGTCCCTTCCAGAGGTTGCCCTTCAGCGGCACCGACACGCGCCCGTCACGATGCAGGTAGCCGAACCATTCGCCGTGAACGGGATCGGCGAAGTGCGCGTGGGCCCAGTCATGGATCATCGCGTGCCATCTCGCGTACTTCTCGTCGCCGGTCAGGTGATACGCCAGCAGCGTGGCGATGATCGCCTCGTTCTGCGGCCACCAGAACTTCATGTCGTGCCAGTACTCCTGCACCGGCTTGTCCTGCAGGTCGCGGAAGTACAAGATGCCCCCATACTCGGTGTCCCACCCGCGCTGCCACATCCAGTCGAGAATCTGTGTCCCGGTCTCGATCAGCCCCGCGTCGTTGCCGCGACATCGCGCCTCGTGCAGGATGAACCACGCGCACTCGATGGCATGGCCCGGATTGAGCGTGCGCCCGTCGAAGTGGTCGATTACGCGGCCGTCAGGCGCGACGGTTTCCATGGCGACCTGGAGGTCCGGCTTGAGGAAGTCGCGGCGGATCTCCTCGATGCACTCGTCGATAACGCCGTCGTACTCGTCCGTGCCGAGCGTCTCGCGCAGGACCTGGGCGGTGGCGAGGGTAATCATGGGCCCGCCCATCGACTTGGCCGGACGGGTCTGCGTGTCGGTTTTCGGCGGGATCAGCCCGGGCGTGGTCATGTATCGGCGGAACAGGTCCCACAGGGCGCGGGCCTCGTCGGCGGCTCGGGCCTCGCCGGACGCTCGCGCGTAGGCGGCCAGCGCGATGCACGCAAACGTCTCGGTGAAGACGTATCGGCGTTTGCGGACGGGCCTGCCGTCGCGCGTGACGATGAAGAACATCCGCCCATCCTCGTCGAAGCCGCAGCGCCGAATGAACTCGATGCCGTGGCTCGCCAGATCCAGCCATTCGCGGCGCGGTTCGACCGTGTTGTAGAGCGTCGCCAGCAGCCACGTGAACCGCCCGTGGGCCCACAGGCCCTTGTCGGTGTCCAGCAGCGACCCGTCGCGGTCGAGGCAGAATGTGAACCCGCCGCATTCGCGGTCCACGGCGTGACGCATCCAGAAGGGCAGCGTGTCGTTCAGCAGCCCGTCGCGATAACAGGCGATCAATCCGTCGATGCGTTCAGGTGTCATGTTCTGCATCCAAGTGTCTGGGCAAGGCGTCAACCGCTCCATTCTCGCGCGGCGTCATACATCGCCACGATGTTCTCCGTCGGGATGTCGTCCTGGAAATTGTGCGTCGGGCCGAGGAAGAATCCGCCCCCGCGTGCCATGTCGTCCAGCAGATGAAAGACGCCCTGGCGGACCTCTTCCGGCGTGCCGTGGGGCAGCAGGTCCTGCTCGTCTACCCCACCGGAAAAGCACAGTTGCTGGCCGAACTCGGCCTTCAGTTCGGCAGGCACCATCCCGGCAGCCCCGACCTGAACGGGGTCCAGCACGTCGACGCCGACGTCGATCAGGTCCGGGATCAAGTCCCGGATGGCGCCGCAGGAATGCTGGTAGTAGTGCGCCCCGTGTTCGGCGGCGACGCGGCCCATGGCGCGCAGGGCCGGGCCGATGCGCTGGCGCCACATCTCCGGCCCGACCAGCAGCCCGTTTTGCGTGCCGTAGTCGTCGCCGACGCGGAAGAAATCGATCCGATCGCTCGCGGCGGTGAGCATGCAGTCGATGAAGGGCAGTTGAAAGTCCAGCACGCGGCGAACCAGGGCGTCGAAGAACTCCGGATTCAGCGCCATGTCCAGGAAGCTCTTCTCGTCGCCGATGAGACACTGGACGGGAGTCTGCAGGATGCCGGGTGAAGAGAAGTTGGCCGCCGTCATGATGGCGTAGTCGTTCCAGGCGGTCACCTGATCGGCCAGCGCGGAAAAGTCGAACCACTCCAGGTCGGGCCAGGCGTAGTCGGCCAGCGCTGCCGGATCGTCGCAGTCTGCCAGCGGACAGGACACCGCCTCCCAGTAGCCGGCCGTCTCGCTGAACGGCACGCAGGCGTACTCGACGCCCCAGATGTCTCGCCGCCGGCCGGTCTGCTCGTCTTCCAGCGGGGGCCCCACGTACTCGGGCCCGATCCATCGAAAATCGATATCCAGATGCTGCAGGAGTGCCTCGAAGTCAGCGCACCGCAGGTCGGCCAGCAGGCGAGCGCGAACTTCAGGCACGTCGCGGTAGAACAGCGGCAGGCGGTCGGTCTCCTCGTGTCGCACTGCGGCCAGGACTCGCTCTCGATGCGTCATTGTCGCGTTCTCTGCTTCCTGCGGGCCGACTCTCACGACGCTACGTCGCCTGCGACCACTCGAAGAAGCCGATGGCCTCGAGGTCAGTCCGCAGTTGGGCCTTGCTGCCGTCGTCGAGTCCGCCCAGGGGCAGGCGGCAGGGGCCTACGTCGATTCCGAACATGCCCATGACCGCCTTGATGCTCGGATGCAGGCCGTGGGATACCAGCACGCGGACCAGTTCGACCGAGCAAAGCTGCCACTTGCGGGCCTCCGCGATGTCGCCGGCATCCCAGGCGTCAATGATTCGCCGGTACAGCGGGGCGGCGATGTTGTACGTGCTGCCGACGGCGCCCCCGGCGCCGATAACGAGGGCCGACAGCAGCATTTCGTCGATGCCCCACAGGATGTCGTAACGCCCGCCGTCGAAGTTCAGGCACGCCTGGTACTCGTGAATCTGGAGGTCCGAGTACTTCAGCCCCGCGAGATTGGGTATGGCCTGGTCGGCCTGGCCGAGGAAGTCGATCATGTCGATCTCGGCCCCGGTGAATCGCGGGATGTGGTAGTAGTAGAAGGGCAGATCGGGCGCCGCGGAGGTGATCTGCGACATCGCGGTGACAAGTCCGTCGACCGAGCCGATCCTGAAATACGACGGGGCGTTGGAGGAAATCACGTCCGCCCCGACGGACTGGGCGTGGGCGGCCAGGTTGCGGGACTCGGCCAGGCTGTTGCTGCCAACCTGCACGATCACCGGCAGCCTGCCGCCGGAGGCCGAGACGTAGGCCTCGGCCACGGCACGCCGCTCGTCGGCCGTCAGCGACACCCCCTCGCCCGTGCTCCCGGCCACGTAGAGCGCCGAGACGCCCGTAGAGATCAGGTGCTCGACGATCTGCGGCACGACGGCGAGATTCACCTCGCCGTCGGCGCCGAACGGCGTATGCGTTGCGGCTGTCAGGCCCCTCAGTTGTTTGATCTTGCTCACTTGGATTTCCCTTTCAGTGTGTCTTTGCCGCCGGTCAGCCACTTCAGACTGAACCGGGCGAAGGTAATGCGTTTGTAGCCGTCCCGTTCGAAGAGACAGCCCATTGTCCCGTCGGGCAGGACGGTCAGGCAGGAGTAGGCGTACCCGCCGGGGTAGAGCGTCTTGGCAACGGGCCAGGTCTTGCCCTCATCGTAACTCAGCTTGATCGTGCCGTTGCGCCGGCCGGACCGGCTGGCGGGGTTGGCGAAGATCAGGCGACTCTTGCGACCGTCCAGCGGATCGGTGTAGCGGAGGATGCTGCCCTGGCATTGCGGCTCGGGAAGGGCGGGGGCGTCTTTCAGGGGCGAGAACGTCTGGCCGCCGTCCGTGCTGACGGCCGTCTTGCGAAGGCGGGCCCCGCTGTTGCTGCGCGAGTTGAGCAGGACCGACCCGTCGGCCCGCTCCACTACCTGCACTTCGTTGCCATACCCCTTGCTGCCGTTGGCCGCCGAGGCGCCCAGCTTCCACGTGGTCCCGCCGTCGTCGCTGTAGGCGGTGTAGACCGCGAAATGACGCTTCCCCTCGACGTGCCAACTCTCGTTGAACGGAGCGAGGATGCGGCCCTTGTGCGTGCCTCGCCGCAACTGGATAGCGACGCCGGGGCCTGAGGCGAACGATTCGATGGTCTTCGGGCGCTTGACCATGGCGGTGATGTCCCGCGGCGTGGACCAGGTCTTCCCGTCGTCGTCGCTATGGGTGATGTAGCATTTCTGCACGCCCGGCCCGTCGAGGCCCGGCGAGGCGAGCTTGACATGCTTGCCGATGGCCCGCCCGTGACGGTCTTCGGGGAACACCTGGTAGATCAGCAGGACCCGCCCCGTGTCGCGCAGGACAACGGGCAGGGGGTTGTTCAGGCACAGCGTGCCCCGCTCGTCGACGACCTGCACCTTGCCCCACGTCCTGCCCCCGTCTTCGCTGCGCTTCAGGATGATGTCGTTCTCGCTGTGATCGCCGCCCTGGCGCCCCTCGGCGAAGGCGAGCACCGTGCCCTTGTTCGTCACGCAAACCGCGGGAATGCGAACCCGTGGATAGCCGTCATTGTCGACACCCTCACGGAACACGTCGGTCAGCACGGGGTTGTCCTCTCGGGCCAGCTTGTCAATCTCGGCCAGCGTGAATCGCACCGAGACGATGTAGGGCTTCTGGCCCGGCGTCCAATGCCCATACGTCGTGGCCACAAACGTGCCGTCAGGCAAGACCGCCATGCCCGGATACGCGCAGTCCCTGCCGTGGTGGTTGTCCATCAGGCGGATGCGGTATTGGCCCGGGCGGCCTTTAACGATGTCGTCGTACGTGCCCACCCATGCGACCCAGTCGCCGCTGGTGGCCGAGTCCAGGCACGTGTCTCGCCCGGTGAAGACCAGCCGCCCGTCCGGCGCGTAGCGGAGCGTGTGACGATCGGCGGTCAGTGCGCCGGGCAATTCCACAGGGTCGCTCCAGGTCTTGCCCTCGTCGTTCGAGACGATCAGGTGACTGTTCCGCACGCGGTAGTTCTCGCGGAAGAGCACCGCAATCTGCTTGCCGTCCGGGCTGCGGACCATCCCCGGCTCGCACAGGCCGACGTCGGACCGCTCGAAGATCTTGGCCGGAAAGCTCCACGTCAGTCCGCCGTCGGTCGAGAACGTCGTGTAGACGATCATCCTCCGCGGGCTGTAACGCTTGCCGCCTTTCGTGAAGAACCGCCCGTCGTCGTGAAACATCGCCATGTAATGGCCCGGCGTCTTCAGCGCGATCACGTCGCCCATCACGACGATGCCGCCCCAGTCGCCTAACGGCTTCAACTCGCTCCACGTCTTGCCGTCGTCCTCCGACACCGCCAGCCGCGCCGGATACAGGCCCGAGAACATGATCAGCCGCTTGACGCCCTTGGCGTCGACGACGCGGTGGATGGTGGGCACTTCCTTACTGGTGGCCCACGATTCAGGGGTGGGCAGACGCTTCGACCAGGTCTTGCCCCCGTCGGTGCTGCGCTTCATCACGATCGCGCCTCGCCCGTGGCCCTTGGGATAGACGGCGATCATCGTCTTGTTGTCTTCCAGCAGGACGGTCGTGACGTGGCCGAGGTATTGGCCCGCTTCGCGGTCGACGACGACCTGTCGCTGTTTCTGGGCGGCCAGGTCGACGATCGGAATCGTATAGCCTCGCGGCTTGGGCGACGTGATCATGCGCAGGTTCCCTTCGATGGCGAAGCGGCTGATGTGCATCGTGCTCCTGAATGGCGAGAAGCCGATCGGCTCGAACGCCGCATCGCTGGATGCGGCGACGATCTCCTTGCCGTTGATCAGAAAGGCGATGCGCCCTGACGTGCGGACGGCTTCGAAGTCGATCCACGCGCCGCGGTCGAAGTACTCCGTGCTGGCCTTGAGCAGCCGTCTGCCGCCGAAGATCCGCCCGTTGAGATACACCGTTCCCTTGGCGCCCTCGAAGCCGAAGTAGTTGTCGCCCAGGAAGAACGCGGCGGCACTGTCCTTCTGACCGGTCATGCGCAGCCGGGCGGTCATGCGGAAATCGCCCTTGCCCACTGCGACGTTGGCCCACAGCCTGTTCGGCTTGCCTCCGCCCGCCAACGCCCCCTCGCTCGTCTGCCACGCCTTGCCCGCACTACGGACGGCCAGCGGCTTGCCTGCCTCGATCAGCTTCACCGGTTCGGCCGAGGCGCAGCCGGCAAGGCACGTCACGCAGACAGCTTGCAGAACACGTCTTCTTGTCAGGAACATCGCTTACCTTTCTTCAGGAGTCGGGCTCGCACGCGACGGGCTGGATCATCACGTGTCGCGGTTGGGGCGGTCGTCCGTCGACGATCTGGCCCAGCATGCGCCCGACGAGGGCGGCCTGGGCACGGTAGTCCAGTTTGGCGCAGATGCTCGGCCAGGGGCGGCCGGCCGCCTGGTCGATGCCCTGGCCGTCGGTGATCAGCACGACGTCGTGACCCACGCGCAGCCCCAGCGATTCGATCACGCGACAGGCGGTCGGGCCGAAGTAGTATCTGCAGATGACGGCCGTCGGACGCGAGTCGCTCTCGGCAAGCACCGCGCGGATCTCCTCGCCCGCCAGCGGATCTTCCGTGGGGAGGCTTCGCAGGATCAGGGCACCGTGCGCCACGTCGCGCTCGGCCAACGTTTCGCTCAGCCCGTCAAGCAACTGGTTGTCGCCCGGCAGCCACGTGTCGCCGGTGACAAAGACAATTCGTCTCCGGCCACGGTCCAGGACGTAACCGGCCAGCATGCGGCCGACGCTGCGCCAGTCGGCGTCCACGGACGCCAAGGCCTGCGTGCTCGGGAACACCCCGCCGAAAACGACCGCCGGGATGCCAAGTTCACAGACCAGTTCCTGGACCTCTCGGGAGCAGCCGACCAGGACCAGGCCCGAGACCAGCCCCGCCGACGACAGGCGAGTCAGCAGGTGTCTCGTGTGCCCGACCGGCTGGCCCTGGGACAGGAGATTGACCTGGACGTCGTACCCCGCCATCGTGTCGAGCAGGCCCTGGGTCAGATCGCCGGCCGGCAGGCCTCGCCGCAAACGTTCCGTCGACGCCAGAATATGGATGCACCGCAGTTGCTCGGCGGGCGCGACCTTCGCGCCGGAGCCGACGAATGTCCCCGACCCGGCCTTGCGGAGGAGGATGTCCCTGCTCGCCAGTCGGCGCATCGCGCGGCTGGCCAGTTGCGGGCTGACGGCAAAGAACGTCCCGGCCTCCTGGGCCGTCAGGTACCGATCACCCGCCGACAGCCCGCGCCGACGAATGTCAGCCACCATCAGCCCCGCCACACGCTCCACGTTGGATTGGACGCCGGATTCCATCACGTCAGCTAGCACTCCCAATCATGATCCACGATCTCACACGGAAGATTATACACCACGCTGAATAGAGTTCAAGAATATAAGTTCAACTTTTTTTGATCATCGAACAGCCTGGCAAAGGTGTTCCCGTCGCAGCGTCCCAGAGAGGTCCCCAGCATCCCGGCCAAGGGGTCTGGAAACCGCGTGGCCGCAATCGGCCGGGAGAAATGACCTTCCCCCCCAGCAACACGCCCAAACGCGGCCAGAGGGATCAGCCGGGCGTCTATGACGTTTCCCTGGCCGTGCGAGCATTCACGCCCCGGATGACGTGAGTCAGGCCATACCGCGGGCGGCCATCGGGCCTGCCACGATCAGACGCTTGCAGACCTACCCGAGGCGACATATGGCCTAATCCGAATTAATTTGAAATAATTTGAAAGAATACCTTGAACTAGTGGCGCATTGTGCTAGAATAAAGTGTGGACTCATGAGTAATCTACCAGTAATCAACGTGAACGTCGCTCGCGTGGGGGGGTTGATCGAGCGGGATATCCGCCGACGCGGGCTCAGTACGGGGCAGCAGTATCTTACCGCCGGTGAAGCGGGAAAGGTCTTCGGCGTCAGTACGCCGCTGGCCAGCCGGGCGATGGCCCACCTCGCCGAGCGCGACGTGCTGATCCGCAAGCGCGGCGTAGGAACGTTCGTCGGCCCGGAGGCAGCCCAGGGACCCACGTTGAACCTGCGCCTCGTGCACGTGCTGACCACGCCGGAACGCCTGCGCACGGGCCTGCTCGTGGGAGAACTGATCGAAGGCGTCCTGGAGGCCGTGGACGGCTACGACGTGCAGATCAACGTGCTTCGCCGTGAGAATCGGGTGGCCTACGTCCGCTCGCTGCTTGAGAAGGCCTCCGGCGAGGGGTGGCTCTCCGGCATGGTGCTGGTAGGGTGCTCGCGTGAGATTCAGGAACTGGCCCTCGAGACATGCACGCCCACAGCGGTCTTTGGCGGAGTGTTCGGAACCACTCGTCTGCTCCCGTCGGCC
Organism: uncultured Planctomycetaceae bacterium; assembly: GCA_964625865.1. Lineage (GTDB taxonomy): Bacteria > Planctomycetota > Phycisphaerae > SM23-33 > SM23-33 > CAZVEV01. The sequence goes on along the minus strand of CAZVEV010000026.1, from coordinate 8,411 downwards.
GACGTGGACCAGCATGGCACGGGGCGTCTGATGGCCCGCTACGCCGCCGATCGCGGCCACCGGCGAATGTGCCTTGTGATGCGGGACACCTGGCTGCCGGGTGACCACAGGACGTTGGACGGCATTAACGAGGTCCTTGCCGAAGCCGGCCTGCCTCCCGGCACGCTGACGGTGCGGAACTTCCCGGTCGACGCGGAGGTCGCCGAAGCGGAGATTCGCCACCTGCTGACCTCATCCCGGCGCCCGACGGCGTTGTTGTGTCGCAGCAGGTTCTTTGCCCAGGTGGCCTCCGACGTGGCGGCATCGATCGGGCTGACCGTTCCGGACGATCTGCTGCTGATCAGTGACGTCGACAGCCTCAAGTCAGCCGACGAGATCCGCTGGCCGAAGGTCTGCCCCGAGTTGAGCTTCAAGGACCAGGCCGCCGTCGTCGGCCGACTTCTCCATACAACCATCGAACGGCCCGACGAGCGGGCCCGACACGAGACTATCCCGGTCCAATTGGTTGAGCCGAACGGGAAAGCGTGAGAACTCCAATGTCGCACAACGAACATGCTGCCCGGCGCCGAACAAAGTGGGATGATCGCAGTACATGCAGAGACGCTAAGGGTCTCACGCTGATCGAACTGATGGTGGTGGTGGCGATCATGGCGCTGTTGACGGCCATCCTCGCGCCGTCCATCCAGCAGGCGATAAAGGCGGCCAAGCTGTCGATCTGCGGGCACAACGTACGTCAGATCCTGCTTGGCGCGGGGCAGTACGCGGCCAACAACGAGGGCAATCTGCCCCCCTCGGTCGTGCGGTGGTGCTGGACGTCGCACGGGTACAGTTGGCCCGACGAACTGAATTACCATGCCGACGACCCGCGGGCCGACACGAAGTACAACGGTGGGGCGGTCTACCCGTACCTGGGCCGGTATCTCCCGGACGTCAGCGTCTTCGTCTGCTCGTTCTCGCCGGGCGAGCCGGAGTACATGCAGCGCGAGTACGAGGCGGGCAACACACGACACCTGGGCAGTTCCTACTGGCTGCTGTGGGACTACCGCGGGTTCGAGTCCGGCTTCCAGGGGCCCACCACGCTGCACAGTTCCGGCCAGGACGACCTGCTGGTCTCCGATATGCTCGCGTGGCGCGGGTATAGCAACGACTGGTGGCAGGCCCATTCCTCGCCCGGCGTGGTCGGCAGCACGGGCGAGTTCTTTTACGGCTACGGATCGACGTGGATCCGCTTTGCCGGCAGCGAGGCCGTCCCCAGGGACATGCGCATGAACGCCGGCTACACCGACGGCCACGTCGAACAGTACACCGCCGACGAGATGGGCGTCAGCAAACACGTCGCCAGCGGGTATCCCCACCAGTTCTACATCCCGGACAAAGTCAGGTAGGCTCAAGGGCTCGGCCCCTGCGCACTGAACAGGCCTCCGATCTCTGCGCCACCGCTGCCGGGGTCATGTCCGGCATCATGCTCTGATCGGACTCCTGGCGCGCCGGACGGCCTTGTCGAGTTCTGCCGCGACCAGGACGACCATGCCGGTGGCGATGCAGAGGCCCAGTTGGCCCGCGGTCAGCGGCGCGGTCTTGAACAGCGTCTGGCAGAGCGGCAGGTAGACCACGCCCAGTTGGCAGGCCAGGGCGCCGATGACCGAGATCAGCACGTACTTGTTCGAGAGCAGTCCGATCGTCAGCAGGGAGTACCGGTCGCTCCGCTCGGAGAAGGCCAGGAACAACTGGGCGAAGACCATCGTGCAGAACAGCATGGTCTGCCAGACCGCCGGGCGGACCGCGGCGCCGGGGGCATGCGGGTCGATGCCGGCCGGCGAGCCGGCATCTCGCCAGGCGCCGTAGCCGACGGCCATCGCCAGCACCGCGATCAGCAGGCCTATCCAGAGGATACGGACCCCCTGCATCCAGTCGATAATCGGCGCCGCCGGATCGCGGGGCGGGCGGCTCATGATGTCCCGTTCGGACGGTTCGAGGCCGAGCCCCATCGCGGGCAGCCCGTCGGTGACCAGATTCATCCAGAGGATCTGCACCGGAAGGAGGGGCAGGGGCATGCCGAAAAACGGTGCGATCAGGAAGACCCACAGTTCCCCGGTATTGCAGGCCAGCAGGAACCGGATGAACCGCCTGATGTTGGCGAAGATCGTCCGTCCTTCCTCGACGGCGGCGACGACGGTCGTGAAGTTGTCGTCCTCGAGCACCATGTCGGACGCCTCCTTGGACACGTCCGTGCCGGTGATGCCCATGGCCACGCCGATGTCGGCGCTCTTCAGTGCCGGTGCGTCGTTGACGCCGTCGCCCGTCATCGCCACGACCTCGCCGTGAGCCTGGAGGGCGTCGACGATGTTGAGCTTGTCCTCCGGCGCCACGCGGGCGTAGACCGAGACGTCCTTGACGGCCTCGCTCAACTCGTCGGCGGACATCGTCGTCAGTTCGCGCCCGGTCATCACGCGGGCCCTGCTGTCGTCGTCTTCGGGCACCATGCCGAGTTTGCGTGCGATGTATCGCGCCATCAGCGGGTGGTCCCCCGTGATCATCACCGGACGGATGCCCGCCGAGACGCACTTGCCCACCGCTTCGCGCACCTCGGGGCGTATCGGGTCGACCATGCCCACCATGCCGAGGAAGACCATCTCGCTCTCAGCCGCCTGGGCGTCCGGCTCGGACGGGCGTGCGTCGAAGCCCCGCCAGGCCACCCCCAGCACACGAACGCCGTGTCCGGCCAGGTCGGCGTTTCGCTGGGACAGTTCCTCGCGCACCTCTTGCGTCATTGCAGCGACCTGCCCGCCGCGGTAGATGTGGTCGCAGACCTCGGAGAGGCTTTCGACGCCGCCCTTGGCTGCCGCGAAGCAGGCGGCGGGACCCACGATGGCCTCCCATCCGGTCCGCAGGGCCTCCGGCAGGGCGTCCCGGTCGGCGGGCACCTCGTGCAGGGTGGTCATGCGTTTGCGGTCGGAGTCGAAGGGCGCCTCGCCGATGCGGGGCAGTATCTTGTCGAGGTGCTCCTTTTCGAACCCGGCGTCCAGGGCGCACAGCAGCAGGGCGCCTTCGGTGGGGTCGCCCGCCGTGTCGGTCTTGGGCGTGTCCGGGTCGTCCTTGATCGCCGCGTCATTGCACAGCGTCGCCATGCACAGCAGCACGGCCGCCGCCGGGTCCGCCGACAGGTCGAGTTGCGACTCGCTCTTGCCCGCGTGGGCCTTGGTGGAGATCTCGACGGTCTTGTCAGGCAGGACGAGCTGCGTCACCGTCATCTGGTTTCGCGTCAGCGTGCCGGTCTTGTCCGAGCAGATGGCCGTCACGGACCCGAGCGTCTCGACGGCGGGCAGTTTGCGGATCAGGGCGTTGCGCCGGAGCATGCGCTGGGCGCCGACGGCCAGCGCGATCGTCACCACCGCGGGCAGGCCTTCCGGTACGGCGGCGACGGCCATGCTCACCGCCGTCAGGAACATCGTCTTGAGGTCCTTGCCCTGCACCAGGCCGATGACCACGACGACGGCAATCAACACGAGGGCCACGACGATGAGAATCCTGCCCAGGTGCGCCAGGTGCTTCTGGAGCGGCGTTTCGTCCTTCTCGACCGCCTGCAGGCTGCCGGCGATCTTGCCCAGTTCGGTGTCCATGCCCGTGCCGACCACGAGCCCCACGCCGCGGCCGTACGTGACCACCGTGCCCATGTGGCCCATGTTCACGCGGTCGCCCACCGGCGTGGCGGCGTCGCCCAGCGACTCGCACTGCTTGGTCACGGGCACCGACTCGCCGGTCAGCGGCGCTTCCTCGACGCGGAGATCCGCCGCCTCGAGAAGTCGACAGTCGGCTGCGATCAGGTTCCCCGCCTCCAGGAACACCACGTCGCCGGGAACGATCTGGTCGCTCTTGACCTCCCGGATCGCTCCGTCCCTGCGGACCCGCACCGTGTTCCGCGTCAGCTTCTTCAGTGCGGCCATCGCCTTCTCGGCGCGAAACTCCTGGCTAAAGCCGAGAAGAGCGTTGAGGATCACCACGACCAGGATCACCCCGCCGTCGACCCACTCGCCGAGCACGACCGCCGACACGAAGGCCGCCACGACAAGCAGGATCACCAGAAGGCTCATGAACTGTTCGGCAAGGATCCGCCACGGCCCCTTGCTGCTGCCTTCGTCGAGCACGTTGGGGCCGTGGATGCTGCGCCTCGATTCAACTTCAGCGCCGGTGAGCCCCTGATCCGCGGCCACGTCGAGTTGCTTCTGGACTTCATCGGCGTCCAGTGCATGCCAGATATCCACGAAGCACAGTCTCCCTGCAATAAGAACCACCAACCGCCGATCCAGCCGGCCGCTTGCTCGCTCGTCCCGAGCCTTGCCAGACGATTCTACCCAGTGCGCTCCCGGCCGCAAGACTATGTCGTCCTGCACATCGTCGGGGCGGGCATTAACCCGGCCTGTCCCCTCTAGAACGCACGAGGCCGCGGCCTAAGCAGCTTTCTCACCCCCAGGCGGCGGGGGGGGGGCTTGCGGGACAGAACGTGGCCACGGGCGGCCACGGGCGTCTGCGACGTTGCAGGCCAAAAGCAAGAAGCACGAAACACATCTGTTGTTGTCTTGTTCAAATCTGTGGTATCCGCGAGATCTGCGGCTAACGCCGTTGTCGTTGTCGTTTCGGATCGAGTACAATCAGCCTCAATGCCCCGCGGCGGTCGCGGGGAGGGAGGCCATCCAGGACGCCGACTCGTGCTGCGTAGCGAAGCTACTTCGCAAAGCAGTGAGGCGCCGCAAAGCGAACTATCGGGAAAGGGATCAACACGTGGCAGATCACAAGAGCAAACCAACAGACGACCGGAGTACATCTCTGGGTCGAAGAGGCTTTCTGAAGGCGGCGGCGGGCGCGGTGGCCCTGCCGTATCTGATCCCGGGTTCGGCGCTGGGCAAGGACGGCAAGACCGCGCCGAGCGAGCGCATCGTCATGGGCGGCATCGGCATCGGCAACATGGGGCGCGGCGACCAGCGGTCGTTCCTGAATCGCGGCGACGTGCAGTACGTGGCCATGTGCGACGTGAGGAAGGGCATTCGCGACGGCTCGAAGAGGGCCATTGACGGCAAGTACAAGAACACCGACTGCAAGGTCTACAACGACTTCCGCGAACTGATTACCCGCGACGATATCGACGCGGTGCACTGCGCCACGCCGGACCACTGGCACGCGATTATCGTGATCGAGGCCTGCCGCAACGGCAAGGACATCTACTGCCAGAAGCCCGAGACCAAGACGCTGCGCGAGGGCAAGCTGATGATCGAAGCGGCCCGGCGGTACGGGCGGGTCGTCTCCGGCGGGTCCCAGCGCGTCCTGGGCGATTACCGGCGCGTGGTCAACCCCTGCTGGAACGGCGACAAGGGTCTCATCAAGTCGATCAACGTCAAGGTCGGCCCGCTCCCGAGGGACTGCAACATCAAGGGCGAGCCGATTCCCGACGGCTTCGACTGGGACATGTGGCTGGGACCGGCCCCCTGGGCGCCGTACCACCGCTATCGGTGCAGCGGCAGCTACAGCATCAACGGGAAGAGCTGGCGGTCGTTCAGGGATTATTCCGGGGGGGGCATGACCGACTGGGGCGCCCACCACTTCGGCGGGGCCACCTTCGCCATCGACGTCCGCGAACTGGAGCCCGAGGAAGTCATCTTCCATAACGACAAGGGCAAGAAGTACGCCACCTGCCGCTACCCCAACGGCAAGATGATTCACCACAACTATCCGGGGCAGGGCAACATGCACGTGATCGGCACCAACGAGAAGGGCCCGTCCAAGCCCGTTCCCAAGTACGCCGGGACCGGCGGGATCTACGGCGACTTCATCGACTGCGTCAAGACGCGCAAGAGGCCGTTCCGCGACATCGAGTTCGCCGTCCACACCACCACCGTCTGCCACCTGTTCCTCATCGCCTACCAACTCGAACGGTCGCTGAAGTGGGACACGGTTAAGCAGCAGTTTGTCAACGACGACGAAGCCAACCGCCTGGTCGACGTTGAACGAAGAGAGCCCTGGGTAATCTAACGAGACGACAATCGCATCAAGGAGATGCTGAGATGACGAGCAAGACCATGACAGGAACGACACCGGCGGCTGGATCGGCCGTTTCAACCGCCGCCAAGGTGGATACCGCCGCGGTGGACAAGGCACTGGAAACACTGAAAACCTATGACTGGGACGCCGATCGCAAGGCGCTGAACCCCATCGACCAGGCGATCATCGCCACGCACGGCGATGCGGCAGGGCGCAAGACGCTGGCCAAGCAGTTGACCGACGTACTGGCCGGCGGGATCTCGCGGTCCGCGCAGGACTACGTCTGCCGCAAGCTGATGCAGGTGGGCACGGGCGAGTCGGTCAAGGCCCTGGCCGCGCTGCTGCCGGACGAGAAGACCTCGCACATTGCACGCTTCGCCCTGGGACGCATCCCCGACGACAAGGCGACCGAAGCGCTGCGCGACGCGATGCCGAAGGTCTCGGCCAAGCTCAAGCCGGGCATCATCGGCACGCTGGGCACGCGTCGCGATGCCAAGAGCACGGCGGCCATCGCGAAGTACGTGGGCGACTCGGACATGGCGATCGCCCAGGCGGCCGCCCATGCCTTGGCCCTTATCGGCACGCCGGAGGCGGCCAAGGCGCTGACGGCGTGCGCGGGCAAGGCCAAGGCCTGCATGAAGATGCCCCTGGCCGACGCCCGGCTGATTTGCGCCCAGCAGTTGGCTGCCGACGGCGAGAAGGCCCAGGCCCTCGCGCTGTACAAGGCCCTCAAGAGCGGCGATCAGCCCGCACACGTGAAGGTGGCCGCCACGAAGGGCATCTTCGCCACCGCGTCCGGGAAGTGACACCGCGCGGCAGACGTGACAGATGATTCATGGAAGGAGCGGGTGCCGTGGGCTGCGGAGCGCAGCGGAGCAACCACGTTGATTCTTCGTTCGAGGAAACGTGGTTGCCGCTTCGCGTCAAGCCACGGCACCCGCTTCAACAGATGGGACGTTAGTAAGGACTGAAACCATGCGACGTTCGACGCTGCTCTGCGCGATGGCCCTTCTTGCGGCCGTCTCAATCGCCTTTCCCGCAACCGAATCGCGCGCGGCCGACAAGGCCGTCGTCGACATGATCGTCGAACTGCTCGGCGGCGATGACAAGGACATGCGCGCCCTGGCGTTGGAGCAGGTCCGTGAGAAGGTCCCGGGCACCGACGCGACGATGCGGTTCGTTACGGTCCTGCCGACCCTGCCGACCGACGTGCAGGTCCGGTTGATCGACGCGCTGGGCGACCGCGGCGACGTTGCGGCACGACCGGCGATCGTGAAGATGCTCGGCAGCAAGACAGAGGCCCTTCGCGCAGCGGCGGCGACGGCCCTGGCCGGTGTGGCCGGCACCGCCGACGTTCCCGTGCTCGCCAAGATCGCCGCCACCGGGTCCGACGCCGAAAAGGACGCCGCGCGGGGCAGCCTTCGAAAGCTCCGCGGCCACGCGATGAACGCCGCGATGACAGAGGCCCTCAAGACCGCCGGCGCCAAGCCGAAGATCGAACTGATCGCCGCGCTGGTTGACCGTAACGTCCCCGACGCGGTTCCCGTGATGGCCAGGAGCGCGGACGATCCCGACCTGGCGGTGCGGATGGCGGTCCTCGCCGCCCTGCGTGCCATGGCGGACGAGAACCAGACGGCCGTCGTCGTCAGGCGACTCAAGTCGGCCAAGGACAAGGCCGAACGCAAGCTGGCGGCACTGACCTTGCTGGCGACGTGTAAACGCGGGCAGGCCCAATGCGCCGACCCCGTGATTGCCGGTCTCGCCGGCGCCGAGCCAACCACGCGCATCCTCTTGATGCGTGCGCTGCCCCTGGCCGGTGGACCGAAAGCCTTGGGCGAGATCGTCGCCCGCATGGCCGACGACGACAAGGACGTCAGTGTTGAAGCCCTGCGCCAACTGGCGAACTGGCCCGACCCCGCCGCCATCGGTCACCTGAAGGAACTGGCCCGCGACGTCAAGAACCTGCGGAATCACGTTCTGGCGATCCGCGGGATGGCCCGGCTGGCCGGCCCGGGCAAGGACCGGCCCGCCGACCTTGCCACGCTCAGCGAGGCGATGACACTGGCCTCGCGCAAGCAGGAGAAGGTCCTCGTGCTGGGCACGCTGGGCACGGTTCCGACGCTCGAGTCGCTGGCCCTGGCGGCCACCGTGCTGGACCAGCCCGAGATTGCCGAAGACGCCTGTTTCGCTGCCGTCCTGATTGCGGAGAAGATCAGCGGCACCGACAAGGCCCGCGTGCGTGCGGTGATGCAGAAGGTCGTCCAGAACGCCCGGAGCGAAGAGACCCGGGCCAGGGCGAAAAAGGTCCTGCAGGCGACTCAGCCCTAGTAGTCTGTCCGAGCAAGATTGTCGGGCGGGTAATGTAGAAGCGGCATCTT